>NZ_JBSVZB010000039.1:0-69956 GCF_054072015.1 Cupriavidus sp. CP313 | reverse complement strand
CGCAAAGTTAACAGGGGCGCCTCCATGACTGTTGTGCGTAAACGTCATTCGGCTCGCCGCCCGGCACCAGGGGTTATGCAACAACGCCCATACCTATACCCTCTTCAAAGGCATCAATGATCTATCAGAGAACAAATAACTTTAAAGAAGTAAAAGGCAACGTCCAACGTTAATGCCACAGTCCACGGTAGAATTAATATATCAGCCAAAAATGGCAGCGCACCCACTACACTTTGATTTTCAGGGGCTGAGTACCGCGCGAGTTTCAATAGCTTTAAATCCACGTATGTACGCGATCGATGCTATTCCTGCCGACGGAAGTTGGCCGACGACCGAAAGATTCTCCGAGCGGAAACAATTCCCGATGTGCAGTCACTTGCCGCGAGACGAAGACTAGCCAATAATACGCGCCGGAGTTGGCCGTCAGCTGCTGCCAGCAATCTATGGTTCATTTGAATACGCCCCCTCTGGTCGGTGCTTCTCCTGATCATCGCCGCGCTGTTCGATCTGCAACCGTGCACGCGCGGCCGCTTGCTGTAGCCGCTCGGCCAACAACTCGCGTGGCGGCAAGGTGGTCAGGTACTCGGCAACATGGATGCCTGACTTGTTCAGCTCGAGCAATTCAACCTGCTCGGATTTCTTGCCAGTGCAAAGGATGATGCCCAGCGGCGAGGCCTCCTCCGGTTCCCGCTCATTCCTATCGAGCCAGCGCAGGTATAGCTCCATCTGGCCCTTGTACGCCGCCTTGAACTCGCCGACCTTCAGTTCGACCGCCACCAGCCGCCGCAGCTTCCGATTGTAGAAGAGCAAGTCGAGGTAGAAGTCGTCGCCATCCAACTGGATGCGCTTCTGGCGGGCAACGAAGGTGAAGCCCACGCCTAGTTCCAGCAGAAAGGACTCCATTTCGCGGACGATCGCTGCCTCCAGATCGCCCTCCTGCCAGGTGTCTCGAAGCCCCAGGAAGTCGAGGATGTATGGGTCGCGCATGACGAGGCTGGGCGACATTCGCCGCGCATCGCGCATCGTTGCCAGCTCCTGCGCTATCAGCTCTTCCGGATTTCTGGATAATGCCGTGCGCTCGTACAGCATCGAGTCGATGCGCTCTCGCAGCGTCCGCACGCTCCACCGTTCAGCACTGGCCATCTGCGCGTAGTAATCCCGCTGGCGCGGGTCTCTCAGCGGGATTAGGGCGATGAAGTGCGTCCAGCTCAATTGTCGTATCAGAGATACGACAATCTTCTCGTCTGGGAAGGTTGTGGCGAACTGCACCATGCGGCGCAGGTTCTTCTCGGCGAAGCTGTTGCCGTAGTCCCTTACCAACTGGGCCGCCAGTGTGGCCAGCACTTCCTCGCCGTAGTCAGCCCGCCGACCCTCCAAAACCTGCGTATGAATGCGGTGGCCGACACGCCAGTAAAGGATCGTCAGCTCGCTGTTCACCGCCGAGGCGGCGCGCTGCCGCGCCGCCTCGATCAATGCCCGGATGTCGCCCAGCAGGGCCGACGGTGCTGCAGGCGACGGACCGGCCATCTTGCGCCGCTTCATTTCGTCACTCCTTCGGCCTGCCGCACTCCAGTGATCATCTTGCGCCGGCTCGCCACCAGTTCCGCAGCCTGGCGCACGGGATCGTCTTCCGTGTGGACGTAACGCATGAACATCGCCAAGGTCTTGTGCGCTGTCAGCGCCATGCCGACCTTGACCGGGATGCCGGAATTGGCGATATCCGTGGCAGCGCGGTGGCGAATGCCATGGGTGCCGACCTTCGGAACGCCGGCGCGCTCGAGGATGCGCAACCATGCGTGGTAGTAGGATCCCGGACTGAGCGGCCTGCTGTGATCCAGGATGGCGGGACAGACATAGGGTGAATCGCCGTAGCGCGGCGCGTTCGACACAAGCCGATGGGCCTCCTCACTCAAGGGCTTGGACATACCGCCCGTCTTGCTGTCCGGCCACACCACCCGGCCGTCGGACAGATCGAGCCAATCCCACTGCAAAAGCCGGACCTCCGACATCCGCGCCGCGAGCTCGAATTGCAGCCGGACGGCAAGCAGGTGGATCGAATGCTCCAGCCCCTCCGCCTCGGCTTTGTTCAGATATGCGAATAGCTTGACCATCTGCTCATCGGTGATGAGGCGGGTCGTGCCATTCTCCGGGTACTTAGGCACGTGACGGCAAGGGTTGGAGCCGTCGGGCCGGTAGCCCCACACCTCGGCCAGGTTGAACATTTTGCAGATGCATGCCAGCGTCCGATTGGCTTGGATAGGTGACTTTTCCATACGCTTCATCAGCGTGGTGATGTCCTGCCGTGTGACCTCGTGGACTTTCTTGCTGCCGAAGGCCGGGATGACAAAGCTGTCGATCTGGTGCTGATACGAGCGCTGCGTGCTCGGCTTGTTGTGTAGCTTGGAGTGGTCCTCCATGAACCGGAGGCAAAGCTCCTTGACGGTAGGCGCCTTGCGGGCTTTGGCCTTGTCATGTCCAGGGTCGCCGCCGCGCCGGACTTCGGCCAGCCAGTCCTGGGCCAGCGACCGCGCCAGTTCAACGGTCAGCTCGCCGAACTGGCCGAGCGCCGGCTTACGGCGCATACCCGAGTTCGTGCGGTACTGAAGCATGAACACTTTGCGGCCGGTTGGTGTTACCTTGCATATGAAGCCCGGAACGATCGTATCCCGGAGTTCGACGTCGCTGGTCTGTGCCTTTGCAGCGTCAACAACGCTCTTGGTCAGCTTGATCTTGGTCATGTGGTGCTCCTGAGAGGCCCCGATTCCAGGGGCCGGCCAGGTGCCAAGCGAAAGAGAATCGGGGCGATTTGCATCGCGCACCGCGATATGATCCAAGGCCTTGGATTTGCGGAAAACCCGCCACAGCAAGCTGTATCCAAGCCGAGAGGCCCGCCGGTGCAGAGCATATGCTGTGACTGACTATCATCAGAGATGAACCCGGCGTCGTGCGCGACGCACGGCCGGCCTGGCGCCTGACCACTACCGGACACTGACATGAGCAAGATCGGCTTTATCGGACTTGGCGTGATGGGCAAGCCCATGGTGCAGCACCTTGTCGACGGCGGGCATACCGTGCTCGCGCACACGCGCAGCGGCGTGCCGCAGGACCTGCAGGATGCCGGCGTGAAAGCCTGCGCCAGCGCCGAGGAGGTGGCGAAGCAGTCGGAAACCATCATCCTGATGCTGCCTGACACGCCCGACGTGGAGCGGGTGCTGTTTGGCGAGAAGGGGGTCGCTGACGGCCTTGCCGACACGGCAGGCGGCGTCACCGTGATCGACATGAGCTCGATCTCGCCGATCGCCACGCGCGAGTTCGCGCGCTGCATCGAGGCGCTCGGCGCCGACTATGTCGATGCGCCGGTCTCCGGCGGCGAGGTCGGGGCCAAGGCGGGCACGCTGTCGATCATGGCCGGCGGCAAGCAGGAGGTGTTCGACCGGGTGCTGCCGATCCTGCAACTGATGGGCAAGAACATCACGCGCGTGGGCCAGGCCGGCGACGGCCAGGTGGCCAAGGTGGCCAACCAAGTGATCGTGGCGCTGACCATCGAGGCGGTCAGCGAAGCGCTGGTGCTGGCCGCCCGCGCCGGCGCCGATCCCGCGCGTGTGCGTGAGGCGCTGATGGGCGGCTTTGCCAGCTCGCGCATCCTGGAAGTGCATGGCGAACGCATGATCAAGCGCACCTTCGACCCGGGCTTTCGCATCGCGCTGCACCAGAAGGACCTGGACCTGGCGCTGTCCACCGCGCGCCAGCTCGGCGTGGGCCTGCCCAACACGGCGTCGTGCCAGCAGCTGTTCAATGTCTGCAGCGGGCTGGGCGGCGCGGGCTGGGATCATTCCGGGCTGGTCAGGGCGATCGAGCACCTGTCCTCGTTCGCCATCGGCGACGAGCCGCCCGCAGCCTGAACCACGCAGCCGCCACCGCCGCCCCGCCGCATGCCGCGCGCGAACACCGTGGTGCTGACCGCACTGGCGATGCTCGCCTTTGCCGGCAATTCGCTGCTGTGCCGGCTCGCGCTTAAAGGCACCACCATCGACGCGGCCAGCTTTACGCTGGCCCGCGTCGCCGCGGCGGCGCTGGTGCTGTGGGTCATCGTCGCGGCGCGGCACCAGTTGGTGCGCACGGTCGTGGCGCAGCGGCTGCCGCCGGTGCAGGGCAACTGGATCTCCGCGCTTGCGCTGTTCTGCTATGCCGCGGCCTTTTCCTTCGCCTATGTGCGTCTCACCGCGGGGACCGGCGCACTGCTGCTGTTCGGGGCGGTGCAGGCCACCATGACCGGCTATGGCCTCTATGCCGGCGAGCCCATGCGCGCGCAGCAATGGTTCGGCCTGGCCCTGGCGCTGGCCGGGCTGGTGTGGCTGTTGCTGCCGGGGCTGGCCGCGCCGCCGCTGCTGTCCTCGCTGCTGATGATCGCGGCCGGCATCGCGTGGGGCGTTTATTCGCTGCGCGGCAGGCGCGCCGCGGATCCGGCCTCTACCACCGCGGGCAATTTCCTGCGCGCGGTGCCGATGGCGCTGGCGCTGGGTGCGGTGATGCAGGCGCAGCGTTCACTGGACAGCGCGGGCCTGGCCTATGCGCTGTTGTCCGGCGCCATCACCTCCGGGCTGGGCTATGTCATCTGGTATGCCGTGGTGCCGCGGCTGAAGGCCGCCACCGCCGCCACCGTGCAACTGAGCGTGCCGGTCATTACGGCGGCAGGCGGCATCGCGCTGCTCAGTGAAGCCCTGAGCTTGCGGCTGGGATTGAGCGCGGCCGCGGTGCTGGGCGGCATTGCCCTGGTGATTGCAGGCAAGCGCGCCTAGGCTGCTGGCGCCCCGGCAAACCCGCCCGCATGGAACACCAGCGGCGCACCTGGCGTCGATCCATAGGCCACCACCTCCACGACAAAGATCACGTGGTCGCCCACCACGCGCACCGAGCGGTGCCGGCAGATGAAATGCGCCAGCGTGCTGTCGATCAGCACCGTGCCGCATGGCCCGGGGCGGCAATCGACGCCTGCAAAGCGGTCACCACTGCGCGCGGCAAAGCGCTGGCACAAGGCCAGCTGGCCACTGCCCAGCACATTGATCGCGTGGCACGGCGCCGCGCGCAGCGCCGGCAGGCTGCCGGAGCTACGTGCCAGGCACCACAACAGCAACGGCGGTGCGAGCGACACCGAGGTAAAGGCATTGATCGTGACGCCGACCGGCTGGCCGTCGGCGTCCGCGGCCGTGACGATGGTGACGCCCGTGGCAAACTGCCCCAGCGCATCGCGCAAGGCCCGCCGCGCCGCGCCATCGTGGCTGATGGCGCGGGCTGCGTCGTCCTGGCCGCTGTCGTTGCAGGCTTGCGTGGCATACGGCAGCGGCGCCAGGGCGGGGATCATTGCGCGGCAGGCCGCACCTCGCCGGGCGGCGCGTCGATATCCAGCCCCAGTGCCATGCGCCCTGCGTACTCCTGCTGCGCACCGGCCTGCAGCGGATGGAAGCGCGCGCCCTGCGCATCGCGAAAGCGCCGCTCCAGCCCGGCATCGCGATAGAAGCCCGCGCCGCCGGCCAGGTCCATCGCCGCCTCGACCGTCGCCAGCACCGCGCGCGCGGCCAGCGTGCGGGCGCACATGATGCGGTTGGTGGTGACCGCGCCCGGCGCCTGCCCCGATGCCGCCGCGAACATCGCATCCAGCGCCAGCTGCGCGGCATCGGCCTCGTTGCACAGGCGCCCGGCGGCTTCCACCGCATGCGCGCTCAGGCGCCGCTGGCGCGCCAGCTGCAGCGCGATATCGCGCGCGGCCTCGGCCACGCCGACGTAGACCGCATAGATCAGCGGCAGCGCGATCATCGCCACCGTATGCATCATCGGATGCCACACGCCTTGCGGGCGGCGGGCGGCAATGGCGGTGTCCGGCACCAGCACACCTTCCAGCAGCACATCGTGCGAGCCGGTGCCGCGCATGCCGAGCGTGTGCCAGTTCGACAGCACGCGTACGCCCGGCGACTTCATCGGCAGCGCGAAATGCAGCACCGTGGGCCCGGTCTCCGGATCGTCATGGACGGCGCAGGTCATGAACAGGTCCGCCGCCGGCGCGCCGCTGGCGAAGATCTTGCGCGCATCCACGCGAAAGCCGCCATCCACGCGCGTAGCCTTGCCGCTGCCTTGCAGCCAGTCCGAACCGCCGCTGCCCAGCAGCACCATCTGCTCGCCCGCCACGCGCTTGAGCAGCCCCTCCACCGGCGCTTGCTGATTGCGCCAGCGCCACGCGGCCGTGGCCACCGGGTGGGTGTGCATGGCAAAGGCCAGTGCGGTCGATCCGCAGTACTTGCCCAGCTCGCGCAGCACCGCGCCCAGCTCCTGGTGCGAAAGCCCGGCGCCGCCCAGTTCCTGCGGCACGGCCGCGGCAAAGAAGCGGTGCGCGCGCAGGTCGTCGTAGTTGGCGCTGACGAACTGGCCGCTGGCATCGATCTCTGGCGCACGTGCGTCGAAGGTGCGGCCCAGTGTCGCGGCCAGGCCGAGCCAGTCGGCCTGTGCGCCTGCGCTGGCATCCGCTGCAGAAAGGGTTTCCATGGTGTTGTCTCCGGCTTGTCTGATACGTGCGCTGCGGCGTTGTATGGCGCCAGGCACGATGCTAGTATCGGAGCCCGGTCCCCTTGCCCGTATGATCGGGCGTCCGGCTTTCTTGCGCGAAACCCCGGATCTGGAGGAATGTGACCATGGATGCCTTGTCCGACCTCTTGCGCGCCGTGCAGCTCAGCGGCGCCGTGTTCCTGAACGGCGAGTTCAAGTCGCCGTGGTGCCTGATCAGTGAAGCGGATGCTGAATTGCGCGCCGCCTTCCTGCCCCGCGCCGACCGCGTCGTCTCCTACCACCTGATTACCGAAGGCGTCTGCTGGGCGCGCCTGGTCGACGGCACCGGTCCGGGCCTGCGCGTGGATACCGGCGAACTGCTGGTGGTGCCGCAGGGCGAGCCGCACGTGCTGGGCAGCGACCTGCGCCTGCAACCACTGCCATCCGCTCCGCTGGTGTATGACATGCTGCGCAACAGCCCGGGCGAGGTCATGCGCGTGTCCTACGGCGGCGGCGGCGAGACCACGCGCATGGTGTGCGGCTTCCTGGGGTTCGACGACACCATGGGCAACCCCTTGCTGACGTCGCTGCCGCGGCTGTTCAAGGTAGGGCTGGGCAGCGGGCTGGAATCGGCATGGCTGGCATCGGCGCTGGCCTTTGCCACCTCGGAAGCGGCGGAACCACGTGCGGGCACCGCCACGGTGCTGGCCAAGCTGTCCGAGCTGCTGTTCGTGCAGGCAGTGCGGCGCTGCATCGACTCCCTGCCTGACAATGAAAGCGGCTGGCTCGCCGCCCTGCGCGACCGCTATGTGGGGCGGGCGCTGTCGCGCATGCATGCGCGGCCCGCCTATCCGTGGACGGTCGATGAGCTGGCGGGCAACGTGGGCCTGTCGCGCTCCGCGCTGGCGCAGCGCTTTACCGACTTGCTGGGGCAGCCACCGATGCAGTACCTGGCGCACTGGCGGCTGCGCTCCGCGGCCGCCGAACTGCGCAGCGGCAACCGTTCCATCAGCGAGGTCGCGGGCGCGGTCGGCTACGACTCGGAGGCCGCGTTCAGCCGCGCTTTCAAGCGCGAGTTCGGCCTGCCGCCCGCCAGCTGGCGCCGCAACTGCATCGATGCGGGGCAGGCTCCGGCAACGGCCGCACACTGAATTCGCCGCAGCAATGACAACGGCTCGCGTCACCAGGCGCGGGCCGTAGCAATGCCAGGGCGGCAGGCAGCGGGACCTACATCTTCTGCTTGGTGCTTTCCGCCGCGCCCTGTACCTTCTCGCCGCCGCGCTCGATATCCTTGCCGGCGCCGGCCATGGTGTTGCAACCCGTGACCAGCATCACGCCAGCGAGGGCAAACAGTGCAAATAGCTTTCTCATGACGATCTCCTTGCTTCGTGTGGATGCGGCATGCGCCGCCAAGATGGAGTGGATCGGAATGGCTTGACCGGGCAGCCGCTTGCCCGACCGGCAATTGGATCGTAGCAACGCACCGCAGCGCGAAAAGTCGGCTTTCGTCCTACCGGGATGTCAGCCGACGGCGCGACAGGCCTTCACCGCGTGCGCGCTTGTAGGACAGCGACGGATACCCCGCGGCGGCGGCATCGCTTAAAAATCAAAAGTCAGCACAAGCCCTCCGGAGAACACCATGACGTCACGCAGCATCCACGTGCTTCCCGCCGCAACCGACAACACCGAATACACCGGCGACGGCAGATGGGCACTCGCCATCGAAGGCCTGGAGAACGGTGGCGACGACACCGCGCTGCATTTCCCGACCCAGGAAGCCGCGATTGCGGCCGGCTGGATGCGCGCGCGCGAGGATGGCCTGCCGCTGTGCATCCACGGCCGCGACGGCCTGGTGCGCGAGCGCAAGATCTACTGCCGCGACGCACGCAGCACCGCCCGCATCGGCTGCTGAGCACCCCGGCCAACGTCAACGGCCGGCCCCGCCCCCTGCATCCCCGGGCCCGCGGCGAACGCGGGCCACAACAGTCCATTGCGGGAAACACATTGAGCGAAATCAATGTGTTACGCCTCCGCTCGTGAAAGCTATGGGTCCGTCACCGATACTGGAATCAAGGCAGCACGCCATTATCCAGAACCAACCGAGACCCCCATGCGCCTGTTCCTCAGGTACCGCCCGCTGGACATCTATCCCGACCCGATCGACGCCAGGGTTGCCGAACTGCACGAGCTTGCCGAAGACGTCCATGCCAGCCACGCGCGCAAGTGGCGCCGGCATGGCACGATGCTGACCCCGCGCGACGGCGCGGATCGCAGATTTCCGGCCGGCGACCCGGAAACGCGGCATTAGCTTAGGGACAATTCCTCTCTCTGCGCTAGGAAATGTGAACAAGTGTCATATCCGGTTGGCAAGGATATGACCCCTGCGAAAGAATGGGTACCTGTACACGGCAGACTCGATTGGCGAGCCAGCCGCTGCACCCTTTTCCTGACGCAGCGAAATGAACCGAACCACCCGGGAATGCGTGATGGCGTTGATTTCCAGCCTGCGTGCCAACGGGCCCATGCCCCGGCACCGGCTTGCCGCCGCCAGCCGCCTGAGCGCCGCGGAACTGACGCGCGCGCTGAAGTCCGCCCGCCAGATGGGCGTGGTGGCCTACGCCGGCGAGCCTGAATCGCCGCCAGAGGCCGATACCCAGCTTGTGCTGACCGGCCGGCCCTTGCCGCCGCCCCGGCGCGTGGCGCCGGCACCGCGCGAAAGCAAGCCGCATTTCGAGCCGCTGCTGGACGTTTGGGGCATTGCCCGCCCCACCGCGCTGCCGCGCGGCCATATCTCATAGCGTCTTAGCCGCACGCTGGGCATCCCGGCCCCGCCCTCGCCAGCATGCCGTTCTTACAAAGGCAGGTAAAGCGCACACGCGCCTGAGCCGCCCAAGGCTTGCCCTTATCCCCTGGGGCGCCGCCTGCACGCCGGGGCCAGCCCACTTGCCGCGCCGGTACGGAACTTGCGCGACGCTTCTGGCTGAACCTCCCCGAAGCGTGCGACATGAGGCAACACAACCCGCCCGGCACCACCGCGCCCCCCGCCACTGGCCCTCCGCATGATTGCCAGGCCCCGGCCGGCTTTACGCCGGAGCCGGGGCGCAACTGCTGGCGCGTCGAGCCCTGCCAGCGCTTTGCCATGCTGGTCGACGCCGACGCCTACTTCCGCGCGCTGCGCGAGGCGCTGCCGCGGGCCGAGCACACCATCTTCATCCTGGGCTGGGATATCGACAGCCGCATGGAACTGGTGCCGCAGGGCGCGCAGGACGACCTGCCGGCGGGCCTGCGCGACTTCCTGTGCGCGCTGGCGGACCAGCGCCCCGAACTGCGCATCTATATCCTGAGCTGGGACTACGCCATGGTGATGGCGATGGAGCGCGAGTGGCTGCCGTCGGCCAGCGCGCACTGGCAGGCGCACCGGCACCTGTCGTTCCGGCTTGACGGCAACCATCCCCCCGGCGCCTCGCACCACCAGAAGGTGGTGGTGATCGACAACAGGCTCGCCTTTGTCGGCGGGCTGGACCTGACGCTGCGCCGCTGGGACGACAGCCGCCATGCCCCCGGCGCGCCGCTGCGCATGGCCGAAGGCAAGCCCTACCCGCCCTTCCATGACGTGCAATGCGCGCTCGACGGCGCCGCCGCGGCGGCGCTGGGCACCCTGTGCGCGGCGCGCTGGCTGCGCGCCAGCGGCAGCCAGCCGCGCCCGGTTGCGGCCACCTCGTCAGACCCGTGGCCGCCAGGCCTGGCGCCGGAGCTGACCGACGTGCGCGTCGCCATCGCCCGCACCATGCCCATGTGCGAGGACGAGCCCGGTGTCAGCGAGATCCGCATGCTGCTGCGCGATGCCATCGCCTCGGCCCGGCACAGCATCTACATGGAGAACCAGTACTTCAGCTCGCGCGAGATCGCCAGGGCGCTGGAGGCACGGCTGGGGCACGAGGACGGCCCCGATATCGTGCTGGTATCGCGCCGCAACGAGAGCGGCTGGCTGGAAGCGCACAGCATGGGCGTGCTGCGCGCGCGCCTGTACCGCCGCCTGCGCGCAGCCGACACGCAGGAACGCTTCTGCCTGTACTGCCCGTCGATTCCGGGCCTGATGCCCGAATGCGTCAACGTGCATAGCAAGGTCACGGTGATCGACGACGACCTCATCACCATCGGCTCGTCCAACCTCAGCAACCGCTCGCTGGGGCTGGATACCGAGTGCAATATCGTCGTGGTGTCGGGCGGCGACCCGCGCGTGCAAGCGGCCATTGCCGCCATGCGCGCACGGCTGCTGGGCGAGCACCTGGAGGTGACACCCGAAACCTTCCAGGCCGAGGTCGCCGCCACCCGCAGCGTGCTTGCGGCCATCCGCAAACTGCAGCGTGCGGACGGGCGCTCGCTGGAAGCCTACGAGCCGCCGTTGCCGGACGATGTCGATGCCGCCTCGCTGGCGGCCAACCTGCTGGACCCGATCGAGCCGATCGACAGCGACCAGGTGCTGGCCGAGTTCGTCAGCCATGAGGCACGCCCGCGCGTGCTCGGGCGCGTCGGGATGATGGTGGCGCTGGCCCTGCTGCTGGCGGGGCTGGCATTTGCGTGGCGCCATACGCCGCTGCGCGAATGGGCGGACTTCCGCGCGCTGCTCAGTGTGGTAGAGCAGCTGGACGAGATGCCGCTGGCACCGCTGGCGATGATGGGCGCCTACCTGGCCGGCGCGGTGACAATGCTGCCGGTGACGCTGCTGATCCTGGTGACCGTGGTCATATTCGGCCCACTCTACGGCGCCGCGCTGGCGCTGTGCGGCACCGTGTTGAGCACCGGTGCAGGCTACCTGGCCGGCCGATTGCTGGGGCGCAATGCCGTGCGCCGCTTTGGCGGCAGGCGGCTGAACCGGGTCAGCCACCAGTTGGGCAAGCACGGGGTGGTGGCGATGGTGGTGCTGCGGCTGGTGCCGATTGCACCGTTCTCGCTGGTCAACTTGCTGGTCGGTGCATCGCGCATCAGCCTGCGCGACTGCCTGGTCGGCACCGCGCTGGGCATGCTGCCCGCCATTGTGGTCACTGCCTGCCTGGTGAACCGCGTCGCCGCCGCGGCGCGCGATCCGGGCCTGTTCACGTTCGCCTTGCTGGCGCTGGTGCTGCTGGTGCCGGCGTCGCTGCTGCTGGTGCTGCGCCGCCGGCGCCGGCGCCATGCCGAGGGCGGCGCCGCGCGCCCGCACGACGATCCGCCCGGCCCCCGCGGCCGGCTGGCACGGCTGGCGGCGCTGCGCCGCCAGGCCTAACGCTGGCGGCGATAGCTGGCGTTCATGAACTCGGTCCACTCGCCGTTCTCGCCCAGCATGTAGGACGTCAGCGTGCGGTGGTCGTCGTCCGTGAAGGTGATCACGTCGCGGTACTGGGCCATGCGGCCATTGCCGGAGCAATCCGGCCCCTCGGCACGCAGCGTCAGTTGCTGGCCGCCGGCATCGAGGTCGCCTTCATAGATCCACAGGTGGGTCATCATCGAGCCGATGAAGGTCCCCACGAAATGCTTGCGGGCAGGGTCGTAGCCCAGCGTCATGACCGTGGTGGACGGGCCGCAGCCGGGCATGTCGCCCTGCGTCACGCACTGGACCCAGACGTCGCCGACGCTGCTCACGCGCTCGGGGATCTCCCACTTCTGCACCGGCTGGTCCGGCCCCATCGATGCCTCGCCTTCGGCGATCCAGTTGCCCACCAGCCGTTGCAGCCAGCGGTGCTCCTTCTGCGCTTCGGTCTTCATTCGCGGTCTCCTTGGGTTGCAGCCACAGACGTTTGTGGATGCCGTACACATAGCCTAGCAAATGAAATGGACAGTGTCCACTTTTGCCTGCGATTTACTGTGCTGCGTTGGCCTGTCACGGCATAGCTTCAAGCGAGCAATCGCGCGGCACGCAGGGCGATGCGCTGATTGACATGCAGGTATTTGCCTGCATATACTCACCTCACGCACAAACACAACGGATCGGATGGACGCTGACAAGGTTTTCAAGGCGCTGGGCGACCCAACACGCAGAAAGCTGCTCGACCTGCTGTACGAGAGGAACGGGCAGACGCTGGGCGAGCTCTGCGAGCACCTGAACATGGCGCGGCAATCGGCCACCCAGCACATCGGGATCCTCGAGGCGGCCAATCTGGTGAGCACGGTCCGGCGTGGCCGGGAAAAGCTGCATTTCATCAACCCGGTGCCGCTGCACGAGGTCTACGAGCGCTGGGTGCGGAAATTCGAACGTCAGCGGCTCAGCCTGCTGCACGACCTGAAGAACGAACTCGAAGGAGATCAGCAATGAGCCAGGAGAAGACCAGCTTCGTTTATGTGACCTACATCCGCTCGACGCCTGAAAAGGTGTTCGAGGCCATCACGAAACCGGAGATCGCGCGGCGCTACTGGGGCCACGAGAACGTCTCCGACTGGAAGCCCGGATCGACCTGGGAGCACGTGCGCGCCAACGAGCAGCGCGCGGTCCAGGTGGTCGGCAAGGTAGTCGAGGCCGCACCGCCGACGCGCCTGGTCATCACGTGGGCGAGCCCCTCGCAGGCCGCCGATCCGGCCAGCTACAGCCGCGTGAGCTTCGACATCGAGGCGTACGAGGAGATGGTGCGGCTGACCGTCACCCACGACGAACTCGAGGCCGGCAGCGGGATGGCCAAGGGTATCAGGCAGGGCTGGCCGATCGTTCTTTCCAGCCTGAAGTCCCTGCTGGAAACAGGGCAGGCCATCGATGTCTTCGCCAAGCCGAAGGCGGCCTGAACCGGGAGATGCTCATGACCCAGCCCTACACCGGCGGATGCGCGTGCGGCGCGATCCGCTACGCAACCAAGCACGCGCCCGTCTTCCAGAACCACTGCCAGTGCCGCGACTGCCAGCGACGCAGCGGCACCGGGCACGGCTCCTACCTGACCTTTCCCGCGCGCGCCGAGATGACGATCACCGGCGAGGCGACGCACTGGGAGGTCGCGGGCGACAGCGGCAACGTGAAGGTTCACGCCTTTTGCCCGGTCTGCGGAACACCGGTCTTCCTGCGCTTTGCTGCGATGCCGGAGCTGATCGCGGTCCACGCGGGCAGCCTGGACGACCCGGGCCGCTTCGTGCCGCAGGTCCTCACCTACAGCGTCCGCGGGCTGGCGTGGGACGCCATCGATCCTTCGTTGCAGGCATTCGAGCGGATGCCGCACTAGGGCCTGTCAGGCCCTAGTGCGGCAGCCTGACTTTGGGCACCACGAACTGGTTGCCCGGGGCACGCAGCACGTCGCACTGAACCTTGGCCTTGCGCACGGCGCCGTCCTGCGCCAGGTATTCGACGTCGGCCACCACGCTGTAGGCGTCTTCGGCCACCTTGCGGGTCTTGCCGCCGACCCACTTGAAGCTGGCGGGATTGGGCAGCGCTGCCTTGACCGCCTTCATGCAGGCGACCGGAGCCTCCGGGGCCTCGTCCTTGCCGCGCGGCTTGGGTGCGTCATCTTGCCCGGCAGCCAGCGCCGCCGACGCGCACGTGACCGACAACGCCATCACCAGCGCGGTGGGCAGGGAACGCGGAAAAAGCGGCGAAAGCATCATGGACTCCTGGGCTGTGGCAGAACTGGGCGCCACATTCTAACGCCGGCACCGATGCCGTTCAGGCCACGGCATCGGCACAAAAGTTCCCCTGGCGCCACTGCCAGGCAGCGCTAGCGCCGCACGCAGGCCTTGTAGGTGAACTTGTCGCCACGAAACATGAATTCGGAGAAAGCCAGCGGCTTCTCATCGATGTCGTGCGGCGTGAATCGGATGCGCAGCAGCGGCTCCCCCGGCGCCACCTTGAGGCGGCGCGCGGTTTCGGCATTGGCAGGGATTGCTGCGCTCTCCGTATGCAGGTACTTGAGGCGATAACCCAGGCGGGCTTCCACGATCATCAGTGCATCGTGGCGTTCAAGGTCGTGCTCCAGGATCGCGCGCATCAGGGGTTCGGGCGCCATCGTCATGCCGACCGCCACCGGGGTGCCGGCCACTGACTTGAGCATGGTCACGCACAGCAGCTTGGTTCCCGGCGGCAGGCGCAGCGCATCGGTGGCGATGGCCGGCGCCGCAATCAGCCGCGTCGACAGCAGCTTGCCGTGCGCTTCGTGCCCGCGCGCGCGCATGTAGTCGAAAAAGCCAGTCAGCGGCCCCAGGTCCGCCTGCCCCGCCGGACGGCTGACAAAGCTGCCCTTGCCGTGCACCGTCTCGATCAGCCCTTCGGCAAGCAGCGATGCCAGCGACTGGCGCACGGTGATGCGGCTGACGCCGAATTCAGCCATCAGCTCAGCCTCGGACGGCAGCTTGATGCCCGGGGTCCATTCATTGTTGACGATGCGCTGGCGCAGCGCGCCTTCGATCTGCTTGAAGCGAGGCAGGGAGCTTGTTGTCACGAGATTGGTGGAGTTCACGGCATGTCCGATGCGGGCATCTACTTATCATAACAACATTGACTCATCATAACATGTCATGACAACATGATCCGACACACCAATGACAAGATTCGCGGCGCCGTTCAACACGATATGGCGCACGCATACGGAGACAAGCGATGCCAGACCTCTGCGCCCTGTTGCAGCCGCGCACCATCGCCGTGATCGGCGCCTCCACCCAGCCCGACAAGGTAGGCGGCATGCCGGTGCGGCTACTGAGCGAACTGGGCTACGCCGGCCGCATCATTCCCGTGCATGCCACGGCGCGCGAAGTACAGGGGTTGGCTGCGGTGCCCTCGCTGGATGCGCTGGACACACCGGCCGACCTCGCCATCGTGGCGCTGCCGGTCAGCGCCAGCCTTGACGCCATGCGCCAGCTGGCGCGCAACGGCACGCGCGCCGCGGTGTTCTTCACTTCGGGCTTTGCTGAAACCGGCGGCGACGGCATCGCCATGCAGGCGGAGCTGGCGGCCCTGGCGCAAGCGCACGGCATCACGCTGCTGGGGCCCAACTGCCTGGGCGCGATGAACCTGCGCGAGCGCGTCTTTGCCACCTTCTCGCCGATGCCGCTGAGCGGGCTGCCGCCGGTGGGCGATGTCGGGCTGGTCAGCCAGAGCGGTGCCTTTGGCGCCTATGCCTTTGCGCTGGCGCGCGAGGCATCGCTGGGGCTGAGCCACTGGGTCACCACCGGCAACGAAGCCGGCCTGCACGTGGCCGACGTGATCGAATGGCTGGCGCACGACGACGCCACCCGCGTGATCCTGGCCTACCTGGAAGGCTGCCGCGACGGCACGCGCCTGCGCCGCGCGCTGGCGGCGGCGCGTGCCGCGGGCAAGCCGGTGGTGGTGACCAAGGTTGGCACCACCGAGGCCGGGGCCCGCTCCGCGCAATCACACACGGCCAGCCTGGCCGGCGACGACGCCGTCTACCAGGCGGTCTTCGACGAGTACGGCGTATTCCGCGCCCATACGCTGGATGAATTCTTCCGGCTGGGCTACGTGCTGTCGCGCGGGCGCCGCCCGAGGCGCTGGCAGCCCTCGGCGAAAGAGCCGGCAAACACCGTCACGCCGGTCGCATTGGTCACGGTTTCAGGCGGCGTCGGCATCATGATGGCCGACCAGGCCGAGGCGCTGGACCTGCCCATGCCGCCCATGCCGGAACCCGCAGCCACGGCGCTGCGCAGCGCCATCCCCTTTGCCAGCACGGCCAATCCCATCGACGTCACCGGGCAGATCGTGGCGCAGCCGGAAGTGCTGCTGGACGCGATTGCCGCCGCGGCGCAAAGCCCCGACTACGGCAGCGTGGTCGCCTTCCTGGCGGGCGGCGTTGGCGCGCCGCGCATCTGGCCCGGGCTGCAGGAAGCTGTCGAGACCCTGCACAGCAGCGGCACCGCGGCGCCGCTGCTGTTCAGCGGGCTGGTCGATGACGACAAGCGCCGCTGGCTGGAAGCGCGCGGCGCGCTGGTCTTCCGCGAGCCCGCCCACGCGGTGCAGGCCGTAGCCGTGCTGGCCCGCGCCGCCGCGCAGGCAGCGGCAGCACAAGCGAAGCCCGCCGCATCTGCCGCGGCCCTGGCTGCGCCGGACATCCCGCGCGACACCACGTCGCTGTCCGAGTTCGATGCCATGCAGTGGCTCACCGCCTGCGGCATCCCCACCGCACCCCATGGACTGGCGCGCGATGCCGACGAGGCCGTGCGCATCGCCGAAGGCATCGGCTACCCCGTTGCCGTCAAGCTGTGCTCGCCCGACATCCTGCACAAGAGCGACGTGGGCGGCGTGGTGCTGAACGTGGCCGATGCGCAGGCGGTACGTGCCGCTTTTGCACAGGTGCAGGCCGCCGCCGCAAACTACGGCAGCCCGGCACGCTTCGACGGCGCGCTGGTTGCCGGCATGGTGCGCGGCTGGGGCGAGCTGATGGTGGGCGTGCGGCGCGACCCGATATTCGGGCTGGTGGCGCTGGCCGGCATCGGCGGCACGGCAGTGGAGATCTTCCGGCAGACCGCGTTCGGCCTGGCCCCGCTGACCCATGCCCGCGCCTGGACCATGCTGCGCGCAAGCCGTGCCGAAGCACTGCTGTGCGGCCATCGCGGCCATCCCGCAGTCGACGTCGATGCCGTGGCCGAAGTGCTGGTGCGCGTGTCGCAGGCCGCCGCCGCCCTCGGGCCGCGGCTGGACACGCTGGAGATCAATCCGCTGATCGTCACCGCCCAGGGCGTGGTCGCGGCCGATGCCGTGGTCACGCTGCATGCCGGGGACGGTATCAGCGATTAAACACCCGACGGAGACAACGCCATGAACCAACCCGCTGCGCCCTTCCTTGCCGGCGCACCCATCGACACGCCCCAGGAAGCCCTCACCGCCGCGGCGGCGCTGCCGCTGGTGCTTGCCACCTATCCGCTGTTTGAAAGCCTGCGCACCTGCCGGCTGCAGACCTCCGCAGCGCAGGCCACGGGCTACGGCCGTGCCCCCGTCAACGTGCTGTCGGCCAGCACGCACCAGTGGACGCACAAGGACCGCGACGTCGTCACCCCGGCCAACGACCTGCTCTACTTCTGCGCCTGGGTCAACCTGGCCGACGGCCCGGTCACGCTGCACGTGCCGGCACTGCCGGACGCCAGCCGCTATTACGTGGTGGAGCTGCTGGACGCCTGGACCAACAACTTCGAGAACCTGGGCCCGCGCAACGTGCCAGCGGCCGGCGCCGACATCGTGCTGGCCGGCCCCGGGCAGCACGCCGAAGGCGACCACGTGGTGCGCTGCCCCACGTCACTGGTCTGGCTGCTGGGCCGCGTGCTGGTGACCGGTGCCGACGACCTGCCGGCGGCGAGCGCCTTCGAGAACGGCTTCCGCCTGTCCGGCGGCACCAGAATGCAGCCCGCCTGCGTGCGCGACTGGCAGGAAGGCGGCGAGCCCGCGCTGGACTTCTTCGCCAACATCTTCAACGCCCTGCGCGAGTACCCCGCCGAGCCTTCCGCCGCTGGCCTGCTGTCGTTGCTGCGCAAATGCGGCATCCGCGCCGGCGACGCCGTCGATGTGGGCGCGCTGCGGCCTGCGGTGCAACAGGGCCTGGTCCGCGCCTGGCACGAAGGCATGGCCCTGATCGAGGCCAACACCCGCAGCCATGCGCGCAAGAGCTGGACCTACAGCCTGCTGCTGGGCCGCTATGGCGACGACTGGATGCAGCGCGCGGTCACCGCGATGAAGGGCCTGGGCGCACTGCGCGCCGACGAGGCCGTCTATGCCGTTGCCGACTACGACGCCGACGGCGAACTGCTGCACGGCCGCCAAGCCTACGCCCTGCACTTCCCCGCGGGACACCTGCCGCCGGCGCAGGCGTTCTGGTCGGTCTCGCTCTACGGCGCCGACCGCTTCTTCACCGACAACGCCATCGGGCGCTATGCGCTGGGCGACCGCAGCCCCGGGCTGCAATACGATGCCGACGGTGGCCTCACGCTGACCCTCTCGCATCAGCGCCCCGCACAGGCGCAGCAAAACTGGCTGCCGGCACCGGACGGCCCCTTCTACCTGATCCTGCGCCTCTACCACCCCACCGACGGCTTCATGGCCGGCGACTACGTGATCCCGCCGTTGCGGCGCATCGCCTGAAGGAGTCACGCCATGGAACCCCACGACAACAACGTCGCCACGCGCGCATGCGACGCGGTGCGCTACACGCTGCCGCTGCATGAGATGGCGCGCATGCGCGCCGCCACCTGCCCGCGACGCGACAGCGCCGGGGTCTTTGCCGGCGACGGGCCCGACTCCACGCTGCGCTGGATCAACACCATCACGCACGTGCGCACGCTGCTCGGGCCGCAGCACCGGCAGGTCGTGACCCCGAACAACGACACGCTCTACACCAATGCGTGGCTCGACCTGTCCAACGGCCCGCTGCTGCTCGACGTGCCCGACTGCCACGGCCGCTACTACGTGCTCGGCCTGCTCGACGCCTATACCAACCCGTTCGGCTATATCGGCACCCGCACCACCGGCACGCAAGGCGGCACGTGGCTGCTGCATGGGCCAGCCTGGCGGGGCGAGGTGCCGGCCGGCGCAACGCCGCTGCCCTGCCCCACCAACGCGGTCTGGATCATCGGCCGCATCCTGGCCGATGGCGAAGCCGACCTGCCGGGCGCCCATGCGCTGCAAGACGGCATCCGCCTGCGCCGGCCCGACGGCACGAGCGCGGCAAGCGTATTCGATGCCGGCATGCGCGCCGGCGAGCGGCCGACCGATCCCGACCGCTATGCCGCCATCGTCGGCCGCATGCTGCGCGACAACCCGCCTCCCGCCGGCGAAACGGAACTGGCCGCCACCTTTGCCCGAGCCGGCATCGGCAGCAACGCACCGGTGACCGAGGCGCAGCGCGCAGCCCTGGCCACCGCGCTGGCGCAGGTCGATGCCGAACTGGCCGCGCCCAAGGCATCAGCGCTGGGCGGCGGCTGGTCCCTGTCAGTGGAGATCCGCACGTCCTTCGGCACCCACTACGCACTACGCGCCGGAGTGGCGCGCAACTACATCGGTGCGCTGGGCGTGGAAGAAGCCATGTACCTGATGGCCGACTGCGATGGCGACGGCCAGCCGCTGGACGGCACGCACCAGTACGAACTGGTGTTCCCGCCGCAAGGACTGCCCCAGGTGGGCGCGTTCTGGTCGCTGACGATGTACCGCAAGTCGGATTGCATGCTGGCAGAGAACGCGCTGCAGCGCTATTCGCTGGGCGACCGTTCGCCGGGCCTGCGCGCGGCGCCGGACGGCAGCCTGCGCATCGTGCTGGGCGCGCAGGCCCCGGCCGACAGCGCGCTGGCCGGCAACTGGCTGCCGGCACCCGCCGAGCCCTTCTATGTGGCGTTGCGTCTTTACGTGCCTGGCGCGCCCCATCTGGAGCGCACCTTCCGCTATCCGCCCATCCGCCGCGTGAAAGCAGCCATATGAAACGCCCTGCAAGCCTTGCGCGCGCCTTGTTGACGCTCACGTGACCATGCCATACCTAGGAGACAACGCCATCATGATGACCGCTGCCCCCCTGCTGCGCGGCCCGCTGCTGCAAGCCACCCTGCCCCTGCTCACCGTGCTGGCCCTGGCCGCCGCGCCCGCCCCGGCTGGCGCACAGGGCGCCTACCCGGCCAAGCCCATCCACCTGATCGTTGCCTACCCGCCGGGCGGGCTGACCGACACGCTGGCGCGCGCCATCGGCGATGGCCTGTCGCGCCAGCTCGGCAAGACGGTGGTGGTGGAGAACAAGGGCGGCGCCGGCGGCATCATCGGCACCGACTACGTCGCCAAGTCGGCGCCTGACGGCTATACGCTGCTGATGACCATTCCCGGCCCGATCACGTCCAACCTGGCGCTGTACAAGAAGCTGCCCTACGACCCGCGCACCGAACTGCGCCCGATCTCCGACATCGCCACCGCGCGCACCGTGCTGGCGGTCAACAGCAGCGTGCCGGCCAAGACCGTTGCCGAACTGCTGGCCTATGCCAAGGCATCGCCGGGCAAGCTGCGCATAGGGTCGTGGGGCGCGGGCACCCAGCCACATACGATCCAGACCTACGTCGCCAGGCAATACCAGGCGGACATGCTGCACGTGCCCTACCGCGGCGAAGGGCCGATGGTGACCGACCTGCTCGCCGGCCAGGTCAACGTGACGGTGGGCTCCGTGACCGCACTCAAGCAACACTTCGCCACCGGCAAGCTGCGGCCCCTCGCGGTCACCGGCACGCGCCGCGCACAGGGCCTGCCAGACGTGCCGACCTTCGCCGAGGCCGGCTACGCCGACGAACCGTTCCGGCTGACCGGCCCCATCACCCTGATGGCACCGGCCAGGACGCCGCAGGACATCATCGACCGCCTGGGCCGCGAGACCGCCAGCCTGGTCGCCAGCGCCGACATGCAGCGGCGCATCGTGGACATGGGCGCGGAACCGCTCGGCAATACCCCGGCACAGGCGGAGGCCGCATACAAGGCCTACTTGCCGGTGGTGCTGAAGCTGACGGCGGATACCGGGGTGAAGCTGGATTGACAGCCGCAGCGTGAACCGGCCGTGCCGGCGACTGCATGCTACAGTCGTCGGCAACAGGCATACCGTGAACACGCAAAGCATGAAAACGCTGCTGATCGTCTATCACACCATGACCGGAGGCACCCGGCAGATGGCCGAGGCCGCCGCTGACGCGGCCCGCCAGCAGCCCGGCGTCACGGTCGTGCTCAAGACTGCTACCGAGGCCGGCCCCGACGATGTCCTTGCCGCCGACGGCTATCTCTTCGCCACGCCGGAGAACCTGGCCGCCATGGCAGGGATGATGAAGGACTTCTTCGACCGCTGCTATTACGCCGCGCTGGACCGCATCAACGGCCGCCCCTACGCCATCATGATCTGCGCCGGCAGCGATGGCCAGAATGCGCTGCGCCAGATCGACCGCATCGCCACCGGCTGGCGGCTCAACGGCGTGGCGCCGGGGCTGATCGTCTGTACGCATGCGCAGACGCCGGAGCGCATCCTTGCGCCCAAGCAGATCGAAGCCGGGGACCTGGCGCGTTGCGCGGAGCTGGGTGAGGGGTTGGCGGCGGGGTTGGGGCTTGGGGTGTTCTGATGGCACGCAGGGGCCGTCCGGCGCTACGGGGCGGGGCGGGCCCGTTCAGGCAGCCAGTGGCGTGATGCCGCGCGAGGTGTTGTTGCCGCCCTCTTCTTCCTGCACGATCAGCCCGACGCCACGCCGCCTGGCCGCGGCCATGCCGATATTGACGGCGATTTCGCGATCCTCGCAGTGCACCAGGCCCTTGCGGGCACTTTCGACCGCCAGTTCCCAGCCTTGCGCCGTCTGCCTGATCAGGAAGTTCGCAGCCATGGGTCGCTCCGTCGTTGGTGTTCTTGCAGCGTAGTCCACGGGCCTGCCAATGAAATCGGCGTCAGTCCGATAGCGCGCGGGCACTTCTCCTACACCAAGGTAGGGAAGGTCAAATCCAGGCGCCGTACATGACACACAATAATCGTGGAAATATGATTGTTGATGCATGTCATGGTTATAACTCCCCGATCGATCCAAAAATCCTCCTCGACTACGAGAAACCTGAGCCCCGGACCCGCGAGAAGCCGTGCCGCGCACGGTGACACGCCGGGTCATGATTATCGGAGACAGGCTCGGGCAAGCCGGATCAGCAACCGGCATTTGCCCGCGCCCATTTCCGATATATCCCAGGAGGAGACCAATGGATGTACACGATATCGCCGGCACGGCTGTGGCCGGCTCACCGGCCCCGGTTCCGCGCGCCAGGCCCCCGCTTCCCGGCAAGAGCATGCTGCAGGATGTTGAGCAGATCCGCCTGGCGATCGAGATGATCGGCCTGGGCGCCCGCCTGCAGGTGCTGGAATCCGAAGTGTCGCTGCCACGCCTGCGGCTGATCCGGCTGTACAAGGAGCTGTGCGGGGTGTCGCCGCCCAAGGGCATGCTGCCGTTCTCCACGGACTGGTTTGTCACCTGGCGCCCGAATGCCCATGCCTCGATGCTGCTTGGCGCCTACCGCTTCATGACCAGCGGCGGCTGCCTGGACGGGATCCGCGCGGTCTTGTCCAGCTACCGCATGTACCGCGAACAGCTGTGCGCCACCGGCGAGGCCTCGCAGCTGAGCTTTACCCGCGCCTGGACGCTGGTGCGCTTCTATGAGCGCGGCATGCTGCGGCTGGCGTGCTGCAGGGACTGCCGGGGTGAGTATGTCGTGCAGGCCGACGATGCGCGCCACCGCTACGTTTGCGGGCTATGCCTGCCGCCGGCACGCGCAGGCAAGGGCCGCAAACCCGCGCCGGCGGCGTTGGCCGGCTGACGCCGCGCAAGGCGTCCCAGTGTCTGCCGCCGCACAGTCCGGTGCACGGCAGGCTTCCATGATGAGTGCTTCTGCCATCCAGGCCGCCGGCGTTTCAGGCCGGCCCCGCTTGTACCAGGGAGCCTCGCCCATGTTCAGGATCACTATGCTTGGAAAAAAGACCGGCGCGGCCGCGCCCGACAACAATGACCACAACGCCGCCGAAGCTCCCGCGCCGGCTGCGCCCGGCGAGCCGGGCAAATCGATGCCGGAACAGTTGGCGCAAAACCTCAAGACACAAGGCGATGCCATGATCCAGTACGGCGCGCGCCTGCTGGTGATGCGCGAGCTGCTGTGCTCGCTGACCACGGGCCTGCCGCCAGCGGCGCGCGCCAGCGCCGAGCAGCGCTTCCGCCAGCGCATCAACCAGTTGATGTCGCTGACCGACGACCATGTCCTGCCGGCGGAATTCCACCGCGCACTGCTTGCCGAGGTCAATTACTATCTGGGCGAGTTGAAAAAGCCCTGAGAAATGCCTGTCGATAATCCCGCCGGTCATTATTGCAGGCGTGGCGACACCGCCTGCGCGTATTATTCAGTGCCATTTTCCTTTCTCCGGATCGCACCCGGCACAGTCGGAAATGCCCTGCCCCTGCCAGGGCATTTCCGCGGAATCCCCCAGGCGCTGCAATAATCTCGCTCTGTTTGCTACTGGTAGTAACCGTCATCGCCGGGCAGCAGCCGTCGTGCTACAGTGCGCCCTTCGGAGAACGCTTGCGCAGCGATGCATAGCGCACTCACGCCGCCCCTCTCAGCCGGCACACCGCCCGAATTATTGCCGCGCAGCCGCCTGCCCGGGGCCATTGCCCCAGCCGCCGCTGCCGCTCCCTAGGATATTCATGAAACACCGGCTCCAGGCTGCGCTCACCATCGCAGTCTTCAAGCTCGTCGCCGCCCTGCCGTACGGTGTCACCGCACGCCTGGGCGATGCGATCGGCAAGCTGCTATATCGCATCCCCAGCCGCCGCCGGCGCATTGTCCATACCAACCTGTCCCTGTGCTTCCCGGACATGGATGCAGACACGCGGGACAAGCTGGCACGGAACCACTTCGGCCACGTCCTGCGCAGCTACCTGGAGCGCGGCGTGCAGTGGTTCGGCAGCGCCGAGCGCCTGGGCAAGCTGGTGGAACTGGACACGCGCATCGACCTGGCCTCGTGCGCGGAGCATCCGACCATCTTCATGGGCTTCCATTTCGTCGGCATCGAGGCCGGCTGCATGTTCTATTCGATGCGCCACCCGGTGGCCTCGCTGTACACCAAGATGTCCAGCGCGATGCTGGAAGAGATCTCACGCACGCAGCGCGGGCGTTTCGGCGCTGAGATGATCCCGCGCCACGGCAGCGGCAAGCAGGTGGTGCGCTCGCTGCGCGCGGGCTGCCCGGTGATGCTGGCGGCGGACATGGATTTCGGCATCAACGATTCAGTGTTCGTGCCGTTCTTTGGCGTACCGGCCTGCACGCTGACCTCGGCCTCGCGCCTGGCCAGCATGACCGGCGCGCGCGTGGTGCCGTTTACCACCGAGGTGCTGCCCGACTACCGTGGCTACCGGCTGCGCGTATTCGACCCGCTGGAAGGCTTCCCCTCCGGCAGCGTTGAAGAAGATGCGCGCCGCATGAACGCCTTCCTCGAAACCCAGATCGCCACCATGCCGGAGCAGTATTACTGGATCCACCGGCGCTTCAAGAACCGGCCCGCAGGCATGCCGTCGGTGTACTGAGTCCGGATTATCCGGCCGCGCGGCGCCAGGCCTCCTGGATGTCCGCCACCAGCCGCGCCAGCTGGGCCGCATAGCGGGCATTGTCGCGGCTGCGCTCGCTCTCGTTGAACGGGAAGCTGATATTGAGCCCGTACAGTTGCTGGTCCGGCCCGGAGAATGCGGCCCCCACGGCCAGCAGGTGGCCGGGCTGGTAGGCCGCGGTGCAATAGCCGTGCCGCTGCGCCTGCGCAATGCTGCGCAGCACCTGCGCCCGCATGCCAGCCCAGGCCTCGCCCTGGCGCGCGGCGATGCCGGCCAGCAGATCTTCCCTCACCCCCTCAGGCTGCGCCGCCAGCCATGACAGCCCGATCGCCGTCATCTCCATCGGCACGCGTGTTCCCGGCACCACGCGCCGCGTGCGCGACACGCTGTCGCGGCTGTGCCGGATCGACGCCAGGTACACCATCTCCAGCTGGTCGCCCACGGCCAGCCCCACGTTGACCTTGCCGGCCTCGGCCACCTTGCGCATCAGCGGCAATGCAATGTCCGGCGCGCGGCTGGACTGGTGGAAGGCATCGGCCAGGCTCAGCACCACCGGTGCCAGCCGGTAGGCGCGTTCGTTCACGTCATAGCGCAGGAAGCCGGCATCCACCAGCGAGCGCGTCAGCCGGCTGACGGTGGGGCGCGGCAGGCCGGTGCGCACCGCCAGCTCAGCATTGGTCAGGCTGGTGGTGCCAACGCGGAAGGCCCGCAGCAGCACCAGCCCGCGCTCCAGCGACTGGCTGCCCGCGGTGTCGCGGGTAAAGCGGCCGGTCTGGTGCGTGACGCGGCGGGTGGAGGGCTCTGGCAGCACAGCGTCCGGCATCGTCAGTAATTTCGGTTGGTGAAATTCGAGTATAGCGGTACGGCCGCGCGGCGCGAATACTGTGTGCATCCCGGCCCCGAGCCGACCCAACACAGAGGAGCGCCCAGCATGTCAACCGACGCCGATATCCAGGTCACCCATGAAGGCCACGTAGCCCGCATCGTCCTGTCCCGCCCGCCGCACAATTTTGTCGATGCCGACATCATGCGGCGCCTGGCCGACACCCTGCAGGCGCTGGACGACGACCACAACTGCCGCGCCATCGTGCTGGCGTCCGGCGTCAGCGCGTTCTGCGCCGGCGCCGACTTCAGCGGCGCCGACCAGGGCGCGGTTGCCAACGACCCGGGCGGCTTCTACGCGCATGCGATGAGGCTCTACCGCAACCGCAAGCCGATCGTGGCCGCGGTGGAAGGCGCCGCCATCGGCGCCGGCATGGGGCTGGCGCTGGTGGCGGACTTCCGCGTGACCTGCGCCGAGGCGCGCTTCAGCGCCAACTTCAACCGGCTGGGCTTTCACCCCGGATTCGGCATGAGCCTGACGCTGCCGCGGCTGGTGGGCGAGCAGCAGGCCGCGCTGCTGTTCTACACCGGCCGGCGCATCACCGGCACCGACGCCGTCGAGATCGGCCTGGCCGACGAACTGGTGGAAAAGGCGCAGGTCAATGCCCGCGCCATGGCCCTGGCGCAAGAGATTGCCGCCTCTGCCCCGCTGGCCGTGGAAACCACGCGCGCCACGCTGCGCGAAGGGCTGGCCGACCGCATTGCCGAGATCAACCAGCGCGAACTGGCAATCCAGCACGGACAGTTCCGCAGCGAAGACTTCCGCGAGGGTGTCGCCGCCATGGCCGCGCGCCGCGCCCCTGTGTTCAAGCGCCGTTGAAGGAGTGGGCCCGATGAGCGAACAAGACACCCGCGCCACGCCGGCCGGCCCGCTGGACGGCATCCGCGTGCTGGACCTTACCGCGGTCGTGCTCGGGCCGCTGGCCACGCAGGTGCTGGCCGACTTTGGCGCCGACGTGATCAAGATCGAAGGGCCGGAAGGCGACCTGATGCGCGCCAACGGCGTCTCGCAGCACGCCGGCATGAGCTCGATCTACCTGGCGCTGAACCGCAACAAGCGCTCGGTCGTGCTCGACCTGAAGACCCCTGAGGGCGCCGAGGCGCTGCGCGGGCTGATCGCCAGCGCCGACGTGCTGGTGCACAACATGCGCGTAGCCGCGATCGAGCGGCTGGGCTTCGGCTATGCCGAGGTGGCGCGCATCAACCCGCGCATCGTCTACTGCGTGGCCACCGGCTTCGGCCAGGACGGCCCGCACCGCGACAAGCCGGCCTTCGACGACATCATCCAGGCCGGCTGCGGGCTGGTCGCGCTGGGTTCCACCACCGGCGATCGCCCGGAATATGTACCCAGCCTGATCGCCGACAAGACCACCGGGCTGGCACTGGCCAACGCTGTGCTGGCAGCCCTGCTGTACCGCGAGCGCCACGGCGTCGGCCAGTCGGTGGAAGTGCCGATGCTGGAGACCATGACCGCGTTCGTGATGGCCGAGCACCTGGGCGGCCTGACCTTCGAGCCCGCGCCCGCCGGTGCCGGCTACGCCCGCCTGCTGCAAGGCGGGCGCCGACCCGCGCCGACCCGCGACGGCTGGATCTGCGCCCTGCCCTACACCGAGCGCCACTGGCAAGCCTTCTTCCGCGCGGTGGGCCGCGACGACCTGGCCGAGCGCTACGAGGTGGCCGACCGCGCGCAGCGCAACGCCAATATCCGCGCGCTGTACGGGCACCTGGCCGAGCTGACGCCGGCGCGCACCACCGACGAATGGATGGCGCTGTTCGAGTCGCTCGACATCCCTGCCACGCCGATCTACGGCCTGGATGCACTGGTCGACCACCCGCACCTGCGCGCCGTCGGCCTGTTCCAGGAAACGCAGCACCCCACCGAAGGCCCGCTGCGCGAAGTACGCCCCGCCGCGCGCTTCTCGGCCACGCCGCTGTCGCTGCGCCGCCATGCGCCGGGGCTGGGCGAACACACTGCCGAGGTCCTGCAGGAGCTGGGCCTCGCGCA
This sequence comes from Cupriavidus sp. CP313, assembly GCF_054072015.1. Lineage (NCBI taxonomy): Bacteria > Pseudomonadati > Pseudomonadota > Betaproteobacteria > Burkholderiales > Burkholderiaceae > Cupriavidus > Cupriavidus sp. CP313. The sequence goes on along the minus strand of NZ_JBSVZB010000039.1, from coordinate 42,505 downwards.
AGGCGTCAGCCAACGATAACGAATCAGCAGGAGACAGGCATGAACTTTGAACTGGACGAAGAACACCGGATGCTCAAGGACCTGGTCGCGCGCTTTGTGCGTGAGCAGCTGATCCCGCTGGAACCCGCGGTACTGGCGCGCGAAGCCGCCGGCGGGCAGATGACGCTGCTGCCGGAAGAGCACGCGCGGCTTGACGCGATGTCGCGCGAACTGGGCCTGTGGGGCCTGGATGCGCCCACGGAGATGGGCGGCGCCGACCTGCCCACGGTGGCAATGGTGGGCGTCAACGAAGAACTGGGCAAGACCATCACGCCCTACGAACTGCCACCGGACTCGCCCAACCTGCGCATGCTGATGCTGAGCGCCAGCGAGGCCCAGCGTGAGCGCTACCTGGCCCCTTATGCGCGCGGCGAGACCGTGTCGGCCATCGCCATTTCCGAACCCGGCGCCGGCGGCGACCCCGCCATGATGACCACGCGCGCCGAACGCGACGGCGACCAATGGGTGCTCAACGGCCGCAAGATCTGGATCAGCCGCGCGGCACGCGCCGACTGGACCATCGTCATGGCAGTGACCGACAAGGCCAAGGGCGCGCGCGGCGGCATCTCCGCCTTTATCGTCGAGCGCGGCACGCCGGGCTTCCGGGTGGAGCGCCGCATCCCGATGATCGGCGGCGCATCGACTTACGAGGTGGTGCTGGAAGACTGCCGCATCCCCGCCTCGCAGCTGCTGGGCACCGAGGGCCAGGGCTTTGCGCCGATGCAGGCGCGGCTGTCCACGCGCCGCGTGCAGATGGCCGCGTGGTGCATCGGCCGGGCGCAGCGGGCGCTGGACATGATCTGCGAATACGCGCCCCAGCGCCAGACCTTCGGCGCGCCGCTGGCGCAGCGCCAGGCGATCCAGTGGTGGGTGGCCGACGCCGCCACCCGCATCCACGCCTGCCGCCTGATGACCTACGAAGCCGCCAGCCGCATCGACGCGGGCGACGAGGCGCGCACGCAGGTATCGATGATCAAGGTATTCGCCACCGAGATGGCCTGGGACGTGATCGACCACGCCATGCAGACCTTCGGCGCGATGGGCATGACCAAGGAGCTGCCGCTGCAGCAGATGGCCAACGAGACCCGCTTGATGCGCATCTACGAAGGGCCCAGCGAGGTGCACCGCTGGGTGATTGCGCGCGACCTGCTCGGCCTGCGCCGCTAAGCCCCCGTTCATCCCTTGCACCGGCGGGAACACGCCGGGCATTCCACGCTCAGGAGACACCATGCAACAGGCTTTCCGTTCCCGCCGCCGCTTCCTCGGACTGGCTGCCGCCACGCTGGCGGCCATCGGCACCGCCACGCCGCTGACGGCGCCCGCCGCCGATTCCGCCGACGCCTTCCCCGCCCGCCCGATCCGCTTTGTCGTGCCCTTCCCTTCCGGCAGCGGCACCGACACCACCGCGCGCATGTTCGCCAAGAAGATCGGCGAGCTGACCGGCCAGGGCGTGGTGGTGGAGAACAAGCCCGGCGGCAACGGCTTTATCGGCGTGCAGACCGCGCTGAACGCGCCGCCTGACGGCTACACCGTCTTTATCGGCAGCAATTCCACGCTGTCGACCAATGCCGCCACCTTCCGCAAGCTGCCGTATGACCCGTTGACGGACTTCGCGCCGATCACGCTGCTGTCGCGCGGGCCATGCGTGATCATCGTGCCGGCAAGCTCGCCCTACCGCACGCTGGCCGAGCTGCTGGAGGATGCCCGCAAGCGCCCCGGCGCGCTCAACTACGGCTCGGGCTCGATCTCCTACACGCTCTACTCCGAGTGGCTCAACGAGCTGGCCCGCATCAAGACCACCGCCGTGCCGTACAAGGGCGCGGGCGATGCCATCAACGGCGTGATGGCGGCCAATGTCGACTTCGCCGTGGTGGATGCCACCGGCGCCATCGAACTGGTCCGTGGCGGCAAGGTCCGCGCGCTGGCCTTCACCGCGCCGCAGCGCTCGCCGCTGCTGCCGGACGTGCCCTCCATCGTCGAAGCCGGCCTGCCTGACTTCCTGGCCTACAACTGGGTAGCCGCTGCGGTCTCGGCAAAGACGCCGCCGGCAGTGGTGAAACGGCTGCAGGACCTGTTTGCGCAGGCCGGCAACGCCCCGGATGTGCGCGAGTACTACACGCGCCAGTCCACCAAGCTGATCCTGTCGTCGCCGGCCGAGATGCTGCAGTACCAGAAGGACGAGATCCAGCGCTGGAAGCGGCTGGCGGCGGTGGCAAAGATTCCGCTGCAATAACCGCGTGGCCCTGCCGCTGGCTCAGCGGCTGTGCTCGCGCAGCAGCACCGTCAGGCGCTGCGCCAGCGGCGACAGGTAGGCGCCCTCGCGCGAGATCACGCCGATGTTCCGGCGCAGGTCCAGCTCCTCCACGCCCAGCGGCAGCACACGCAGGCCGTGCTGCATGGCATCGCCGCCTTCATTGGCGATGCTCAGCATCTGCGTGCCCTGCATCAGCGCAAACAGTGAACTGCTGCCAAAGTCGATCTCGATGCGCGGTTGCGGCTCCGGCAGGCCGCGCTGGCGGAACGCCGCGTCGACCTGCTGGCGCAGCGTGATATGCCCTTCGGGCAGCAGCCATTCCTGGTCCGCCAGGTCCGCCAGCCGCAGCTTGCGCCGCTGCAGCAAGGCATGGCCTTCGTCAGCCACCACCACCAGCCGGTCGTCAAAGAGCGGCTGCACCGCAAAGGTAGTCGATGAGGCTGCCGAAGGCGCCGGCGCCACCGCTACATCCAGTTCCCCGGCCGCAAGCAGGTCCAGCAGGTCGCGCGCCAGCCTGCGCCGCAGCCGCAGCCGTGCCACGGGACGCTCGCGCACCAGTTGCCGGCAAGCGCCCAGGATCACGCTGCCCGGGATCGACGGCGAATAGCCCACGCGCAGGATGCCCTGCTCGCCGGTGCGGATGCCCAGCATCTCCTTGATGCCGTCCTCGTATTCCAGCTGGATGCGCCGCGCCCGCTCCAGGAAGCGCGTGCCGGCGTAGGTGGCGGTCATGCCGTTGGCGGTGCGCTCGAACAGCGGCAGCCCCGCCTGCGTCTCCACCCGCTGCACCGCCTTGGTCAGCGCCGGCTGGCTGATGCCCAGCGCGTCGGCGGCACGGCCGATGCCGCCGTGCGCCGCCACGGCGAGTATGTATTCGATATCCCGCGTCTCCATTGCCTCACATTCCTGATGGTTATGACTTTATAGCCAACGCGTCATTGTGGTGATGCCTGTCATCTTACAGACTACGGCGCACGAGCACACGTAAAAGCGCTCGCCAGGATCATCAAGCATCAACGGAGACAGCATGGGTTTCGCGTATTTCCTGCGCCGCGCCGCGCGCTACTGGGGCGACCAGCCCGCCATCCTCTACCAGGACCGGGAGGTGACCTATCGCCAGCTGGACGAACGCTCCACGCGCCTGGCCAATGCGCTGCTGGCACTGGGCCTGCACCCCGGCGACCGCGTGGCGGTGCAGTCGCGCAACCGGCCGGAGCTGGTCGAACTGGAGTGCGCGCTGTACAAGGCCGGACTGGTCAAGGCGGCGCTCAACCCGCGCTTCACCGCGGCAGAGGCCAGCGACGTGGTCGAGAACTGCACCCCGCGCGTGCTGATCGCCGGCCCCGGCTACACCGGCTATGCGCGCACCACGGCAGGCTTCGGCAGCATCGAGACTTTTATCGCCATCGGCGACGCCCCGGCGGGCCATGTCGAATATGAAGCACTGCTGGCCAACGCAGGCACCACGCCGCCGGACATCACCCCCGCCCCCGACGACCTGGCCGTGCTGCACTTCTCGTCCGGCTCCACCGGCAAGATCAAGGCCGCCATGCAGAGCTACGGCAACCGCATGGCGGCGCTGCGCAAGATGGTGTCCGGCATGGACCGCCCGGCCCGCCCCGGCGACCGGCTGGCGCTGATCGGACCGGTCACGCACGCCTCCGGCATGCTGATGCAGCCCTACCTGTACCAGGGTGCCACGCTGGTGCTGTTCGAGAAATTCGAGCCCGCGCACTTCCTGGCCGAGGTGGCGCGGCTGCGCATCACCCACGTATTCATGGTCCCGGCCATGATCAACATGCTGCTGGCCGAGCCCACGCTGGCGCAGGCCGACCTGTCCAGCCTGAAGACCCTGGCCTACGGTGCCGCGCCGATTGCGCCGGCACGCATCCGCGAGGCCTGGGAGCGCATCGGCCCGATCCTGTCGCAGGGCTATGGCGCCAGCGAATCGACCTCCGGCGTGACGCGCCTGTCCACCACCGACCATGCCGACGCCATCGCCAGCCACCCTGAGCGCCTGGCCTCCTGCGGCCGCGCCCTGGGCGAGACCGAAGTGCGCGTGGTCGACGAGCAAGGCAAGGAGGTCGCCGTGGGCGAGATCGGCGAACTGGTGATCCGCGGCGAAGACGTGTTCCACGGCTACTTTAACGAGCCCGGGCTGACGCGCGAGACCGTCATCGACGGCTGGCTGCATACCGGCGACATGGCGCGCGTGGACGAGGCCGGCTACCTGTACCTGGTCGACCGCAAGAAGGACATGATCATCTCCGGCGGCTTCAACGTCTATCCGACCGAGGTGGAAGCCACGCTGTACCAGCACCCCGACGTGCTGGAAGCCTGCGTCATCAGCGTGCCGGACGACACCTGGGGTGAAAGCGTCAAGGCCGTGGTCACGCTGCGGCCCGGGCGCGAGGTTACCGCCCAGCAGCTGATCGCGCACTGCCGCGAGCGCATTGCCGACTACAAGTCGCCGCGCTCGGTGGACTTTGTCGCCGAGCTGCCCAAGAACGCCAGCGGCAAGCTGGCCCGCAAGATCGTGCGCGAACGCTACTGGCAAGGCGTCGGGCGCCGCGTGAACTGAAGGAGCCCGCCATGTTCGATCATCTGACCAATCCCGTACTGCTGGAAACCCGCGCCGGCATCCGCCGCTTTATCGACGAAGAGCTACGCCCGCTGGAACAGGAACTCGGCCTGGGCTCTGAAGACCCGTGGCCGCGCGAGACCCTGCGCAATGTCTGGCGACGCTCCAGCGAGCTGGGCTTCTACGCCGCGTGCCTGCCGACATCGCTCGGCGGCAAGGGCCTGAACATCCAGGAGCAATGCGCGCTCAAGGCCGACCTGGCCGCCAGCGGCTCCACCCTGGCGGCGCACGTGCTGGGCGACCTGGGCGGCCCGCCGCGCGTGGGCAATATGCTCAAGTACGCCACGCCGGACCAGCTCAAGCGCTACTTCGAGCCCGTGATCCGCGGCGAGAAATCGACCTGCTTCGCACTGACGGAAACGCATTCCGGCTCCGACGCGCAAAGCATCAGGACTTCGGCCGTGGCCGATGGCGACGAGCTGGTCATCAACGGCGGCAAGCACTACATCAGCGGCGCGCCGTTCGCCGACTTTGCCATCGTCATGTGCGTGACCGACGCCACCACCACGCCGCCGGCCATCACCGCGGTGCTGGTCGACCTGGACCTGCCGGGCGTGACGGTGAGCAACGAGTACGTGCCGATGTCGGGCCAGCATATCGACGGCGACATCCGCTTCGAGAACGTGCGCGTGCCGCGCGCCAATATCTTTGGCGGCGAAGGCAACGGCTTCAAGCTGGGCATGTCGCGCATCAACGTGAACCGCCTGCTGCACTGCCCCAGCATGCTGGGTCTGGCGACGAAGGCATATGAGTCGTCGGTGGAATATGCCGGGCAGCGCCGCCAGTTCGGCGGGCCGATCGCGCGCTTCCAGGCGATCCAGCACATGCTGGCCGACATGGCCGCCGCGCTATGGGCCTGCGAAAGCATGATCACGCATACCGCCGCGCTGGCCGATGCCGGCGCCGACCTGCGCATGAAGGCCGCGGCGTGCAAGCTCTTTGTCTCGGAGCGCTGCTTCGAGGTGGCGGACAAGGCCGTGCAGATCCACGGCAATGTCGGCGTCACGCGCGGCCATCCGGTGGAGCAGACCTTCCGCAAGCTGCGCATGTTCCGCATCTTCACCGGCACCAGCGAGATCCAGCGCAACACCATTGCGCGCGCTATCCTCGAACCGCTGCAGCAGCAGAAGGCCTGACCGTGCCGGCGGCACGGTCGCCGCCGGCATGAGGACCATACGACAAGACCACGGAGACCAAGCATGAACCGCCGAAACTGGCTTGCCACCGCCGGCGCCGCCGCGCTGGGCAGCCTGCTGCTGCCGGCCCGCGCCGCCAGCGCTTCATCCAGCTACCCCAACCGCCCGATCCGGCTGATCGTTCCGTTTATCGCCGGCAGCACGCCCGACAACGTGGCCCGCACGCTGTCGGCGGAGCTGGGCAAGAAGCTCGGCCAGCCGCTGGTGGTCGAGAACATGCCCGGGGCCGGCGGCATCATCGGTGCCAGCGCGCTGCGCCGTGCCGCGCCCGATGGCTATACGCTGGGCATCCTGGCCAATACGCACGTGATCAACGTGCACATGTACCGCAAGATGCCGTACGACCCGGAGCAGGACTTCACGCCGATCACTGCCCTGTCCGGCGGGCCGTCCGCGCTGGTGGTGCCGGTCTCGTCCCCCTACAAGACCGCTGCCGAGCTGATCGCCGCGATGAAGAAGGCGCCGGGCAAGTTCAACTATGGCTCCGGCGGCAAGGGCAGCATCGCCCATCTTGCGGTGGAAACCATGCTGCACCAGACCGGCGGCGACGCCGTACATATCCCCTACAAGGGCGCGCCGGAAATCATCACCGCCATGCTGACCGGACAAACCCAGTTCGGCATGCCGGTGCTTGGCACCGCGACACAGTACGTGCGCAATAACCAGGTCAGGGTGCTTGCCGTCACTGCCGCCGCGCGCTCGCCGTTCTTCCCGGACGTGCCAACCATGGCCGAAGCCCTGCCCCCGGGCTTTGTCATCGACAACTGGAGCGGCCTGTTCGCACCGGCCAACTTCCCGGCCGAACTGGCGCAGAAGCTGCATGCCGCCGTCGGCGCCCTGCAGAGCGCCGGCGTGTTCGATGCCCAGCTCAAGGCCAATGCCGGCGAGCTGCGCCGCAGCGCCTCGCCCGCGCAGTTCGGCACCATGGTGGCCAGCGACAACGCGCGTTACGGCGACCTGATGAAGTCGATCGGCATGGTCGGCGACCTGGGCTGAGCGTCCTGCCCGCCTCCGCCGCATGCCACCTTGTGCGCGTGCGGCGCTCTCCCTCCCTTTCATTTCCCAAAGGCCCAGCATGAAGCCAGAATGGTCCTGCCTCAAGGACGTCACCATCATCGACGTCAGCCAGTTGCTGCCCGGTCCGCACGCATGCAGCCTGCTGCGACAACTGGGCGCGGATGTGATCAAGGTCGAGCAGCCCGGCACCGGCGATACCGCACGGCAGCTCGGCCCGACGGTGTTCGCCCAGTTCAACCGCGGCAAGCGCTCGGTTGCGCTGGACTTGAAGACCGATGCTGGCCGTGAAGCCTTCCTTGACCTGGTGCGCAATGCCGATGCCGTAGTGGAAGGCTTCCGCCCCGGCGTGATGGCGCGGCTCGGGCTGGGCTATGAAGCGCTGGCAGCGGTCAATCCGGCCATCGTGCTGTGTTCGGTCTCTGGCTTCGGCCAGACTGGCCCGTATGCCAGCCATGCCGGACATGACCTGAACTACCTGGCGCTGGCTGGATACTGGGCGACGCCGGTGCAGGTGCACGACAAGGTCTCGCGCCCGCGCGTGCGGGTGTCGGACTACGCCGCCTCCGGCTACGCGGCGCTATCGCTTGCAGTGGCGATCATGAGTGCGCGCCAGAACGGGCAGGGGCAACATCTGGATGTCTCGATCCATGACGCGATCCTGTCGTGGACCGCCCACGGCGCGTGGGCCGCGCGCGGACATGAGGCATCCCCGCAGGCATCGCCCACCGTGATGCCGGAGAACGATCTCTTCGAAACGCGCGACGGCCTGCATCTGGCGATGGGCATCCTCGAGAACAAGTTCTGGGTCAATCTGTGCGAGGCGCTGGGCGACGAATTCCCGGCCTTGCGTGATCCGCGCTTTGCCACGCGGGCCGGGCGGTATGGGCACAAGGTGGAGGTCAATGATTTGATGGCGGCGGTGTTCCGTACACGCGACCTCGCCGAGTGGGAGGTGTTCTTCGAACCGTTGGACATTCCGTTCTCGCCGGTGCTGGGGGCGACGGCGCTGTTTGAGGATCCGCATGTGCAGGCGCGGGAGGTGGTGCGGTCGGTGCCTGGGGAAGGCGGGATTGCTGTGAATTTTCCGGTGAGGTTTTCGTTGGGGTTGCCGGAGGGGGAGGATTTTGTGGCTCAGGTGGGGGAGCATAGTGTGGACGGATCTCTGCCAAAGATCATCGGGGTCGGGAACTCATGATTGGGTTTAGTTCCATGCGGTTGGTTGTCGTGCTTGGCTGATGTGGGCTGTTTCGCCGGCGTAGCCGGCGACCTACTTCTTGTCCAAGCGACAAGAAGTAGGCAAGAAACGCGTCGCCTGGGCGGCTGGCCATAAATTGCACGGTGTTGGTCATATGGCGGCAGTGCTTGCCGTTTTGCGTGGTTGCCCGTTCGACCCAGCTACGCTCCCTGTCTGGTGCCTGCGTCGACGGACTATTGGACGAACCCGACTTTAGGCCATTGGCAGCCTGCTAACCACCGCGTCGGTGGGACGCCTTCGGCTGCGCTTCGCGCCGGCCCTAACGTGGCAGAGTTGATGACCACTTTCTGGCCCGCGCTTTTGGCCCGGCATCATTCACGACAGCGCCGTGCGAGCGCAGCGACGCACTCCGTGCCAGGGCACCCGACCTGCGATACTGAGTGCGCGCAGCGCAGCCGAAGGCGTCCCACCAATAACCTGGTTAGTAGGCTGCCAATAGCCTAAAGTCGGGTTCGTCCAATAGTCCGTGGACGGAGGCACCGGACAGGGTGCGTAGCAGGGTCGAACCACCAACCCCATCGAACGGAAATCACCGCCGCTCGAATCACCCACGCCGTGGAATGGATGGCCAGCCGCCCAGGCGACGCGTTTCTTGCCTACTTCTTGTCGCTCGGACAAGAAGTAGGTCGCCGGCTACGCCGGCGAAACAGCCCACGCCCGCCAAGCACGACAACCGACCGCGCCGCGACCACCTCGCATTCCAAGACTCAGCGATTTCCGACTCGCCTGAGTTGCCGCAATCTTCGCCCGCCCCTTCCAAATGCGACATCTCTTATCGCCTGCATGACTCCGGCAGGAAATACTGACTGCGTCATCGGATGGCCGATGACCGGGCGTGGAAACCCGAGGTGTCTCCGGGCAGGAGTGTCGCATCCCATGGCACTCCTGCGTGCTCGCACGAACGCATCGTTCCATGGCGGGCCAGGCGAGGCAGCCGCAAGGCTGGCTGGTTTTCCCGGAGACTGGTTTCCACACTCGCTGTCTGGCCCGCCACCCTCACCTTCAAATGAGTGGCGCGCATTAACCTGGTAAGGAGTCAGTAATGGTCGATGCAATCGAAACCAACGCGTGCCTGCATGAAGTGCGTGCCGGCATTGATGGCGTGCTCGTGCTGCTGGAGCAGCAAAGCGTGCGCTCGGAAGCGTGCTTCAGCGCGCTCTGCCTGCTTGAAATGGTGAAAGCAAAGCTGGATGCCTTGATGGCGGCTGGGCCGCTTGCGGCGTAGCAATGCCTCTGGTCTGGCGGTGCTTCGGCACCGTCAGACAGTCCCCATGAAAGCCGCATCAAGCGTGGCCGTTCGGGGCGTCACCGCTGCGGCTCCTGTTGCTTGTCACCGCACGGGTTATACAAGTGCACATCCCCGTCGTGACGATGTATGTGCAATTCGGCGTTCTCTCGCCTGGCCACGTCCCAACCCGCAGCGATTGCCGCTTCCATGGTCGGAAATTTCTGGGCCTATATATTGAGGCCGCAGAACTCCAATGCCCAACCATCTTCTGCGGGCAGAACGCGAATGATCCGCGATTGCATAATGACCCCCCTCTAAATTTCCCGCGACATACAGCGGGCGCCGCGTACTGCCGAGCAAGAACACGTTCCCGCGGACAAGCATGGCTGGGTAAGAGCCGGGATCATCCGGGAGGAACCGCATGGAGGGTACGTCATGCATCGCTGTACCTGCGTCGGCGAACACACGAGCAAGCCTGCTGTTGCATGGGCGGGCACCTTTCGGTGCCATACGAGCAGAAGACGCAGCAATCACCGGCCTTGGGCCTTAGCACCGCGTGGCAACGCTCGCACTCATAGCACCACTGGCAGGCATCAATGGGCATGGTTTCTTCTTTTGCATGCGCGCACTTGGGGCAGGTGATGATTGACTGCAGCTTGACGGCGCTCATCATGACTCGTTGCCTCACGGCCGATGGGCAGTAGTCGGTCACCGTGCCTGGCGACCTGATCCCCGGCGTTGCCCATCGAAATGCAATCCGCCCTTCCCCTATGTGCGGTCTAGGCGTAGCCTAGGTCCGTACTAAGGTACGGAGTCAAGCGATGGACCACACACTAACAATCGGGAAGCTGGCCAAGGCGGCTGGCGTTGGCGTGGAGACGGTACGCTACTACCATCGGTGCGGCCTGCTGCCGGTGCCGGAGCGTGCCTATGGCGCCATTCGCCAGTATTCGCAACAGAGCTTGCAGCGGCTTCATTTCATTCGCCAGGCCCAGTCGCTCGGGTTCAGCCTGGATGAAGTCCGAGTACTGCTGCGACAGAACGATGGCGGCACGTGCAGCACAGCCCGCGCACTGGCCGAGCAAAAGCTCAGTCTTGTGGAGGAAAGATTGAAGGATTTGCGACGATTGCGGGCTGAACTGAAGAATCTCATTGGGCAATGCCACGCCAATGGCAATGAGGCTTCTTGTCCCTTGATTGACACTTTGTCTGCGCACATGAGATCAGAGAACGCTCGTGACGGAAATTGCCGACCTTAAGATCGGCACCGTGGGCCGACACCGTTCCTACACAGCTTCTTCCGCTCAGCGCAACGATCGGAACGCAGATCGTAGTTCGGCGCCGAACAACTCCGGTTCTTCCCAAGCCGCGAAGTGACCGCCTTTGGCAACGCGGTTGTAGTAGATCAGGTTTGGATAGGCTCGTGCCAACCACTGCCTCGGTGGCCGGTAGACCTCGCCAGGGAAGACGGTCACTGCCACTGGAACGGTGATGGGGGAATTCTTTGCCGGAGCGACACTGGTTTCCCAGTAGATCCGTCCGCTCGACCCGCCTGTATTTGTGAGCCAGTAGAGCGAGATGTTGTCAAGGATGGCGTCACGGTCCAGTGCTCGCTCAGGATCGCCACGCGTGAATACCCAGTCGGCCTGCTTGTCATAGATCCACGCTGCCAGCCCCACTGGCGAATCGGCCAGGCCAAAGCCGATGGTCTGCGGCCGCGTTTGCATGATGGCCGCGTAACCGAATCCCTTGTTGAGGAAATCCCTCGCCTCGTCGAACACCTGCTTTTCTTCGGGGGTCAGGCTTGCCGGCGCAGGCTCCCCGCTTTTCAGCGCCATGGCTATTGCCGGTGGCAACGTCGTGGCGCGCTCGATGCGGTTGACGTGGATGCCAAGCAGCCCTTCAGGCGCCAGACGGCCAAGTGCGTCGGAGATGATGGCGCCCCAGTCGCCTCCCTGCGAAACGTAGCGCGCATATCCGAGCCGCTTCATCAGCACATCCCAGGTGCGTGCGATCCGATCCGGATTCCAGCCGGTGTCCGTGGGCTTCTGTGAAAAGCCGAAGCCGGGAATCGACGGAATCACCAGATGGAACGCGTCGTTTGCAGTGCCGCCGTGCGCGGTGGGGTCCGTCAGCGGACCAATGACATTGAGCAACTCGAAGACCGACCCTGGCCAGCCGTGGGTCATGATGAGCGGCATCGCGTTTGCATGGCGCGAGCGGACATGGATGAAATGAATGTCCAGGCCGTCGATGTTCGTCACAAACTGCGGCCAGGCATTAAGTTTTGCCTCGGCCTTGCGCCAGTCATAGCCCGTTGCCCAGTAGCGCATGAGCGGCTGGAGTTTTTCAAGCTGTACGCCCTGGGACCGATCGCCGACTGTTTCCGGATCGGGCCAGCGCGTAGCGACAAGGCGGCGGCGCAGATCGACCAGGGCCGCTTGCGGGACGTGCGCACGGAATGGGCGGATCGCATCTGATGCCACGGGAAGCCCGGATTTTTCCTGCGCAGCGGTAGTCAGGGGCGGATAAAGCATGGAGAGCGCTACCGTCGCCACGCCGCCCAATAGTAAAGTTCGGCGCGACGGGTCGGGAGCCTGGTTGGGCCATTCCGTGTTCATTGAAAGCCTCCCTTATTCTGCAGTGGCCGATCCAGATTGCCTGGCCGGCACCGCCAGAGGCACCCCCTTCCTGACGATGTAAGTTGCCAGTTCAGACGCCTTGCCGCTGCCGACATTCCGCGCCGAATGGGCACTCCCGGCCGGAATGAACAGCGAATCACCGGCCTTCAGCGTGACAGGCGGCTTGTCGTCGAGCTGGTATTCCAGCGTCCCTTGCAGGACATAGGCGATTTCTTCGCCGGGGTGCGAGTGTTTCGGTGCGAATGCGCCGGGATCAAAGTCGACGCGTACCTGTACGCCCTCACGACCGGGCACGCTGAGTTCGCGCTGGACCAGATCGGTGCGGTGGACTCCCGGCGTTTGCGCTTGAGCCGTTGGTAGAAGCAAACCATTGCCGGCGATAAGCAGGGCCACGGCGAAGATTCGGGTCATTTTCATGGGCAGGTTTCCTTGTCGTGCTTAACGACGGATGGGAATCATGGGAAGGTTCGTGGCACGCATCGGCGAGAATCGGCCAATGCGTGCGAAGCGGAGAGGGGCTCTTATGTGTCGTGCGGGATCCGGTCGTCCTCAGACGATGTTGATCTCGACATCAATATTCCCGCGCGTGGCCTTGGAGTATGGGCAGGTCTGGTGTGCGGTCTTTGCGATGGACTCGGCGACCTGGCGGTCAAGGCCAGGCAAGCTGACATTGAGCCGCGCCGCCAGAAAGTAGGCGTCTCCGCCCTGGCCGAGATCCACTTCAGCATCAACGGCCGCGTCGGCCGGAAGCGCGACCTTGGCCGCCTGTGCCGCCTTGGCGATTGCACCAAGGAAGCAAGCCGACCAACCAGCGCCCAGGAGCTGCTCCGGATTGGTACCGCTGCCGTTGCTGCCGGGTCCTGACAGGTCGACGACCAGACGGTCGTCAGAACTGCGGGAGTTACCGTTGCGGCCGCCGGTAGTGCGGGTCTTGCCGGTGTAAATCACTTTGTCGATTTGATTGATCATCTCGGGATGTTCCAGGTTAAGGGTGTTGTTCGCCACACGGAGTTGAGCGTCGTCCAGGGTGGCGCCTACGGGCGACGCGAAATGACGGCAACGGCTGCCGGGGCCTGCTCGCAATGCGGGCTTACCGGAATGAGGCGCGAATCTCTGCCACGGTTTGCTGGGGGTCCTGCAGGTGCGGGTAGTGCCCAATCCCTTGAAGCAGGGTGAACGCTGCATGGGCCTTCTCGGCGAACTCGATGCCCATGTCCTTATTGATGTAGATGTCTTTCTCACCCCAAATTACCTTCACGGGCGTCTTGAGCCGGCCCAGGTTCGCCTCGAAATACTCCTGGTCCCGCGTGAAGTGCAAGTAGTAGTGATAGAAGGCGTCCGCTGACGTCATCTCCCCGTGGCTCCATCCGCGCGACATGTCGTCCTTGAGTTCGACGGATACGTCGAACTGCGCTTCCCTGGACAAGCCGCGCCTGTAGGCATTCTGGAGAACATCCTCGCGATTCTTGTTCAACTGAACACGAGCCAGCTCGGCCGAAGGTTGCGACTTCAGGCTCTGCAGGCTCTCGTACATGTAACGAGGTCTGTTGAACGGGGCGAAGTCGCCCACGATAATCGTCCTGGCAATGTCCGGTTCTTCGAGAGCCAGGAGAAGGGCAGGCAAGGCTCCGATATCCGTTGCGTAGATCGTGAGCTTCGACGTGTCGATGCCTGCCTTGCGGATGTACTCCTTCAGGACACGGGCATAGTCTCTGGGCGCATAGGAAAACTTGTCGGCCGTTGGTCGCGATGAGAGACCGTAGCCAGGCCAATCGATGGCGTGTACTTCGTAGTCATCGCCGAGAGCCAGGGCAATGTCCTTCCAGGCGTACAGGGTCTCCGGGAATCCATGCAGGAAGAGAACGGTCCCTTTCGGACTGGGGTTGTGCACCACCATCGTTCTGAGCGAGATGTCCGTGTCGATATTGATGAATCCGATCTCGGCTTTCGGAACCTGCTTGTGGGCATGGTGGGCGCATCCCGACGCAATCAAGGCGCCGAGGACGAGAACGGAGGCAAGCAGCCGCTGCAGGAATGACCTGGACATGTCAGTGGTCCTCGATGCTGGCCTGTCGGCTCAGTGAATCAGGCGATCGACCTGCGTCTGCAGACGCGGACCGACCAGGAGGATGGCGGGAATGACGATCACATATCCGATGCCCCAGGAACGCAGCCACGTCAGGGCAAAGCCTTCCGAGAATCCGAGATTGAGAGTAAGGAGGACGAAGGAAATGATCCCTGTCGTCACGACTCCCATCGACAGGGCGAATGCGACTTTCCGTTTCAGTTGCACGCTCATGGTTGCTTCCTCTGGTGGATAAAATACCGATTGGTATATTTTTGGTCAAAAAAAATCACTTCAGATCGACGATGGTTTTTTCTACCGCCGACATCACGGCCTTGCTGTAGCCGGGGTTGCCTGTGAGGCGAGAGATCATGATGGCGCCCTCGATCAATGCAATCAGCGCGACGGCAGTCTGCTCGGCGTCGACGTCTTTTCGGAACTCTCGCGAGGCAATGCCTGCCTTGATGACCGCGGCCAGATGCGTCTTCCAGCCCCGGAACGCCTCCATGGCTTTCTCGCGCAGGGCTGGGTGAGTGTCGTCGGCTTCAATGGCTGTGTTGAGCAGCGGGCATCCCCCCTTGGGAAAATTCTCAGGCAGGTCTTCGTACACGCCTGTCAAGGCGAGCAACTTCTCCTTGTTGGTTTCCCTCGTGGCCATTACGGCACGGACTGCGGCCTGCGCCTGCTTCCAGTTGTGGTCGAAAGCGGCCAGGGCCACCTCCTCCTTGTTGGCAAAGTTGCCGTAGACGCTGCCCTTCGTCAGCCCGGTGGCCTCCGTCATATCGGCCAGGGACGTACCGGCATAGCCCTTGACGTTGAAGATCGGGGCTGTCTTCTCGACGATGAACTGGCGGGTTCGCTGAGCTTTATTCATGGAAGCTAGAATATACCAATCGGTATTTTTGTCAAGGCCATCGATGAATCCGCTCGGAGTGATCCACCCTGCCCCTGCCATCTGCCGGATGGACGTGATCAGGCGGTCGCCTGAATCCTTGCAGTCCGGGCCAGATCTGTATAGGCTTGCAACTACGATATTAATAGTCTGAGTTAATCAATGTCACACATCAGCGCCGGAGTTGAGTACGGTCTGCACTGCCTGCTGTACCTGACGCGTTCGCAGGCCGCAGTGGAAGAAGCCAGTGTCCGTGACCTTGCCGAACTGCAGGGCATTCCCAACGAGTTCCTGGCCAAGTTGTTCACCAAATTGGCCAAGGCGGAACTAGTCGTGGCGACTGAAGGCATCAAGGGCGGGTTCAGGCTGGCCCGCGCCGCTGACCGCATTACCGTGCACGACGTGGTGGTAGCCATCGACGGGGACAAGCCTTTGTTTGACTGCCGCGAGATCCGCGGCCGCTGCGCGGTATTCGAGAGCGGTACGCCGGCGTGGGCTACGCGCGGCGTATGCTCGATCCACGCCGTGATGCAGGCGGCTGAAAAGGCCATGCGTGCGGAACTCAAGCAGCACACGCTGGCCGACCTGGCCCATCGCACCATGGACAAGGCACCGGCCAGCTACGGCCCGCAAGTCGTTCAATGGTTGACCGATCGCGCAGCCAATCGACGCGGAGACAAGGCCGAACCCACGCACGCAAGAACGCGCAAGCGTGCCTGAACAGCATTAGCCCGATCAACCCAGATCCTTCGAGTTCACACGGAAGGCAAAGAGGGCGATCCACCAGGATCGCCCTCTTTCACTATTGCCCGCGCTGTCAGGCCACGATGATGCGACGGGGGTCGGCGGACGCAAGCGCCTCGGCACGGTTGGCGCTTGGCGGATAGATCCACTCGGTATTGATCCGCGTTTTCAGCGCCTTGGCTTCTGCGCCCGCAAGTTTCACCTGGCGATCCCAACCTTCAGTGTAAACAGCCCCCCACGGCCCCAGATCCAGGCAGGTCACATACTTCGGCTGGCTGTAGGGAATCGGCTCCTCCCCCAAAAGGTCCGCTGCGACATTGTGTCCTGCTGACCGGCCCATGTTCTGGGCGTGCTGGCACGACATCATGGCGCGGTTCCCCTCATCATCGGTGGCCGCATAGGCTACGTCACCGGTGGCGTAGACCGCATCGATGCCTTCGACCTTCAGGTTGCGATCGACATGCAGTCGCCCGAAGTTATCGCGCTTCGCCGGAATCTGCGAAGTCAGCGCACTGGCTCGAGCCCCCGCGGTCCAAATGACGGTGTCTGCCTCAATCCGCTCCCCGTTCTCGAGCGTAACGCCCTTCGCATCGACAGCAGCGACACCGGAGCCGAGCTTCCATGTCACACCGAGTTCGGTCAGCGCCTGCGTGATCACAGGACGTGGGCCGGCCCCCAGATCGGGACCAATGTCGGTATTGCGCTCGACCATGATCACGTTCACGGCCGCGTCCTTGCCGAACGCCTCGCGCAGACGGGCAGGCATCTCCGCGGCAGTCTCGATGCCAGTAAAGCCGGCTCCGGCGACCACCACCGTATTGCGCGCCGCGCTCTCGGGACGACTGGCCAAACTGAAGACATGTGCCTCGAGGCGAGCGGCATCTGCCACCTGGTCCACATTGAACGCGTGCTGGTCAAGACCCGGGATCTGCGGCCGGAACAGGCGACTGCCAGTGGCAAGGACCAGGCGGTCATAGCCAAGCTTGCGACGCGACGTATCGGCACCCACACCCGCAATTTCCACCTCACGGCTTGCCACATCGATGTGTTCCACCACACCCTGGATGAACTTGACGCCCACAGCCTTGAAGATCTCTTGCAGCGGCGCCCTCATCCCGCCCGGGTTCTTCTCGTAGAGGCGGGGACGGACGTGCAGCTCGGGCTCAGGCGCGACAAGCGCGATCTCCACGTCAGTGCGTCCCACGTGATCCAAAAGGCGGGCCGAAGCCAGCGCGCTCCACATACCGGCAAAGCCGGCCCCGATAACAAGAATGCGTTTCGACATGTTTCATGCTCCTGAATCAAACGTCGCTCTATGTGACCGGCCAGGCCGTACAGGTGGCTTAGTGGCCTGATCAGCTCGACGGCAGCCTGCGGTTGCGCGCCTTAACTACGATTCTATTGGTCGTAGTTAAGGCGCGCAAGCTTTTTTATCGACGCAGCTCACATAGGGAGCACTCTCATGCGCTCTCTCGTGCGCTTCTGCATGCGGCTTGCACTTCGGGCATGGGGCAGCTCAGCCCGCCCTGTGCAGGAAGGTCAGGCCGCTGCGATACGCCACGCCTTGGGGCCGTGCTCATGGACATTGCCGCCATTGGCATCCACGGCGACTACCACCGGAAAGTCTTCCACCTCGAACTCGTAGATGGCCTCCATGCCGAGGTCGGCAAACGCCAGCACACGTGACGAACGCACTGCCTTCGAGATCAGATAGGCAGCGCCACCGGTCGCGGCCAGATAGACGCAGCCTTTCTCGACGATCGCGCGCACCGCGGCAGGCCCCCGCTCTGCCTTGCCGATCATCCCTAGCACACCGGTCGCCCCGAGCATGCGCCCGGCGAACTTGTCCATGCGCGTCGACGTGGTAGGCCCGCAAGGACCGACGACTTCATCACGCACGGGATCCACCGGGCCGACGTAATAGATCATGCGATTGCGGAAATCGACCGGCAGCGGCTCGCCACGCGCGAGCATGTCGTCGATGCGCTTGTGCGCCGCATCACGCCCGGTCAGCATCCGGCCCGACAGCAACAGCGTTTCGCCGGCGCGCCACGTAGCCGTCTCGGCTCGCGTCAGCGTATTCAGATCGACGCGGCGGCTAGTGCTGCCGTCCGGCAGGGGCAGATCGGGCCAGAGATCGGGCGATGGCGGCGTCAACAGTGCCGGGCCGGTGCCGTCGAGCACGAAGCGCGCATGCCGCGTGGCTGCGCAATTTGGCACGATCGCCACGGGCATGCTGGCCGCATGCGTCGGATAGGTGGCGATCTTGACGTCGAGCACCGTGGTCAGTCCGCCCAGCCCCTGCGCGCCGATGCCCAGCGCATTGACGCGGTCATGGATCTCGATCCGCAGCGCCTCCAATGCGTTGGCCGCGCCGCGCGCCTTCAGCGTGAGCATGTCCAGCGGCTCGGTCAGGCTCTGCTTGGCCAGCAGCATCGCCTTCTCTGCCGTACCGCCAACGCCGATGCCGAGCATCCCGGGCGGACACCAGCCGGCCCCCATTGTCGGCACCATGCTGACGACCCAGTCCGCCACCGAATCGCTTGGCATCAGCACGGTGAACTTGCTCTTGTTCTCGCTGCCGCCGCCCTTGGCCATGACATCGACCGTCACCGTGTTGCCGGGCACGACTTCGACATGGACCACCGCGGGCGTGTTGTCGCCGGTATTGCGGCGCGCGAACAGCGGGTCCTCGACGATGCTCGCGCGCAGCGTATTGTCCGGATCGAGATAGGCGCGGCGTACGCCATCGTTGACCGCTTCGACGATCGACGCGGGAAAGCCAGCCAGCCGCACGTCGATGCCGACCTTCACGAACACATTGACGATGCCCGTGTCCTGGCAGATCGGACGCCGGCCTTCCGCGCACATCCTGGAGTTGATCAGGATCTGCGCGATGGCCTGCTTCGCCGCGCCACTGGCCTCGCGCGCATAGGCATGCGCGAGGTGCCCGATATAGTCGGCCGGATGATAGTGACTGATGAACTGGAGTGCCGCGGCAACGCTGTCGACGAGGTCCTCATGCGAGACGACGGTGGTCATGACGGTCATCCTGCCTCAAGAGCGCTGCTCGCGGAACAGGCCGAGCTTCTCCTGCGCGACGCGATCCGAATAGGAGAACAACACGAGGTCGGAGTTCGCGTGGAGCGTATAGCGGCTCCAGCCCGGTACCACCACGATATCGTGCGGCGCAAATTCGAGCCGCTTGTCGCCGACCATGATGTGGCCGCTGCCTTCCACACAGACGAACACCGTGCTGTCGGTCGAGCGGTATGGTGCGGTCGAGAAGCCCGATGGCAACAGCCGGATCATGGTGGCGATGGTCGGCATCGCCCAGCCGCCGTCGACCGGATTCGTATAACGCATCAGGTGTCCGGCATTCGCGTCCGGATCACCCGCGCGGGTCAGTGCGAACAGCGCCTCGCGGGTACGTGCGTAGGGGTAGTTGAACACCGGAGAGTTGAGCGTCGACGCCGTATAGCCCACCGGCATCAGCCCCGTGCCGTAGCGTGCCAGCGCATCTCCGGCGGGACGCGTGATCGGCGCCTCCTCGGCCTCGAATTCCTCGCGGAAGCCACCGTTGAAGAACGACACGATGGGAATGTCCAGCCCATCGAGCCAGACCATCGGCGCGTCGCCCTCGTGGCCATGGTGGTGCCAGGTCCAGGCTGGCGTAATGACAAGATCGCCCGGCTCCATATACGACTTCTCGCCATCGACGGCCGTGAACGCGCGCGAGCCTTCGACGATGAAACGGAACGCCGATTGCGTATGGCGGTGCGCCGGCGCGACCTCGCCCGGCAGGATCAGTTGCAGCCCCGCATACATCGTGTTGGTGACGCGCGAAGTGCCCGGCAGTCCGGGGTTCTCCATCAACAGCACGCGACGCTCGGCTTCCTCGGCCGAGATCAGCGTGGCCGATTCCATCAGATATGGCCTGGCCGTCGCATAGGCCCAGCGGTGGGCCACGCCGGCCGGCGTTGGTTCGGCGGGGATCAGTTTGCGCAACCGCGTCCAGAGTGCGGCCATCGCGTGCGGTTCCAGTTCGCTGTAGAACGACTCGCGGCGCGCGAGCAGATCGGGGGTGGGAGAGTCGGTCATGACAAGAGACTTCCTGAATCGAAATCAGTGGGCGACGTAGTCGGGCTGTGCGCTGGGCGCGGCCACCCTGAACGCTTCATGGCGCATGCAGTGCTCGTAGACGCGGCGCACGCGCGGGTACGGATCCAGGCTGAATCCCGCCCGCAACGCATTGGCGACCTGCGGCACCAGGCAACAGTCGGCCAGCGTGGGCGCATTGCCGACACTCCAGCCGCCTTCCGCGGGCAGCCACGGCTCAAGCGCGCTGAAACCGGCCGTGAGCCAGTGCGCGACCCACGCGGACTTGTCCGCTTCGGCGATGCCAAGGGGTCCGGACAGGTACTTCTGCACGCGCATGTTGTTCAGCGGATGGATGTCGCAGGCGATCGTCAGCGCCATTTCCAGCACGCGCGTGCGCGCCAGCCCTTCCAGCGGGATCAGGCGCGGCTCGGGCCACTGGCGATCGAGGTGATCGATGATTGCCAGGGATTGCGTGATCGCCTGCTCACCGTCATGCAATGTCGGCACGAGCCGGTTGGGATTGAGCGCGCCGTACTCCGGGCGATGCTGTTCGCCGGCGCGCAGGTTCACGCCGACGTGGTCCCATCGAATGCCCTTCAGCGCCATCGCGATGCGCACCCGGTACGCCGCGGAGCTGTTGAAGAAGTTGTACAGTTCCATCGTCGTCGGCGCCTCAGGCCACGCGCACGTCAACGTCGGTGAGGCCGGCGATGCCACCGCGCATCACCTCGCCGCTCCGCACTGGGCCGATGCCCTCGGGGGTGCCCGTGAAGATCAGGTCGCCGGGCTGCAGTGCGAAGAACTTCGACAGATTGGCTACGATCTCGGGAACCGACCAGATCAGCTTGTTGAGATCGCTGCGCTGGCGATCGTTGCCGTTGACCTGCAGCCAGATCGCGCCAGCGGCCGGATGCCCGACCTCGGCGGCCGGATGCAGCGCCGAGATCGGCGCCGACTGGTCAAAGCTCTTGCCGAGTTCCCATGGCCGCCCCTTGTCGCGCGCGGCGATCTGCAGGTCACGGCGCGTCATGTCGATACCGACCGCATATCCCCAGATATGGGAGTTGGCCTGCTCGACCGGGATATTGCGGCCCGCAGTACCGATGGCCGCCACCAGTTCGATCTCAAAGTGAAACTGCTCCGTGGCGGGCGGATAGGCGATCTGCGCATGGCTTTCGGGACACGCGACGACGATCGCGTCGGTTGGCTTGCTGAAGAAGAACGGTGCCTCCCGGGCCGGGTCCATGCCCATCTCGCGCACATGCGCCGCGTAGTTGCGGCCCACGCAGTAGATCCGGCGCACAGGGAACTGTCCGTTGCCGCCGGCAACGGGAATCGTCACAGCGGGAACAGGAGGAATTACGAACGTCATGGGGACTCCAGTTTCGGATCTCGGCATCGAGATACCGCGTTTTTTGAATCAGCTGCACCGATAGCGGTGCCGTATTGCAACGGTTGGACGGTTGGGGCAGGCACGCCCGTCAGGCTGCCAGGCAGGTCTCTGCCTTCCAGCCGTAGAGCCACTCGAGCGCGTCATAGAAGCGGTCGGGCGAGCGTGATTTCCACAGCGAGTTGCGCACCATGCGTTCCACGCCGGCCGCGTGACAGAGGCGGCCGAACTCGCGCGTGGACAGCACGACGCGCGCGGTGCGCGTGATGCGCACATCCTGGTAGATCGAGAAGGCGCGCGGCAGATCGCCGTCACAGGCGCGGACGGCGGCGCCGAGCGTTACCGCATCCTCGACGGCCATGCAGGCGCCTTGCGCGAGGTACTGCAGCAGCGGGTGGGCGGCGTCGCCGAGGAGCGCCACGCGGCCATAGCTCCATTGTCCGATCGGCTCACGATCGGCGGTGGCCCAACGGCGCCAGCTCGGCGGAAGCGACAGCAACTGGTGTGGCCGGGCATCGATACCCTGGAAGTAGGACAACACCTCTTCCTGGCTGCCATCGCTGACGCCCCAGGTTTCCTGTTGACGGCTGTGGAACGTGACCACGAGGTTGTACTGCTCGCCGGCCCGCACCGGGTAGTGCACGACGTGGCAATTCGGCCCCACCCACAGGACCGGGGCATTCCATTTCATCTCGTCCGGAAACTGCGCGGCGTCGATGACCGCGCGATAGACCACATGCCCGGACACGCGCGGCGCATCGCCGACCAGTTGCTGGCGGACTGCGGATTTCACACCGTCTGCGCCGATCAGCGCGCAGCCGTGGTAGCGATTGCCCTGCTCGTCGATTGCGGTAACGTTGTCGGCAGTCTGGCTGACCTCGACGATGCGCGTCGCGGTGACGAACTCGATCCTGTCGGTTTCACGCACGCCTTCGAGAAGAGAGTTGTGGACATCGGCGCGATGCGTGACGGCGTACGGATTGCCGAAGCGCTTGCGAAACGCCGCGCCGACCGGAATGTCGGCGATGGTCTTCCCGTCGATGGCATCGATCATCATCATGTGGTCGGTATAGACCGCATGGCCGCGCGTGCGCTCGCCGACGCCAAGCGCGTCGAATGCGGCGAACGCATTGGGGCCGAACTGCACGCCGGCACCAATCTCGCCGATCACGCTGGCCTGTTCCAGCACCTTCACATGACAGCCCTCGCGCGCCAGCGCCAGGGCGGCGGCAAGTCCTCCGATGCCGCCGCCGACAACGAGTACGGGGGCAGACTGGCTGGTAGTACGCATGACACTCCTTCGATTAATACGCGCAATGGCATGCCGCGGCCCACGCGGCCACCATCGCTTGAACCATGAAAAACGTTGGTTGCGCGGCGGGACACCTGGCAGCGCCCGCCACGCGAACGGCTCGGCTATTGCCGTTCCAGGCCGGCCGGCAGTGAGCCGGCTTGCGCGAGGGACTGGTCATGCCACTCGCCGGTCGCGCGCACCGCGCGCAACAGCAGAATCGCGGCGGCGGCGATCGCTGCCGGCACGGCACTGCACAGAAAGATGGTCTTGATGCTGAAGCCGCTCGCGAGCAGCGCGCCGACGATCAACGGCCCGGTCACCTGCCCCATGCGTCCCAGACCCATCGCCCAGCCCACGCCAGTGGCACGCATGCCGCTCGGGTAGCTCAACACCGCGAGGCTCAACAACCCGGAACTACCGGCGCCCATGAAGAAGCCCGACAGCGTGGCGGCAATGGCCAGCGATATCAACGAGTGCGTGACATAGCCCAGCGGCGACACGCTGAGCGCGCCGAGCATGAACAGCAGCGGCAGCGTCACGAACGGACCGAAGCGGTCGACCAGCCGGCCGCCGGCGGCAGTGCCCGCCACGCTGCCGAGGTTGATCAGTGCCACCACGAGCGCCGCGTTGTGTTCGGCGATGCCCTCGCCGCGCAGCAGCGCGGGCGTCCACAGCACCAGCACGATCAACAGCACGAAGCACATGAAGAACCCGACCCAGAGCAACAGCGTCGGCGCGAGCCGGCCGCCCGAGAGCAGCTGGCGGAACGGCATGCCGCGCACGCGCTCCTCGAGATCGACATAGGTGACGGTCTGGTCGACCGGCCGGCCCGTGATGCGTGCGACGATCGTCCTGACCTGGTGCTGTCCGTCGGGTCGGCGCAGCAGGAACGGCAGCGATTCAGGCAATCCGGCAATCACCAGCAGCGCCAGCCCGAGCGGCAACAACCCGCCGAGATAGAACAGGGCCGGCCATCCGTGGTGTGGGACGATGTACGAACTGGCAAACGCACCCACCGCACCGCCAAGCGGAAAGCCCGCATAGAGCACGCCGGTCATCATCCCCCGCATCCGGCGCGGCGTGTATTCGGCCGATAGCGCGAGCAGGTTGGGAATGGCGCCGCCAAGGCCAAGGCCGGCCAGGAAGCGCACCAGCAGCAGTTCGGGCAGATGCGGCGCATGCGGGGTCAATAGCGAGAACACGGCAAAGATCACGATCGCGGCCGCGAGCAGCCAGCGGCGGCCGAAACGGTCCGCCAGCGGACCGAGCAGGAATGCGCCGAGCATCGCGCCGAGCAGGCCGGCCGAGAACACCTGGCCGAACACCGCGATCGGAATATCGAGTGACGTCGACATCGCCTTCGCTGCAAAGCCGATCGCCTGGGTATCGAAGCCGTCCATCAGCACGATCAGGAAGCAGACGATGAAGATGCGGAGCCGATGGGCACCGAGTGGTTCCGCGTCGATCACCGACGCAATGCTGATTGGGGGTGGATGCATGGGTCTCCTCCTGTGCACGCGGCTAGTTATGTGGTCCGTGCCGTCGATCGATCGCGCGCCCCGACAGCCGGTGACAGGAGTCTCGTTCCGTGCGTATCATTCTGCAATCAGATTACGGGAATGACGCTCATGAACGAAATGAATGACTTCGACATGAACCTGCTGCGCGTCTTTGACGCGCTGTGGCGTCATGGGCACCTCGGCCGGGCGGCCGAGGAGCTGGGCGTAAGCCAGCCGGCCATGTCGCACGCGCTGCAGCGCATGCGCGAGCAACTCGGCGATCCGTTATTCCTCAAGGTGCGCACCGGCATGCAGCCGTCGCCCCGGGCGATGGAACTGGCGATCGTGGTCCAGGGTGTGCTGTCCCAGGTGCGCACACACCTGCTGACCGCACCGCGCTTCGATCCGGCCCAGGCGCGCAGGACCTTTACGCTGGCGCTGTCTGATGTCGGCGAGGCGGCGTTCCTGCCGCGTCTGCTCGCGCGACTGATGCTGGACGCACCGAACATCGACGTCCGCACGATTTCCGCGCGACATGCGGACCTCATGGATCGGCTCGAGCGAGGCAAGGTGGACCTGGCGATCGGCTATTTCCCGGACCTCGGCGGCTCCGACGTATTCCAGCAGCGGTTGTTCCGGCATGGTTTTGTCTGCCTCGCACGCAAGGACCATCCGGTGGCGCGCGGACGCATCTCGGCGCGGCAATTCGTCGAACTGCCGCATGCGGTGATTCAAAGCGAGAGCCGAAGCCAGGAGCTGGTCGAGGAATACCTACGCCAGCACGGGGTCAAGCGGCGCGAGTTGCTGCACTCGCCGCACTTCCTGAGCATTCCGCTCGTGATTGCTTCGACCGACCTGATCGTGACCGTGCCCCTGCCGGTCGGCGAACTGTTCGCGCGCATCGCCGACATCCAGGTGCTCAAACCGCCGTTTCCGATTCCGGCGTTCGATCTCAAGCAGCACTGGCACCGCTGCCAGCACGACGATCCGGCCAACCGCTGGCTGCGCGCGATCACGCTGGAACTGTTCGGCGAGGGCGACAGCGGCCTGCCGCGCTGAGCGGCGGCACTGCCGGGTTGCCGCCTGGAGATCAGGCATACCGCTTGATCACTTGATGCAGGCGCCCGCAAGCCGTCGCTTGCTGCGCTTCGATGGCGGTGGCGACGCCAAGAAGAAGACCCGACCGTTTCGTGGCGGCAGCGCCGTACCAAGGTGAAAGGGGGGCGGGAGCGAGTCCGTAGGCAAAGGCTTCACGAGCGACAGCCTTATCGTCGGCACCATCTGGCAGTCGAAGTACAACGGCCAGCCCGGCGGGATAGGCTTGAAGGCCTCGGGCTGCAAGGTTGCCGAGCAGCGCATTGCTCCGGCAGGCATAGATTCGCTTCATTCTGCGCAGGTGCCGCAGGAAATGGCCATCGCGCATGAATTCCGCTGTAGCGGTCTGCACCGCGGGCCCGGGAGCGGGCGCAAGGCAGGCCACGGCCTCATCGAACTGGGTAACCAGCGCTGGCGGCGCAACCACGAAGCCGAGCCGCAACGTCGGGCTGATCGTCTTGCTGAACGAGCCGATATGGATGACCCGTCCGAACTGATCCTGTGAAGCCAGGGCTGGGGCGGCACGGCGCCGCAGTTGCAGTTCGCCGAGGTAGTCGTCCTCGATGATCCATGCTTCCCCTTGTTTCGCCCAATCAATGAGCTGGACCCTGCGCGAGAGCGACAAAGTCGGACCCAGTGGCGCTTGCTGGCCTGGTGTCACGAGCGCCAGGGCGGCATCCGGCGCATGCTGCTCCCCATACGACACATCCATCCCGTCTTCGTCAACGGGAATCGGGACCGTGGAAATGAGGGAGATCTCGAGGGCCCTGCGGCTCGGCAGGTACCCAGGATTTTCAACCCACGCAGCTCGCCCTTCCGCACGCAAAACCTGCAACGTAACGCCAAGTGCCCCGGAGAAACCTGCCGTGATAAAAATCTGCGAGGGGCGACATTCGATGCCTCGCGAGAGCGCCAGATGCGCGGTAATCTCTCGCCTGAGCTCGTGCTCGCCGCGTGGGTCCGGATAGACAGCGGGCGCTTCGACTTCATCGCGCACGGCACGCGCGCGCAAGCGCGCGACCAGGGTTGCGGGAAAGCAATCGGAAGCTGGCACCCCCATCTGGAAGACCGCCGGCCCGGGAAGAAAATGCTGGTACAGGTCTGACTGCAGATCCGTCTCGATCGACCTTGACCGCTCCACTGGCGGAATCCTTGCGGGATGGTCGGCCACCCTGCTCCCCCCGGGCCGGGACGCGACGATCAGTTGCGCATCCGCCAGGCGCTCGTACGCCGTCTTGACAGTGCCCCTTGCCACACCCAGTTGCGCCGCGAGGTCGAGCCACGAAGGCAGCCTGGCGCCCGGCGCCAGTATGCCGCTCTCGATGGCGCCGGCTATCCCGACACGAATCTGCTCAGCCAGCGAGGTCTTGGCTGTCCGGTCCAGTTTGAAGTCGAGGATCGTGCTCATGGCCCATGGTACATCAGAAATTTCGATTTTTGGTTCTTTCGCATGAACTATGGCGAGCGCATGATGCTTTCACCAAAGAGATCACCAAGGAGATCAAAGATGAAACTCAAGCGCATTCTTTTGCCATTGCTGGCCGCGACCGGGATGGCCGCTGCGGGCCTCGCCGCCGCGCACGGCTCTGGAGAGACGGTCAAACCGAACTTCTCACACACGATCCCGAACATCCCGGGCAAATCGCTCGTTGCCTTGGAAGTGCTTTACCCCCCTGGCAGCGCCTCGTTGCCACACCACCATGCCAAGTCGGCGTTCATTTATGCCTATGTCGTCTCGGGCAGCATCGTTAGCAAAGTCAATGACGGGCCAGAACGCACCTACAAAGCGGGCCAGAGCTTCTACGAGGAGCCAGGATCAAGCCACCCGGTCAGTCGCAACGCGAGCAAAACGCAACCGGCCAAGCTGCTGGCCGTTTTCGTCATCGATTCTGACGATAAAGAACTTACCACCAACGACAAGTAGGAGTCTGAAATGAGACTGGATTACACGAAAGCGTCCCCCGGCGGCGTAAAAGCCTTTGGCAGTGTCTATGGCTACATCATGCAGTCGGGCCTCGACGAGGTACTGGTCGAGCTGGTCTATCTGCGCGTGAGCCAGATCAACGGATGCGCATATTGTCTCGACATGCACACGCGCGATCTTGTCAAGAAAGGCGTCAAGATCGAAAAGCTTGCACTGGTGCAAGCCTGGCATGAGGCCGGCGGCCTGTTCAGCGAACGTGAAAAGTCTGCCCTTGCATGGGCCGAGTCAGTGACTCGCGTTGCCGATACGCACGTTCCTGACGAGGTGTTCCAGGCAGCCGCCGCGGTCTTCAGCGAAAAGGAACTGGCCGACCTGACGATGGCCATCAGCCTGATGAATGCGTTCAATCGCCTGGCGATCAGCTTCCGCCGCGCGCCGGAAGCTGCGCTCGCGCTCAAGGACTGACTGGCCACGCA
This sequence comes from Cupriavidus sp. CP313, assembly GCF_054072015.1. Lineage (NCBI taxonomy): Bacteria > Pseudomonadati > Pseudomonadota > Betaproteobacteria > Burkholderiales > Burkholderiaceae > Cupriavidus > Cupriavidus sp. CP313. The sequence continues at coordinate 14,753 of NZ_JBSVZB010000039.1, read as the reverse complement.
CGAGCTGCGGGTGATTTACCGACCGGGGGGCGTGCAGCTTTCTGAAGGGGCTCGAACTTGGCGAGAAACCAAGGAAGGGCCCCGCCACCCCGTCATTTCAAAGGCTTACCATGCTCTACCCCGAACTGTTCAAATCGTTGGAAGCCGTCCGCTGGCACATGGACAAGGACATCCGCTGGGATACCTTTGACGCCAGCCTGCTGACGGACGACCAGGCCAGGACCATCCGGATGAACGCGATCACGGAATGGTCCGCCCTGCCCGCGACCGAAATGTTCCTGCGCGACAACCGCCACGATTCGGACTTTTCGGCTTTCATGAGCATCTGGTTCTTCGAGGAACAGAAGCATTCGCTGGTGCTGATGGAGTACCTGCGCCGCTTCCGTCCGGACCTGGTGCCGACCGAGGAAGAACTGCACGCGGTGCGCTTCGAGTTCGACCCGGCCCCGCCGCTGGAAACGCTGATGCTGCATTTCTGCGGCGAGATCCGCCTGAACCACTGGTACCGCCGCGCCGCCGAATGGCACACGGAACCGGTGATCAAGCATATCTACCGCACGCTGTCGCAGGACGAAGCCCGCCACGGCGGCGCCTACCTGCGCTACATGAAGAAGTACCTGGCCCAGTTCGGCGACAGCGCGCGCGCCGCCTTTGCCAAGATCGGCGTGCTGATGGCCTCGGCGCGCCGCACCGAGAAGCCGCTGCACCCGACCAACCTGCACGTCAACAAGGCGCTGTTCCCCAACGACACGGTGCAGTCGCGCCTGCCGGACCCGGACTGGCTCGAGCACTGGCTGGACGAGCAGATCCGCTTCGACGAGGGCTGGGAGAAGAAGGTCATCGAACGGATCCTGCACAACATGTCGCTGCTGTTCGAGCGCACCTTCGAAACGGTGCAGGACCTGAACCGCTACCGCAAGGAACTCAGGAGCGAATCGCGAATGGTCGGAATGGCGACCACCGCATAGTCACTGCTTACGCACTCGCATAAGAGTGAAAGCTGCCGCGGCTTGGCTTACGCGAAGGCGCGATTTCCACTTAGCAATAACAAATCATCGCCGTCGTCCATGTGACTGATAGGCCGGTTGTTTGATGATACTTCGGGCGCGCCCCTGGCTCCTCCCCCACCTGTAGAGATCTCTACGCTATTGAAGCGCAGCCTGTCGGCATCTAACATGCCGCCATGCCTGCCTTTGCCGTGTTCTTGTCCAAGCCTGGCGATCGTGCCGTTCCGGTACGGCGGGGTCGTCACGGACTTTCACTGACTGCATGAGAAGACCGGGATACGGATGCCATTGCGATGCGCACACCTGAAGATCCGGCAATGACTGTCAGCAGAGGCTGGCTTGCGCGCCTGGTCCTGCCCGCAGGCGTTCATCCCGGAGCGTTGCCGCTTCTCGTTGGCCGTGCGCTGCGCGGGTTCTGTGACGGCTTTATCGCCGTGCTGTTGCCGGCGTACCTGCTGGCTCTGGGCTTCGCGCAGCTGGCAGTGGGACTGGTCAGCAGCGCCACCTTGATCGGCTCGGCACTGGCGACGGTGCTGGTGGGCGTCATTGGCCACCGCTATCCGCAGCGCAGGCTGCTGGTGTCGGCGGCCGCGCTGATGGCCGCGACCGGCATAGGCTTTGCCGGGCTGTCCTCCCTTTGGCCGCTGTTGCTGGTCGCATTCGTCGGCACGCTCAACCCCAGCTCCGGCGACGTCAGCGTCTTCCTGCCGCTTGAGCATGCCGGTCTAGCCGATTCAGCCTCCCCCGATGCCCGCACTGCGCTGTTCGCCCGCTACAGCCTGACCGGGGCCCTCTGCGCCGCCATTGGCGCGCTGGCGGCGGCGCTGCCGGACTGGCTCGCGGCGCAGCTTGGGGTTCCTGTCCTCGGCGCGCTGCGCGCCATGTTCATGATCTATGCCCTGACCGGTGCCGCACTCTGGATCCTCTATGCCCGCATGCCGGAGCCACCACCGCACCTGGCAACGGCGAGAGTCCCGCTGGGACCGTCTCGCCAGATCGTTACCCGCCTTGCCCTGCTCTTCAGCGTCGACGCATTTGCCGGCGGCCTGGTGGTGAATTCTCTGCTGGCACTCTGGTTGATGCAGCGTTTCAGCCTTTCCATTGGTGCCGCCGGGCAGTTCTTTTTCTGGGCCGGGCTGCTCAGCGCCGGCTCCCAGCTCGTGGCTGCGCCGCTGGCTCGCAGGTTCGGTTTGCTGAATACGATGGTGTTCACCCATATCCCATCCAGCCTCTGCCTGATCGCGGCCGCGTTCTCTCCCTCCCTGCCGGCGACCCTGGCGCTGTTGCTTGTACGCAGCGCGCTGTCGCAGATGGATGTACCGACCCGGACCGCCTATGTCATGGCCGTGGTGACGCCGCCCGAGCGGCCGGCGGCGGCAAGCCTGACCGCCGTGCCCAGGAGCCTGGCTGCCGCATTCGGCCCGACCCTGGCGGGCGCGCTGTTGGCCATAGGCTGGGTCGGGACGCCGCTGGTTGCCTGCGGCGTGCTCAAGATTGCGTACGACCTCGCACTCCTTGGTGCGTTCCGGCGGGTCAAGCCTCTCGATTGACGCGCTGGGCCGTCGCGTAAAGATTCGATAAAAAGCGCCGCGCCGGCGAAGCACCTCAGCCGTCAGCAGCGGCCTTGCCACCACGCATCACGATCGCCAGCGGCCAAAAAAGTGCACCTTGGTTCGCGTGCGCATGCTGATCGCCCGAATCTTTATGCGTTCTTTATACGCACCGGCCACCTTTCTACCCTGTTTTTACGACCCCGTCGCTAATCTGCAAGCCGAAACCATTCAAGGGTGCTTTGTTATGGACGGGATCTTCTTGATCGTATTGATTGGCTTCGCCGTGCTGAGCGCGGCCCTGCTGGGGCTTTGCGCCGTGCTTGCGCCGAAAACTCCGGCAGGCAGCGAGCACGGCAGCCCGCATGACCAGATGCTGGCAAAGAACAGCGCGTCGGACAGGAGGTTGTGATGAGCTGGACGGATCTGTTGAGCGGCGTGCTGGCCATTGCCATTTTTGTTTACCTCCTCATTGCGTTGTTCCGGCCGGAGAAATTCTGATGTCCTCCCAATTCGTGGGCCTGCTGGTCCTCTATCTCGCCATCCTCCTGGCGTGCGCCCCTTTTCTCGGACGCTATATGCGGCGTGCAGTGGAGGATGGCAATTATTCGCTGACCGTCTGGGGCCGTCCGCTGGAACGACTGCTCTATCGCCTGGGCGGCGTGCGTGCCGATACCGAGATGGGGTGGAAGCAGTACACCGTCGCGGTGCTGGCGTTCAACCTGCTTGGCGTCGTGGCAGTCTATGCGCTACAGCGCCTGCAGGGCGTGCTGCCGCTCAATCCGCAGGGCTTCGGTGCGGTTTCGCCGGACTCGGCCTTCAACACTGCGATCAGCTTTGTCGCCAACACCAACTGGCAAGGCTATGCCGGCGAGTCGACCATGGGCTATCTGACGCAGATGCTCGCGCTCACCGTGCAGAACTTCCTGTCCGCGGCGACCGGCATCGCCGTGGTGTTCGCGCTGATCCGCGGATTCGCGCGCCAGAGCGCCGCCACCATTGGCAATTTCTGGGTCGACATGACGCGGGTCACGTTGTACGTGCTGGCGCCGATTGCGACCGTGATTGCACTGGCGCTGGTCAGCCAGGGGGTGATCCAGAACTTCGATGCCTACAAGGAAGTCAGCCTCGTCACGCCGGTTGAGTACAGCCAGCCGAAGGTCGATGCGGCCGGGCAACCGGTGCTCGATGCACAAGGCAAGCCGGTGACGGAAGACCTGAAGACCGACAAGCAGACGCTGGCGATGGGACCGGTTGCCTCGCAGGAAGCCATCAAGATGCTCGGCACCAACGGCGGCGGCTTCTTCAATGCCAACTCGGCGCATCCGTTCGAGAACCCGAATGCCCTGGCCAACCTCCTCGAGATGCTGGCGATCTTCCTGATCCCGGCGGCGCTGTGCTTCACCTTTGGCGAAATGGTGGGGGACAGGCGACAGGGTGTGGCGGTGCTGGCCTCCATGACGGTCATCTTTGTCGCGTTGGCCTGCGTGGCGGCGATGTCCGAGCAGATGGCCAACCCGGCCCTGGCCGGATTGCCGGTGGATCACGCCGCATCGCTGTTGCAGGCCGGCGGCAATATGGAAGGCAAGGAAACGCGCTTCGGCATGGCGGCTTCGGCACTGTTCGCCACCATCACGACCGCGGCGTCGTGCGGTGCGGTCAATGCCATGCATGACTCCTTCACCGCCATCGGTGGCCTGGTGCCGATGCTGCTGATGCAGCTGGGCGAGGTGGTGTTCGGCGGCGTCGGCTCAGGGCTGTACGGCATGCTGGTCTACGCCGTGCTCGCGGTGTTCATCGCCGGGCTGATGATCGGCCGCACGCCGGAGTACCTCGGCAAGAAGATCGAAACCTACGAAATGAAGATGACGGCCGTGGCGATCCTGGTCACGCCACTGCTGGTGCTGCTCGGCACATCGGTGGCGGTGATGACCGAGGCGGGGCGCGCGGGTGTGTTCAATCCCGGCACGCACGGTTTCTCGGAGATCCTGTACGCGCTCTCGTCGGCCGCCAACAACAATGGCAGCGCCTTTGCGGGCTTGTCTGCCAACACGCCGTTCTACAACACGCTGCTGGCGGCGGCCATGTGGTTTGGCCGGTTCTGGATCATCATCCCGGTCCTTGCGCTGGCCGGCTCGCTGGCAGCCAAGAAGCGCATACCGGTGAGCGGCGGCACGATGCCGACGCACGGCCCGCTGTTTGTCGTCCTGCTAGTGGGCACGGTGCTGCTGGTCGGGGCGCTGACCTATGTCCCGGCGCTGGCGCTGGGGCCGGTCGCCGAGCAGCTCCAGGGCGCGGTGACGGCAACCGCGGCGAAGTAAGGCAACGACTGACGACGAAATATCGGGCATTCCTACACGTCCGGCACCTGCACTGCCTCACAGATGCAGGTGCCGGATGGCTCTAGCGGATTGCGGAGAAACCATGCAACAAGATTCGATGGCCCCAGTGGCCAAGCGCGGCGGCAAGACGCCGGACGCTGCTTCCTCCAACACGGTGCAGGACAAGAGCACACCAGTCTCCGGCCAGCAACGCGGTACGCATCATCATCATCCGCATCGCCCGCCAGCGCGCAGCATGTTTGCGCCGGAGCTGGTGAAGCCCGCGCTCGTCGCGGCCTTCAAGAAGTTGTCGCCGCGCGACCAGCTGCGCAACCCGGTGATGTTCGTGGTCTACGTGGGCAGCATCCTGACCACTATCCTCTTCCTGAAGGCAATGGCCGCGCCGGCAGCAACCCCCGGTGGAGAATCCGCGGGCTTCATTCTGGCGGTGTCGGTGTGGCTGTGGTTCACGGTGCTGTTCGCGAACTTTGCCGAGGCACTTGCCGAAGATCGGAGCAAGCAACAGGCAGAGGCGCTGCGCGGCCTGAAGACCACGGTCACCGCACGTGTGCTGAAGGACGGCAAGCGTGGAGGTGCCACCGAAGCGCGCCCCGCGACGGCGCTGCGCCGCGGCGACGTGGTGCTGGTGCAGGCCGGCGAGATGATCCCCGGCGACGGCGAAGTGATCGACGGCGTGGCCTCGGTCGACGAAAGCGCCATTACTGGCGAATCGGCGCCGGTGATCCGCGAGTCGGGCGGCGACTTCTCGTCGGTGACCGGCGGTACGCGCGTCCTGTCCGACTGGATCGTGGCGCGCATCACGACCAACCCGGGCGAGAGCTTCATCGACCGCATGATCACGATGGTCGAAGGCGCCAAGCGGCAAAAGACACCGAACGAACTGGCCCTGACCATCCTGCTGGTCGGGCTGACCATCGTGCTGCTGCTGGCCACGGCCACGCTGCAGCCGTTCTCGCTCTACAGCGTCCTGGTGACAAAGGCTGGCGTGCCGGTGACGATCACGGTACTGGTGGCCCTCCTGGTTTGCCTGATTCCCACTACGATCGGCGGGCTGCTGTCAGCCATTGGCGTGGCGGGCATGAGCCGAATGATGGAAGCCAACGTGATTGCCACCTCGGGCCGTGCTGTCGAAGCCGCTGGTGACGTGGACGTGCTGCTGCTCGACAAGACCGGCACCATTACCCATGGCAACCGTCAGGCATCGCGCTTCATCCCGGCCCCGGGCGTTTCGCAGCTGCAACTCGCGGAAGCGGCGTGGCTGTCGTCGCTGGCCGACGAGACGCCGGAAGGCCGCAGCATCATCACCCTTGCCCGCCAGCTGCCGGGGCTGACGGCGCCGGTGATGGCAAGCCTGAAGCCGGAATTCGTGCCGTTCAGCGCCCAGACCCGCATGAGCGGTGTTGATCTGAGCGATGGCGGCGACGAGCGTCACGTGCGCAAGGGCGCGGCCGATGCCGTGCGCCGTTACGTCACGGAACGCGCCGGCAAGTTCCCCGATGCGGTCTTGCAAGCCGTTGATGAGGTCGCCCGCGTCGGCAGCACGCCGCTGGTGGTAGCCGACGCTAACGGCGATTCGGTGCGCGTGCTTGGCGTGATCGAACTGAAAGACATCGTCAAGACCGGCATTCGCGAGCGCTTCGGCGAACTGCGCAAGATGGGCATCAAGACCGTGATGATCACCGGCGACAACCGGTTGACGGCGGCTTCGATTGCGGCGGAAGCAGGCGTTGACGACTTCCTGGCCGAAGCCACGCCGGAAGCCAAGCTGAAGCTGATCCGCCAGTACCAGACCGAAGGGCGGCTGGTCGCGATGACCGGAGACGGCACCAACGACGCCCCGGCACTGGCCCAGGCCGACGTGGCCGTGGCGATGAACAGCGGCACCCAGGCGGCCAAGGAAGCCGGCAACATGGTGGACCTGGACAGCAACCCGACCAAGCTGATCGAGATCGTCGAGATCGGCAAGCAGATGCTGATGACGCGCGGCTCGCTGACGACCTTCAGCGTGGCCAATGACATCGCCAAGTACTTCGCGATCATCCCGGCGGCGTTTGCCACCACCTATCCGCAACTCAACCTGCTCAATGTGATGGGGCTCGCCACGCCGGCGTCGGCCATCATGTCGGCGGTGATCTTCAACGCGCTCATCATCGTCGTGCTGATCCCGCTTGCGCTCAAGGGCGTGGTCTACCGGCCACTGGGCGCCGCGGTGCTGCTGCGTCGCAACCTGCTGATCTACGGTCTGGGCGGCATCCTGGTCCCGTTCGCCGGCATCAAGCTGATCGACATGATCCTGGCCCTGTTTGGCTGGGTCTGATTTTTCCCTACGATCCGGAGCATTCATGAATACGCAAGTGCAGTCCCGCCAGCCGTCGCCGGCTCCCGTGCAAGGTGGCTTGTTGCGGCCAATGTTGGTGGTGTTTGTTGGCCTTTCGCTGGTGACCGGCCTGCTGTATCCCGGCGTGATCACGGCAATCTCCAAAGCCGTGTTCCCGCATCAGGCAGCCGGCTCGCTGATCGAGAAGGATGGCAAGACAGTTGGCTCGGAACTGATCGGCCAGCCGTTCTCCGACCCGAAGTACTTCTGGGGCCGGCTGTCGGCCACGGCGCCGATGCCGTATAACGCCGCGGCTTCGGTGGGATCCAACCTGGGCCCCACCAATCCGGCGCTGACCGACGCCGCACGCGCGCGCATCGACGCACTGCACGCCGCGGATCCGGACAACCAGGCCCCCGTGCCGGTGGACCTGGCCACGGCATCCGGCAGTGGGCTCGACCCGCATATCAGCCCTGCGGCCGCAGAGTACCAGGCGGCGCGCGTCGCCCGCGCCAGGGGGATTCCGATCGAGCAGGTGAAGCAACTGATTTCGGCAAATACCGAAACGCCGCTACTGTCGGTCCTGGGCGACCCGGGAGTCAATGTCTTGAAGCTGAACCTTGGATTGGATGCCATTGCACGGAAGTAACCCAGTGCCGGGACGCGGATGCGAGGCAGGACTGGTTTGCCAATGCCAGGATAGAGGGTGAGCCGACCGATGTTTGATGCCGAATTGCGCGAAGCCGGCGCGCGCCCCGACCCCGATGCCCTGCTCCAGATGGTGCAGGACGAAGGCGCTCGCGCCCTGCGCGGCAAGCTCAGGGTCTACTTTGGCGCTTCTGCCGGGGTCGGCAAGACGTTCGCCATGCTCACCGCCGCGCGAGCGGCGTCTGCGCAGGGCACCGATGTCGTCATTGGCATCGTGGAGACCCACGGCCGCGCCGAGACCGAAGCGCTGATCGCCGGTATCGAGCGCTTGCCAATGAAGGACGTGCCGTACCGCGAGCGGCTTCTGCAGGAGTTCGACCTGGACGCGGCGCTGGTCCGGCGACCAGCCCTGATCCTGGTTGACGAACTGGCCCACTCCAACGCGCCGGGCAGTCGCCATCCCAAGCGGTGGCAGGATATCCAGGAACTGCAGGCCGCCGGGATCGACGTCTGGACCACGGTCAATGTGCAGCATCTGGACAGCCTGAATGAGGCGGTGGGCGGCATCACCGGCATCCGCGTCTGGGAAACCGTGCCGGACGTTGTGTTCGACAGCGCCGACGAAGTCGTGCTGGTGGACCTGCCGGCCGACGAGCTGCTGCGCCGGCTGAAGGAAGGCAAGGTCTATCTGCCGGAGCAGGCGCGACATGCGGCGCGCAATTTTTTCCGAAAAGGCAATCTGATCGCCCTGCGCGAGCTGGCGCTGCGCCGGACCGCCGACCGGGTGGACTCCGATGTGCGGGCATGGCGTCAGTCCGAAGCCGTGCAAGGCGTGTGGCGGACCCGGGAGGCAGTGCTGGCTTGCATTGGCAGTGGTGACGATGCCGAGCAGGTCGTCAGGAGTGCGCGCCGGCTTGCCGGCCAGCTCGATTGCGACTGGCATGTGGTAACCATCGCCACACCCAGGCTGGCACCCCCGTCCGATTTCGCCAAGACTCGCCTGCAGACGGCCATGCGTCTCGCAGAGGAATTGGGCGCACGCACTGAGACCCTGGCGGGCAACGACATGGTCCAGGCAATCGTGGGGTACGTGCGCCGCCACAACCTGACCAAGGTAGTCATCGGCCGCGCGCCGGCAGACTGGCGCCGGGGGGGCGCCTCCCTTGCGGCGCGGGCCCGCTCCCTACTCGGCCTGGCCTTGACGCCATTTGTGAACGCGCCGGCGTGGCTGTTCGGCCGCCGCAGTTTTGCCGATGCGTTGGCGATCGGGTGTCCGGAGATCGACATCATCCGCGTGGCGGCAGACACGACGCGGGTGGATCTTCGCCCGCGCCATGGCACTGAAGAGCCAGACGCCCCCGCGCCAGGCGACGGGGCCACGCGCAAAGATTATTTGTGGGCAGCGGTATGGTGTGCCGGTGCCACGGCGCTGTCAGCCCTGGCGCTCCCCTGGTTCGACGTGGTCAACATTGCCATGCTGTTCCTGGCGGCGGTGGTCGGCGTCGCGCTTCGTCATGGCCGCGGACCGGCGGCGCTGGCTTCGGTACTCGCCGTGGCCGCTTTCGACTTCTTCTTCGTACCGCCACGGCTGTCGTTCGCCGTCAGCGACGTGCAGTATCTGCTGACGTTCCTGGTGCTGCTATCCGTGGGGCTGGTCATCGGGCAACTGACAGCCGGCTTGCGCGAACAAGCGCAGGTGGCCGTGCAGCGCGAGAACGATGCCCGCACGCTGTACGAACTGGCCCGTGAACTCTCCGCGGCGCTGATGCCCGATCAGATTGTCTCGATCGCCAGCCGTTTCCTGCATGCTGCCTTCGATGCCAATTCAGCCTTCTTCCTGGTTTCCCCGGAAGGCCGCTTGCTACCGCCCGTGTCTGATGTCGAGCAGCATGACACCGGGGCGCGAACCGACTCGATTGACCGTGTACTGGCAGAGTGGGTATTCATTCACGGCCAGCCGGCCGGCACCGGCACGCATACCTTGCCAGGTAGCACCGTGCTGTATCTGCCATTGAAGGCGCCGATGCAGACCCGTGGCGTCCTGGCGGTCGAGCCCGCGGTGTCACACGCCTTTGCGCAACCTGCGCTACGGCGCCAGGTCGATGTGTTCTGCACGCTGATCGCAATCGCCATCGAGCGCTTGCATTACGTCGAAGTGGCGCAGCAGGCCTTGCTGTCGATGGAGTCAGAGCGCCTGCGCAGCTCATTGCTGGCCGCTGTCTCCCATGACCTGCGAACCCCGCTGACAAGCCTGATCGGCATGGCAGAAACCATGCAGCGTAGCGATCCCGGGCTGACGCCGTCACTGGCCGAGACCGTGGCCGCCATGCTGGAACAGGCCAAGCGAATGCGGACGATGGTGGTGAATCTGCTGGACATGGCGAAGCTGCAGAGCCGGGAAGTCCGGACGAGCAAGGAGTGGCAATCGGTGGAGGAACTCGTTGGCGCCAGCCTGGCTGCCATGCGCGAGGCGCTCGAGCATCACCGCGTGGTTGTCGCCGACTTGTCCCGGGTACCCCTGATCGAATGCGACGCCGTGCTGATCGAGCGCGTGCTGTGCAACCTGCTGGAGAATGCCGCCAAATACACGCCTGCTGGCACGGAGATCCGGCTCTCGGCGGCGCCGGTCGACGACGAGATCAGGATTGCGGTAGAGGATGATGGCCCGGGCGTGCCCAAGGGCAAGGAACGGCAGATCTTCGAGAAATTCACGCGCGGTGAGCGCGAATCCGCGACGGCGGGCGTCGGCCTGGGCCTCGCCGTATGCGAGGCAATCGTGCAAGCCCATGGCGGGCGCATCTGGGTAGAGCCCGCGCAACGGCCAGACCGGCCCGGCGGCCAGGCGGGCGCGCGCTTCCTGGTAGCGTTGCCGCGTGGAAATCCGCCAGCGGTGGAGCCGGAGCAGACTGATGCCTAGAGAGAGAGTTGATGCCATTCGATTTTTCCCCAACAGTCTTGCTCGTTGAGGATGAGCCGCATATCCGGCGCTTTGTCCGCTCGACCCTGGAGTCCGAGGGTTGCACGGTGCACGAGGCAGAATCGCTCAAGCGCGGGCTGATCGAGGCAGGCACCCGGCAGCCTGATCTCGTCATTCTCGACCTGGGCTTGCCGGACGGAGACGGCGTGCAATTGATCAGCGAGATGCGTACGTGGACTGACGTACCGGTCCTGGTCCTGTCGGCACGTAGTGGAGAGGCCGACAAGATCGGTGCGCTGGATGCCGGCGCGGATGACTACCTGACCAAGCCCTTTGGCGTTGGCGAACTGGTCGCACGCCTGCGCGTGCTGCTGCGCCGGCATGCCAGGGCCAACGCCCAGGGCTCGCACCAGATCATGTTCGGCGACGTGCAAGTTGACCTGGCCAGCCGCGTCGTCACCCGTTCCGGGCAGGCCGTGCACCTGACGCCGATCGAGTATCGGCTCCTGGCGGTTCTGATCGCCCACCGCGGCAAGGTGATGACGCACCGGGAATTGCTGCGGGAGGTGTGGGGGCCCTCTCAGGCCGAAAGCAGCCAGTACCTGCGCGTCTATATGGGACATCTGCGGCACAAGCTCGAAGCGGACCCGGCGCGGCCCGCTCACTTGCTGACGGAGGTCGGGCTGGGCTACCGGTTTGCCGGATAACGCTGAAATCCAGGCGTATTTATTCGATTTGTACGCGGCCACTGCGGCTTTTGATACCGTTTTTACGCGTCAGGCCATATCGTGGCGAGGCTCCCTGCAACGGGGATTCCTTCAACTCTCGTCACAACAACAATGACTGACCTGCGCCATACCGCGGCCGCGCTGCTCGCCTGTTCCGCATCTTCCATCCTCATCTTCGCTGCCATGCCCGCCATGGCGCAATCCCAGCCTGACGCCGAGGCGCCTGCAGCGGCTCCGGCCGCCGCCGCAGCCGAGCCGGCATCGCCGCATACGTTCACGGCCAACGTGTCAATGGTCTCGGACTACCGTTACCGCGGCATCAGCCAGACCAACCTGCGGCCCGCGATCCAGGGGGGCTTTGACTATGCGCACGAAAGCGGCTTCTACGTGGGCAACTGGAACTCCAGCATCAGCTGGCTCGAGGATGCCAACCCGGCGGTGTCGGCGCCGGTCGAAATGGATTTCTACGGCGGCTTCAAGAACACCTTCAAGGTTGCCGGCACCGAATTCAACTATGACCTGGGCGTGCTCGAGTACTACTACCCGGGCGGCTACAACAACCCGCGTCCCTACACCACGGAACTGTATGCCGGCATCGGCTGGGGCCCGGTATTCCTGAAGTATTCGCATGCCGTGACCAACCTGTTCGGCTTCAACGACAGCAAGAACAGCTACTACGTCGACCTGACGGCCAACGTGCCGCTGAACTTCTGGGACCTGACGCTGAACGCGCACGTGGGCTACCAGGGCGTGAGGCACTTCAGCGACGCCTCATACACCGACTGGAAGATCGGCCTGACCAAGGACCTGGGCAAGGGCTTTGCGCTGGCGGTGGCCTACGTGGACACCAACGCCAAGGAATCGGTCTACACCAGTGCCAACCGGGGCCGCTACCTCGGCAAGGCCGCGGCCTGGGCTTCGCTGACGAAGACGTTCTGAGCGCGGGCGCTTTGCCAGCGTCGCCGATTTTGATGCGGATTTAATGCCAAAGCCCAATGTCCTTGCATCAAATTTAGACGGCGCTGGCTAGCATAAAGCCATGTCCAACACGCGACCCGCTACCGCGCGGGTCCATCCAATCATGCGACAGTCAAGCCTGGCCGTTGATACCGTTCCCCGACGTACCGCCTTGCGCAGCAGCAAGGCCACCGTGCCCGCGCTGCACGCGGTCTCCCAGCCGGCACCGGCCTGGATCCGCATGCGTCTTGCGGTGGCATCCACCGAGGTGTTCGGCCTGCGCCAGACCATGCACAGGGCGCTCGGTGAACTGGCCCGCGTCTATGTGGTGAACGTGGACTACCGGCACGGCGAAACCACGCTGCACGTGGAGATCGCACGCACCGACCGCGACGCGGCCATGCATGCCATCATGACGGCATTTCCGGCTGCGGAGTTCGGCGTCACGACAGCCCTGCGAGACGACTATGTGGCGCACTGAGGAAGAGAGCTTCTCCGGTGCCGCCGTCCACGCCTGCACCGGCATCGCAGCGATTTCCCGCCAGTCACCATGGGGCATCTGGGTGCCCATGGTCACCCCGATGCGTGCCGGCTCGCTGGACCTGCCGGGGGCCGCCAGGCTGGCTGAGCGCTACGTCGAGGCTGGCGTGAACGGCCTGATCATATTGGGCACGACCGGCGAGGGAAGCCTGCTCTCCACGCACGAGCGGCAAGTCTTCACGGCGGCAGTGCTCGAGGCCGTCCATGGCGAGCTGCCGGTGATGGCTGGCGTCGGGGCGGTCGATACACGCGCGGTGTGCGCGCAAGTTGCCGAACTGGACGCCTTTGATCTTGCCGGCTACCTGGTGCCGCCGCCCTACTACCTGCGGCCATCCGATGAGGGCATCGTGTGGCATTTCAATGAGGTGGCGCGCGCAACCGAACGCCCCCTGATGCTGTACAACGTGCCGAAGCGAACTGGCTGTGCGATGTCGCCAGCGCTCATCCGATCGCTGCTTGCGCAGCCGCAGATCTCGGCGGTCAAGGAGTGCGACGCCGGCAATCTCCGGGCCCTTGTCAACGATCCGCACGTCACCGTGCTGTGCGGCGAAGATGCGGCCCTGTTGGATCACCTGCTTGCAGGTGGCGCCGGCGTTATCGCCGCGTCCTCGCATATTCGTCCGGACCTGTTCGTGCGCCTGCTGCATCTGGCGCAGACAGGCCGCTTGCGCGCGGCCCGCGCATTGTTCGCGAAGCTCGCGCCGTTGATCTCGCTCATGTTCGCCGAGCCGAATCCGGCACCGGTGAAAGCTGCCCTGGCGCTATCCGGCGTGATTTCCCCGGAAACCCGCCTGCCGTTGCTGCCGGCAAGTCCCGCGCTGGTCCAGAGGCTGGAAGAGGCCATGGCCCTTCTTCCTCCGCTTTCCGTGGCACGGGATGGGCATCTGGCGGCCTGAAGGCTGGCCATCCTTGCGAGGCGACGATGAAACCTCCTGTCCCACTCTTCTTCACCTGCACGGCGTGCGGGCACATCCACTCCGAAACCCTGCAGGATATGGTCTCGGGAAAGCTGCCTCAGCCGCTGACTTGTCCCGCTTGCCACCGGGAGCTGAGCATCGACTGGGACTGGATCACTGACCAGGCCGAGCAACTGGGACTCATCTTCACGGAGCGATAAGGCGCTCGCCGACATCGCTGGCCCGTGGGCAATGCTGTACGCCGTCTCTCAGCCTGGCGCTGCGCGACAACGCCACCGACCTGCACGGCGTGGTAGTGCGCGTGGCGCCCGCTGCGCAATGCCTGTTTGACTACAGGCGGCGCCTGATATTTGTCCGTCTGGCCAACAGTGCCATGAAATGCGTTGGCCCGCGCCCAACACAAAGCCTGCCTGATGGGGATCGGAAAGTGCCAGCATTCCATGAAAAACCTTTGTTTTTCAAGATGTTATGAATTTTACTGCAGCACCCTCCCGGGCCTGGCACGGCCCATGCTCTATACCCTTCGAGCGCAACAACGTGCTCCCCCAACCGAACCCCAAGGAGACTTACCATGCAATCGACCCTCATGATCAAGGACCTGCCGCTCGACCAGGAACTCGACGGCAAGACCATGTCCGCTGTGCGCGGCGGCCACGCCGTCTCTGTTGTCGGCGGCAACTATCAGAACGTCGTCGGCGGCGGCGGCTTTGCCAGCCCGACCATCGGCTTGCAGGTCGGAGCGACCGTGAACACGATCGACGCCAGCTCGCACCTCAGCCTGAAGATCCCCACCCTGCAGAACTTCGGCAACGGCACCCAGGTGGCCACGC
>NZ_JBSVZB010000038.1:0-72050 GCF_054072015.1 Cupriavidus sp. CP313 | reverse complement strand
GAAACTACAGGGAACAGCGGGCGTCCTTGAATCTACTGAAGTTCCTGGCGAATGACTTGAGAATCTCCATCGTCCTCGTTGGCACCCAAGATGCAGTAATGGCGTTGCAGACGGACCCGCAGATGGTGAGCCGGTTCACACGCTTCGAAATTCCCAGGTGGCAAGAATCGGAGGCCTTCCGATGCCTCCTTGCCGCCTTTGAACGGCTTCTGCCCCTTCGACGGCCGTCAAACCTGGCGCGGCGAGAGATGGTTCACGCGATTCTTGCAGCGAGTGGCGCACTGACCGGGGAGGTATAGTGTCCATGATCGCCTATCGCGGGCACGATCCAGTCACATGCCCATCACGCGAATGGTCGGTCAACTGCAGCGATCGCGTCTACATGGTCGGCGTCGGACGCTTACGCTTGAGTCGCAATCGCTTGCTTTACTAAATGGACCAAAGCAGGGCATGGCAACATGCCCTGCCTATTACTCATTGGTGATTAGACCTGTCGGGTCATAGCCGGGTAAGCCTTCTGAAGCTTGCTGCGGGCCAGCTCGCGGTGAACGTCTTCCTTCAGAAGATATACGGAGGCGGCGAGCAGAACCACATCCTTCATCAGGAATGCAACCGGCCCGACCATCGCAGGGAACCCGCCGGCAGACGGCTCCCAACCGCCAGGGATAAAGGGAATGATCGTGACAGTCGCTACGAATGTGCCCACGGAACCAAGGGCGCCAAGAATCCCCAGCTTCTTGTTCCAGAATCCGGAAAAGATCAGCGCGCAGAACGTCCATTCAGCCAGCCCTAGGAACCAGCTAGCTCCCCGCACGCCGAAAACGGGGTACATCCATGAAATCAGAGGTCCGTTGCTGATGTACGGAACCAGAACATCGGCTTCATACTGAAACCACTTCTGATAGCCAAAGAAGAAGAACATGATGACCATGGAGGCCCGAACAATATGGTAATCGGTGTCCTGCTTGAGAAGGGTCGATAGTTTGGTAAGAATTGAGTCCATTTAGAGTCGCCCAAGATGATAAATTGCGCCGCTAAGCGGCTTCTCATTACTGCTATCGCTCACGCACCGTCGGTGAACGGATCGCGTCGCTCGAGCACCGACCCGGCACCACCGGAGTAGATGTCTCGAGCGTCGATGACGGCGCGGGCTCCGTCAGAGAACGGATCACGCTTGTCAGTAACCGAGCGTGCTGCTGACGTTGCTGAGGCGCTTCCGACTCGCGCGTTCTTCCCGTGTGGATACTCACCCTGTACGGCATTTGCAACGGTGGCCGTCGCGCCGAGTGACAGGATAATGGCGTTTGCAATGATTGCCTTTTTTAGCAGTTTCATGATGAACCTTGAGTGATGTTTTCTAAAATTGCACGTCGCCTGATGGCTAACGTGTGCTGCAACGCGAAAGCAAAGGGTTGGCAATCACCTGCCCCTGCGGTGTATCAATGGCCTTGGAAGGCCATGGAGCCGTTTTGATGAACCCAGACGCCTTTGGCTGCGTGAATATCAGGAAACAAATTAACGAGTTCAACGACTGTATTGCCTGGCCGGGCCGCGAAGCTCCAGCCGGCAGAGGTTGCTCCAAAGTCAAATCGAACAGTTTCGCCTGCATGCACCTGGACCGACTTGGCCTCGGGCGTCACCAGGACAGTTCGCGCGCCTTCGACGGATGTGGCTCGCTCTCCGAAGAGCCTCGCAATGGAGGTCGATTGCCTTTCCACATTGGGCTCGGCTGCGTGAACCGACAACGCTGTTGCAGCGCTGAGGACTAGCAAGATGGCCGCTGCCAGCAGGGCTGCGTTGCGACTAACGGCGTCTCGATACTTGGTGGTCATCCTTCACTCCATGAAGAGTTGTTCGTGACCTGAACTTTAGGTCTTGCGCATGAGCTTGTTGAGACCCAGGTTTATCAAAATGATGCTCTAGAGTATCGCTCGATGCGCCAAGTACGACATGAGGGCGGGCTCGCGGCCTTGCGACAAGGAGCCCGTCCCAAAGGCCTCACGACGCGTCGGCCAAAGGGACACTAAGGCGTCAGGGCCTCTCCCCTTGCATGAGGCTTCAGAACCTATGACGAATACCAATCAGAGCAGCGAATTGACTCTCTCCGGACACAGTCTGTTCTGAAGTTGTTGTGAGGGTATTCGGCACCCGTGTCAGCGACGGACCGAAGCCGCCTAGGCCGAGACTAGATCCATGACGGTTCCAGGCGTAAGCAACCACAGGGTACAGATCCGTGCGCTTCGCAAAAGCATATGACGACTGCCACACAAGCTAAACGGATCAGCAGCACTGTTCTGCACGTCGGTGTAGTACGCTGCGCTTGTCATGGAAAGTTGTGGCGTTACCTGGTACTGAACACCAAGCCAGTATAGGTTGGTGTGCGTTGTTCACTGGTCTGGTAGTTGCCGCAATACCAATAGTGTGGACAGCTTGCACGACGGCGGCGCCCTCTCCAACTGCGGCGGCTACGCGCTTGACTGATCCACCCCTAACATCACCAACAGCAAAGACACCTGGCAGGCTGGTCTCCATTGGCAAAGGCTGGCGTTCTCCAAGCTTGGCTTACGATATCGAGCGCCAGTTGCGATTACTACGGCTCGCGCCCTAACACTTTCACCACTGTCCATATCAAGGGATACTCCGTGCCTGCATTCGATAGAGCCGTCACTGCGACGGGTACGGCGGGACCTCTACGCCAAACTTTCCGGACTGCGCCAGCCCTCTGCCACCAGCGAGTGCTCGTCCCGATATCCCAGTCGGAAATCCAAAGCAATTTTCGATCTTTGAGCTCGTTCCAGCTTTTGTCCACGAGGGGCCGTTGCATCGAGTACGACTGTGCGAAGTCCTTCGGACGCTCCATAGACGGCGGCAGCAAGGCCCGCTGGCCCCGCGCCGACAACAGCCAAATCGAACCGCCTACCATGCAACGGTTCGGGACTAAGTCCAATGGCGTCCGCAAGCGCGCGGCTTGACGGACGGCACAATACATCTGCCTTCGATGTAATTACTGCGGGCAAATCGTCCGGGCCTACTTGAAATCGCTCCATTAGCGCACGCGCCACTGCATGCCGGTCGACGTCCAGGTATAAAGCCGGGTAGCTACTGCGGGACAGAAATTCCCTAAGCCGCAATGCTTCGGCTGTCTCTTTTGTAGCGATCACGACAACACCGCCGGCTGCCTAGTCCTCAATGAACGAGACGCGCCGAAGAATGAAAGCCCGCATGAAGATTTTGCTGAGTCCGGTCTCCATCACCACTAGTGTTCGCATTCCCTCTGGCCCGATCACTAGCAATTCAGCATCAGTCTCCACGCGAACGGTCGCGACTGCAGCACGTCCAACGAGAGACCCGATATCACCAGCAAACATTCCAGGGCCGCGCGTTCCCAAGCTGCTTGAGCTATGGCATTGCAACGCTCCGCTGCCAACGAGCCCTTCAGAACCACGTACGTCGATATGCTCCTGTCCTCCTGCCGACAAAGGACATGCCCCGCCGGGAACTTACAAACGGACCCGTACCTTAGGATACGGTTGAGCTGCGACGGTTTAAGAACCGGGTTCCATCTATCATCCCGTGCGCGCAGGCCACCATTTGGGTCCGAATCGTCCATAACGTCTCTCCATGCAGGTAGACACTCTGAGCCCCGCGGTTGCAAAGCATTGCGAAGAGGCCAGCTTGGATTTACTTCAGCTGCGTCAAGTTACCCGATTCGATCCCCAAACAGCGCTTATATGTATCGCGGTTGCCACATACCAAGGTGTCGGTATTGCTCGCCCGAATTGCAGATATATTCCGATAAAATTTCGGACGACATGCTCGCAAAGTAACTAGCCAGCCTGGTCTGCTGTACTCGCAGCTGAGTCGCCGAATGATGAAATAGCCGTCTCCGAGTGATCCTCCGGTTGAGAAGAAGCCTCGACTCTGCGGCGCCATTGTGCTGGTGTCATTCCAAGCTGCTCAGTGAACGTGCGGCGGAAAGCGGCGACGGATTGATACCCGGCGGCTTCTGCGACGGTCTCCGTCTTGGCCATGGGGTTCTTTAATGCATTTGCCGCAAGACTCATGCGAACCGCGACTAACAAGTCATGGGCAGTGCGACCAAAGCTTTGCTGGAACTGCCGCATGAAGGTCGCGCGTGACATGTTGCAGCGCTGCGCAAGTTCGGGCGCTGTCCAAGGACGTTCAGGCTCGTTAAAGATAGCCGAAATCGCTGACGCCAATCGCGGATGGCCAGCGAGTCCCAGAAGGCCCGTCGGCGGACGGTCGGACTCGCTTGCCAAGCGTATTGTCAACGCGAACAGGGTAGTGGACAACGCATTTAGCATGGCGTGCCCTCCAAGACCGTTTCCGAAGGATTCAGTGCGCATTAGATCTACAAGGCTTGCCAAGTCCGACCGCATGCTGGAGTCCGATTTAGACGCCGTGGCACTGACGACGAGCGCCGATGGCAGGAAATTTCGAGTGAGGCGGTCGTGTGGCGGCGAGATGAAGAAGCGCCCGCACAACATGTCCAGCCGGCCTCCAGCGCCGTCGTTCTCGCTAACAGTTACGTTACTGTCGTTCCGTACGCGCGCAGGACCTGGTTGCTTGCCGCCCCCGTCGTGGAGTACGTGGGCGGAACCATGCGGCAGCAACGCTATATCACCGGCGTGAAGCGGAATAGGCGAGGAGCCGGTAGGCCCTTCGAGAACCGCTGACCCATTCAGCACCACATGATAGGGAATCTCTCCCAATTCAGATTCCTCGTAGACGACACGCCACGGCGATCCATACGCGCAGCGGACATCCAGCTGGCCCGTGACCGTCATGATCTCGAGGAGCCTGCTCAGCCAATCTCTTAAGGGGGGCATGATTATGTGAAAGTGATACGTTTGAGCATTCCATTGAGCCAATCGCGCCTCGCCAGGCTTAACCTGTACACCTACGATAGAGTCCTCCAATCGATTTTCAATGGAGTTAATGATGAGCCGTATCTCCGTACCAGCAGTCGATTCCGCAATCGGTGCCACTGCAGAAGTCTACGCACGGGTCAAGAGGATGACTGGCGGCATCCCGAACTTGTTTTCCGCGCTCGGCCACGTCGCACCGGTGACTCTCAGTGCATATCTGAACGCCGAGGAAGCCCTTACGGCCGGAAGCCTTAGCAAGCAGGAGTTGGAGACGATCAATTGGTCGTGAGTGAATTCACTGGCTGCGGCTACTGCATTGCTGCGCATGTCATGCTTGGTAAGATGGTAGGCCTGTCTGCTGACACCATTCGCCAGATTCGTACGGACCAGCAGACTGGTGACGCGAAGCGTGATGCTCTGATTCGGTTCGTGCGAGTCATCAATGAATCGAGCGGAACTATCAGCGACGAAGAGTTTGCCGCCGTCCGCAGCGCTGGCTTCACCGAGACGCAGGTGGCAGACATCGCCCTCGCTGTCGCACTAACTGTGTTCACAAATACCTTCAATCGGGCTAACAACACGGAGCTTGATTTCCCCCCAGCGAACTGACGCCGCGCGCGGGGGAGATGCTGGGCGATCATCTTCCTCGCGCCATTGTGGACAGCCGAAGTCGACTGCAATGCTACTGCGAAATGATCGCCGTAGCTAATTGCCGGTTCTGAAAATGAGCTTTCCATCCCACGAGAGGGTAGGCCAGTCCGTTGGCAGTGAGCAACTATTTGAACGACATACGGACAGACTAGATGCGATGAAAATCTTTGTCGCCGTTGTCGATGAAGGCGGTTTCTCGCCTGCATTCTTTTGATCCGATCGAGGATTCCTTTTCGACGGACGAGTATCTACAGTGCTTGTCGTGCGGGTTGAACGATCCACACAAGTTTTAGCGTCTATTGTTACGGGGGTAGCGTTGTGCTGGGGCGACCTGATGCTCGCGTGAGTCGCAGGTGTAACCGTGTCGGAAGGAAGGAACTCGAACCGCTCGGAGCACTCTGGCGAATCCAATCTAAGCGGAGCGTGCTGGTGTGAGCAAGTAAGTACACTCGCACGATACCAATGTATGTTGTTGCACTTGCAGCACGTCACTAACATTCAGGGTAACGTGCTTGTGTTTGGCGATGAAGTGACGCGGCCGGGTTGCGTGTTTTTGCTGGCTTTGCGCGTCGCCTGATTTGAGATCGCTCCCGGAAGCAACGCTGCTCCGTGGTGGCGAACGATGGAGAAGGAGCGATCATGAAATTTCAGATAACCGAACGAAACGAGTCGGGCAATTGGCATCTGGTCCGATGGGCGATGGTGGCAATTTTTATCTGGTTTGAGATCCAGAAATTCACGTCATACGCGGCCGACGCGATCGCCCCGCTCATATCGCACAGCCCGTTCATGAGCTGGTTGACAGTATTCGGCGTAATAGGCGAGGCGAGGGTCATCGGGACGATCGGTTTCATCACGGCGGCGCTCTTGATCATCGGGGCGCGACGCCACTGGCTGCAGCTATGGATATCAGTTATGGCGAAAAAGCGATCGCGAACCGGACGGGAATCTGCGCGCTGAGCGGTACGGCGATAAGGCGTGGTGATGCGATATTTCGGCCTAGCGTATCGAAGGCAAGACCGCCAATTGCCTTCGGAATGATCCTCGCCATCTACATCGATTGCCCGCGACTTGTGCCTGGACGAATAGGCGATTGCACCTGATGAGCGAGCGGTCTCTGTTGCAGCCTTCGCCCAGTAGTCCGCTGATTCCGGTCGCAGGCGAAGAAGAAAACTATTCGGCGACCGGCGGGAGGAGAATACCATGGACCAGCTGTTTGCATTACGCGTGTTCGTTGCGGCGCGCGCGTCCAAAACCTCCCCAAGGCACCCGAGAATCGAACTGTACTTGACGGTCGGTTTGACATCGGACTCCTGCCATCAGATCTGGTTTGCCACCGCAGCGTTTTTCGGCGAACGGTGATGCGCTCTGGGCGGGTTTTGGTTGCCGCCCCCTCATATCTCGTTGCTGCCGGCCCCTTGCGCGGTGCAATGGACCTCAAAAGATGTTCATTGCTACTGAGCCCGCTTTGCACGAGGGGAGTGTACGGTTGATCGAGGCAGTCGAATCGGGCCAGCCCTTCATGATACCGTCTTGCAATCGGATCAGCGGGGCGATATTTTCTTGCATGTAGGCGCGCTCGCAAACATGGCCATCGGATAGGCGCCCGAGAGCATTATGGCGGCCGACTTTGCCGTCGGGCACCTGCAGCGCGTGCTCCCCAATTGCGAGTTGGATGTGGCCCGCATCGACCTGTGCTTTTTCTGTCGCGGGGTAAATGCCGGCTCGGCGTCGGTCGTTTATCGAGATATGCATCGCTCCGTCCAAAATGTGACAATTTCCGCGCTCCGGTGCCACTAAACGCGTAGCGGCAAGTAAAGCCGCCAGACCGAGTTCACTCGCCTGGCCGATTGCACGGTCATAGAGGCGCGTAGAGAGGCTTTCAACTGGCGAGCGCCCATTGGTCGCCCATTGTGGGGGTGGCTCACGAAACGGACAAAATCGTACGTAAACCTTGAATGGGCGTGGCGGCCGAAACTTGCCGCGCTCGACCAGCCTATGCTGCCGCCAGATGTAATCGCCGGTCAGGTTGATGTGCTCCCAGCCGAGCGGTGATAGGTATGGTAGCAACTTGTCGGTCCACCGTCTGCTCGTTCTGGCGCAGCGCCCCAGTGCCGCGCTCCAGGTACACCGTGTTCCACAACACGATGGCGGCCACCACCAGGTTGAGGCCGCTGGCGCGGTAGCGCTGGTTCTCGAAGCTGCGATCGCGGATTTCGGCGAGCCGGTTCAGGAACACGGCGCGGGCCAGCGAGTTCTTGGCCTCGCCCTTGTTTAGGCCAATCTGTACGCGGCGGCGCAGTTCGACGTTCTGCATCCAGTCGAGCGCGAACAGCGTGCGCTCGATGCGACCCAGCTCGCGCAGCGCGACGGCCAGACCGTTCTGGCGCGGGTAGCTGCCTGGCTTGCGCAGCATCAGCGAGGCGGTGACGGTGCCCTGCCTGATCGTGGCCGCCAGCCGCAGGATTTCGTCCCGATGGGAGCGGATGTGTTTCACGTTTACCCTACCGCCGATTAGGCCGGAGAGCGTCGGATACTGCTTGGCGTCGCCATGGATGTACAGGCGCTTGTCCGCGAGGGTCGCGAGTGGCAGCAACTGGTTGAAGTCTGCCGAGTCGTCGACACCGTGCTGGTCGTGGTTTGCTATGAAGACGGAGAACCACGTAAGCGTGATCGCCGCAAGCCGAGAGATCAGTGGCTGGCGCTGATTCCCGATGCCCATGACGGGTACGTTGACTGGGACGAGTTCGAACGAGTCCAGCGCACGATCAGTGCCAATGTGCGGATGGCCGGACATGCTGGTGCGCCGAAGAAAGGGGAGGCTTTACTGGCAGGGCTGCTGCGGTGCCGGCGCTGCGCGAGCAAGCTGACGCTACACTACACGGGTAACCAGCACGACGACTTGCGCTATTCCTGTCATCGCGCTTGGCTGGACAAAGGACAGCCCCGCTGTATTGCGTTCGGTGGCGCGCGCGCCGACGCGGCCATTGCACAGGCGGTCCTTCAGGTGTCGTTCAACCTGCAGCAATCGAGGCAGCTATCGTGGCTCGCGAAGAAGAGACCCGGAAACAAGACGAGGTGCTGGCTGCGCTGCAGCGGGATCTGCAGGCGGCCCGCTATGCCCGCAGCGCGCGCAAAAGCAGTATGACGCTGCCGACCCCGAGAATCGACTGGTCGCCGACGAATTGGAGCGACGCTGGAATGATGCCCTGTTGAGCGTCAAGGAACTGCAATCGCGTATCGAGCAACAGTCAGGCGCATCCGGCCAGATCCCCCCGGCCAAGCCAGAGGAGTTTGCCGACCGCGCTACGGCGCTGGAGTCCATATGGCCAGGGGCCGATGCCCGCCTGAGGAAGCGCATTGTACGTGCGCTGATCCACGAAGTGTGGACAATGCAAAGAGTGAGATCGTGCTTATGACCCACTGGAAAGGCGGCACTCATACCGAGGTTCGGGTACCCCGACGGCGCCGCGGGCAGAGCACCTCTCACACTTCCCGCGAAGCAATTGATGCCGTACGCTCACTCGCCCGGATCTGTCCCGACTTGCTGATCGCCAGCATACTCAATCGCAATGCTTGCGAACCGGACGCGGCAATTACTGGACATAGGAACGCGTCACCGCGCTGCGCAGTTTCCATCAGATTACCGTCTATTCAAGCGAGCAGCGGACCGCCGAAGGATGGATGAATCTGACCGGGGCTGCGGCCTTCATTGGTATCAGTCCCAAGACCCTCAGGCTTGCGGTCGAACGCGGCGAAGTCGCCGCGGAGCACCCGCTGCCCAATGGACCTTGGATCTTCAATC
This sequence comes from Cupriavidus sp. CP313, assembly GCF_054072015.1. Taxonomy (NCBI): domain Bacteria; kingdom Pseudomonadati; phylum Pseudomonadota; class Betaproteobacteria; order Burkholderiales; family Burkholderiaceae; genus Cupriavidus; species Cupriavidus sp. CP313. Next base: position 62,705 of record NZ_JBSVZB010000038.1, on the reverse strand, counting down.
GTCATTCCCTCGATGCCGATCGCGTTGCCGAGCTCGTGCGCGTGCCCAGGCGCGGCGCGGCCGTCCCACAATACCAACGACACGGCAAGGTTCTCTAGATTTATCAACGACATAGCGAGGTTGGGCAGTATGAAACATTCTTGTAGAACACTTCGATGTAGTCGAGCAAGTCGGCCGTTGCTTCCCGGTGCGTCCGGTAGCGCGTGGCGTGTACCCGCTCATTCTTCAGGCTGTTGAAGAAGCTCTCCGTGGGCGCGTCCCAGCAATTGCCCTTGCGGCTCATGGAGCAGCGCATGCCGTATTCCGTCAGCCTGAGTTGGAAGTCCTGACTGGCATACTGCCGCGATCCGAATGATGCATGGCGCCCGGCGCCGGCTTGCGACGGAACCAGGTCGTCGTCAGCGCGTCGGTCACGATGTCCGCGCTCATGCGCGACTTGATCGACCAGCCCACGACCTCCCGATTGAACAGATCCAGCACAATTGCCAGATACAGCCATCCCCCATCCGTCCAAATGTACGTGATGTCCGATGTGAAGACCTGGTTCGGCGCCAGCGGCGCAAAGTTGCGCTCCAGCAGGTTTTGCGCGACCGGCAACCTGTGCTTCGAGTCCGTGGTGACTCGATAACGGCGCTTGTGGCGGGCCCGGATACCGACAGCGGATAGTGCCGACGCTGCGATTCGAACTTCACAGGAGGTTTTTCGCGAAGAACGCCGCCGCTTTTTTTGCGATTTCAAGTTCCATTTGCAGGCGCTTGTTCTCAGCTCTGAGGCGCGACAGCTCCATCTGTTCCGGCGTCATCACCTTCGCCCCTGCGCCTCAGCATAGCGGCCTCTTCGGCCTTGATCCAATTGCGCAGCGTCTGCTCCGACATGCCCATTCGCGGGCAACGGCGCCCACCCTTCGCCCGTCTTTCACCCGCTGCACGGCCCCTGCCTTGAACTCTGCCGTGTACGCTTGTTTTGGGATCTCTTCTTTCCTTCCTTTGGGTCGAGTTTACACACCACCTACTGGAAGGCGAAATTTCGGGGGAACCTCACTTCTCATACGGGTAGTCGCCTTGCATTGCGTGCGCAACGGTGGTTGCCGCGCCGAGCGTTAAGGCAATGGTGTTTGCAACAATTGCTTTGGTGAGCAGTTTCATGATGGACATCGAGTGGTATCGTTTCGGAATTGCGAAAGCTATGCTGGCTGTACGCTTCCAATGAAGGGAAGGGCGAATCCTTTACAGTCGACCTTGCCGCTAGTCTTCAATGGCCAGCAAACGTGTTGGACCCGTTCTGGTGGATCCAGACACCTCTGGCTGCAGTGATATCGGGGAACAGACTGACTAGTTCTACAGCCGTGTTCCCTGGGCGGGCCGCGAAGGTCCAACCCGCCGACGTAGATCCGAAGTCAAAACGGACCGTTTCTCCCGCGTGTACCGGAATCGCTTTGGTTTGCGAACTAACTCGGACCTCGCGCACACCGTCAACGGATGAAGCTCGCTCGCCGAAAAGCTTGGCGACGGAAGAAGTTTGCGGGCTCACATCTGGGTTCAGCCGTTTGTGCAGCGAAAGAGTAGCGCTTACTGCAACCAGCGCGGCAGCGGCCATATGGCGTACAGCGTTGCCAAGAGGATTTTGGATACCTCGATGATGTCTGGTCATCCTTGACTCCAAAGAGAGGTTGTTGGTGAGCTGTACCGCCGCCGGGTCACCTCCTCCAGAAATTAATGAGGCAAAAAAAGAGCCCACGTTGCCGGCGGGCTCGGGAAGAAGCACCGGGTCTCGCTGTTGCGAGGCAGTTAGAATGCTATGCGGGCGGAAGCCTTGCGACCACCATACAAAGGTGTCCTTCGCATTACCACGCGAAAAACTGGTGAAGCGACTGGACCGCCGCGGCGCCTTCCCCTACAGCGGCGGCGACCCGCTTGACGGAGCCGCTTCGCCTTCGTGCGTTCCTTGCTCAAAGGAATGGTTGGAGAAGGCTTTCATGGGCAAGATGGACGAGGCAACACGCAAACGAGTGCGTGCCGGGTGATTGATGCTGGCAGGCAAGACGCCAGCGCAGGCCGCCAAGGCGGTAGGGGTGTGGCTCGGCAAACCGCGTACCATGGAAGGCGCGACTCGATGAAGGCGGCATCGAGGCATTACGTTCGATGGCCACAGGTCGCCCGGGCGCAACTGCAAGACGGGCAGCTCGACACGCTGCGTAGCGCACTGCTACAAGGTGCGCTGGCCCACGGCTTTGGCACCGAACTGTGGCTGCAGGTCAGGGTCGCGGTTTTGAACGGGGAACTCTCACCCGACCACATCTCGGCGCTCGAGATCGCCGCCTCGCGTCACAGCAGATGCATCGGGCCAGCATCGCCAAACCGGCACCGGCCAACGAACAGAATTTACGCTGACATCCTCGCCGCAAGTCAGGGCGCCTGACGAGATCGGCCTCCATCTTTTGCACGCTCTCCTTCACGGCTTCCGGACTAAGTCGCACCGACGCAGGAGCATGGCCAGCGTCAACAAATTCGATGCGCATGGGCGAGTCGGTCCTTGGACCATTGACCGGCGCCGGCACATCAGCCACGGAAATTGGCATACGAGTTGCCCATTCTCAGAAAGACGACACAAAGCTCGACACAAAAATAGACATACCAAGGTGTTAACCGAATTCACGAATGAAGACCTATATTTAGACGTTATTACGGCATGCGATCACGAGTCGAACAGAGGCATTGACCTGGGGTTCCCGAAAAGAGGGGAACATATTTAAAACCGGAGACGAGAAAATGAGGGAATTCCCCGGCAGCACGACGCCGTTTGATCCGCTTTCCCCCCTCAGGCTAGGTCCTTACGAGCTACCGAATAGAGTGGTTACAGTACCACTAACCAAGTGCCAGGACGATGAGCATGATGTTCCGAGCGACCATACCGTCGCGCACTATGCCCGATGCGCAAGTGCGGGTCTCATTATTACTGAACCTCTCCACATTTCACCTCAGGGAAAAGGCTGCATAGCCACGCCGGGGCTTTACTCCGACGAACAAGTATGCCAATGGCAACGCGTCACGAACGCAGTGCGCGCACAAGGCGGTCGAGTCTTTGCTCAACTCTGGCACGCTGGAGGCCTATCCCACAGGCTGCTTCAGCCGGGCCAAGCCTTGCCAGTTGCACCTTCCGCTATTCGTTGCACAGGGCCAGTCTTTGTCCTTGGAAAGTCTGTTCCCCTGGAAATTCCTCGCGCTCTCGAGAACAACGAGATCCCATTGATCATTGACCAGTTTAGCTATAGTTCCTGTCAAGCTATGAAGGCTGGGTTCAAAGGTGTCGAGATTTGTTCCGCCAATGGCTGCCTACTGGATCAGTTTTTACGAAATTCGACTAACCGTCGTGCCGACACATACGGTGGACCGGTCAAGAACCGCGTCCGCTTGCTAATCGAGGTGACACTAGCCGTCATTGATGTTTGGGGCCGAGATCGTGTTGGGGTTCGTATCGGACCGCTGTCGTCTAGTGCAGCTGACGACAGCGAGTTAGAGCAGTTGTTCACCTATGTTGCCCGTCAACTTGGCCAGCTTCGCATCGCATACTTGCATGTTTCGAATCGTAGCCATCGAAGAAGGATGGAAGCAGAAATTGATACACGTACACGTCAGCTGAGGATGGCATTTGATGGCGTCTATATATCGAGCCATCTCCACGCCGGTACGAATGGGGACCTCGCGATGAAGCCGTGCCAGGTGGATCTCATTTCCTACGGCCGAAATCTCGTACGCAACTCGGCTCCGATTGATCGCTTTTGCACAGGCTCACTTACCGAGCTTTCAGAAAGCACAACGTTCCGTGCCGACACAAACAAGGGACACCATGCGGTTGAAGGTGCATTTTACTGATCCCCTGTTGAGACATATGCAAGGCCCACCATGATAGAACTCATCGTTAAACGGTGCTCTGTCGATAGCGCCGAACTGCATATTACGTGCGACGACTCTGCTTCTGAACTCCAACTACGGCGATTCATACGTGCAAAGGTGAGCGTGGAGAACCTTCTACCTGCCCATGCAATCATCCATAGTTCGAGGCACTTTGACACTGGTATGGCGCAACTGGCTTGGAGAGTGCAGTGGCAACAATTGGCCGAGCATATCGCCTTAATCCGCTCGGCCTTTGCAGTGATCGGTCTTACCTATGTATATACCGCGCGCCGCCCCACGTGTTGAGGAACGTTAATTCTGGGAGTGGAAAGAAAATGGGGGGAGGGCGCGACATCGCGACTAAGGTGATGATGTGTCCTATGGGGTATTGGGGGCTGCCATGTCACTACGCTGGACTGCCTACGATCCCATACCGATGATGGGAGCGTCGAAACTGTTCAACTGGGGACAGTAGAGCGACCAACGTGTCACGTGGAGCCAGCGGACTTCGGTCTTTCGCTGCGGGAATTGCGACGGCTGGCTCTCGCACTACAACAGGCTGTGGCACAGCAGCAGGTTTTCGCTTACGACCGCGCCAAGAGAAAGTGCCCGTATTGCGGAACGTATCGCCGCATCAAAGATTGGCGTCCGCGCACGTTCGATACTGCGCTGGGCACAATTCATGTTCGCGTTCCACGGGTGGTGGCTTGCATGTGCCTGCCTGAGCCGCTTGACGAGAACGGCGATGAAGAAGACTACAGGGAATCGCTGTGCCCAATCGAACGGCTTCTTCCCTCACGAACTACCCCAGAGCTGGCCTACCTGTGTGCTCGTCACGGAGCAGCGGGATCATACAGGTCTGCTGCGGCCTTCGTTTCTGCGCTGACGTCGGTCTCTTGCCTTTCTCATATGCGAGTGCGACGCGAGACGATCAAGATCGGTGAGTACATTGAAGACCGCCAGTGGGATTTGTGGAAATCCCAGGCCTCGGCCAAACGGCAAAGGCCCGCGCAACCCTGAAGCGTGGCGGCGGGCAGCGTTCAGGCGCTCCCCGCGCCAACGTCCCGCCAACGCTCCGCAACCGTCGCCGTGCTCGGGCCCGTTTCCGGCGCCGGGCGGTTGAGATCCAGCAGCCCCGCCAGCACCGCCGCCAGCGGCGAGCGCACCGACGAGTGCAGCCACACCATGCCCACCGTCCGCTGCGGGCACGGCGCGGGCAGCGCCCAGCGCCGCACCCGGGCATCTTGCTGGCCGCCTGCCGCCCAGTCCGGCAGTACGGAAACCCCAAGGCCCTCCGCCACCAGCTTGGCAATGTGCTCGATCCCGTCCAGCTCGAACTGCACCTGCGGCCGGACATAGCGGCGGCGCAGGTAGTCGTCGGCGAGTTTCCCCGCCACCACGCTGCGGTCATAGCGGATAAACGGCTCGCGGGCGATGGTCTGCAACGGGTCCGTGACCTTCATGCCTGCGGACGTCAGCAGGATCAACGGCTCGTTGCGCAGCGGCACCCACTCGCAGGTCTTGGGCATGGCGAAGGAGGGCTGCACCAGCACTGCGGCATCCAGTTCGCCGGCGATAACTTTGGAAGTCAGCGTCGCTGACGTACCCGGCTCGATAAAGATCTCAATGCCCTGGTAGCGCCGCTTCCATTCCCGCAGCGCGCTCGGCAGCAGGCCCATCAGCGCGGTCGGCGCGGAGCCCAGGCGCAACGGGCCGGCCGGCAGTGCCGTGTCCGATGCCTCGGAGCGCAGGTTGCCGACCTCCCGCACCACCAGCCGGGCACGTTCCAGGATGCGGCTGCCGGCAAGGGTCGGGCGGACGGTCCGGCCCGAGCGCGCCAACAGTTTGCTGCCGATGTCGGCTTCCAGCGCCTTGATCTGTTGAGCGACGGTGGTGGGCGCCACGTCCAGGCGCCGCGCGGCTTCCGCGATGGAGCCGGCGTCCACGACGACCACGAAGGTATGCAGGAAGGTGGTATCCATAACCACGTATGTTACGTGTTCAGAAACATCCTGGCAGCGCTTTTTCGGTTGGTTTCGGTGAGCAACACTAGGGGCACTTACCCAGTCACCCAAAAACACCGAGAGAGACCCTCATGCCGATCATCCAGTCCATTGAAGTCTGTGTCGCCCGCGTGCCGCTGGAGCACGTCACCTCCTTCTCTAACCGCACCGTCACCGAGCGGCACTACGGGCTGGTGCGGGTGCGGTCCGCCGAGGGCGTCGAAGGCATCGGCTTCTGCTATGTCGGCAGCGCCGGCGGCGAGCTGTTCCGCGTCGCGGTGGAGCAATTGCTCGCGCCCGTGCTGATCGGCAAGGAATCGCTCGGCGTGGAAGGCCTGTGGCAACAGATGTACCAGGAGGCATTGCTGCAGGGCCGCATGGGCACTGTCATGCGCGCCATCAGCGCGCTGGACATCGCGCTGTGGGACATGAACGCCCGGGCCGTCGGACTGCCCTTGCACAAATACCTTGGCGCCGTCGAGCTGGACACGGTGGCCGCGTACGCAAGCGGCGGCTATTACGTCGATGGCAAGGCCGCCGAGATGGTCGGCGAGGAAATGGCCAGCTATGTCGAGCTCGGCTTCAAGGCGGTCAAGATGAAGACCGGGCGCTGGGATCCCAAGGGCGAGGAGTCCCGCGTGAAGGCCGCGCGCGAAGCCATCGGGCCGGACGTGGAGCTGATGCTGGACTGCAATAACGGTTGGGTCGACACGGTGCAGGCGATGCAGTATCTCAGCCGCATCGAACAGTACCGGCCGTACTTTATCGAAGAGCCGTTTGGCCCGGACGATATCGAAAGTCACGCCCGTCTGGCAAAGCTGACCTCCATCCCCGTGGCCACCGCGGAGATCGGCTACGGCCGCTGGTGCCACAAGCAGTTGCTCGACATGGGAGGCGCCGCCATCCTGCAGACGGATGCGGCGGTGTGCGGCGGCATCACCGAGTGGAAGCGCATCGCGGCCATCGCCGCCGGCTACGGCGTGCAGGTGTGCCCGCACTGGTTCCATGATGTGCACGCGCCGCTGGTGGCGGCCACGCCGAACGCGCGCTATGTGGAATTCTTCTGGGACGACCAAGTGCTGAATTTCCGTCGCCTGATCGACCGGCAGCTTGGCCACAAGGACGGCCGCGTCGTCCTGCACCAGACGCCGGGGCTGGGCTTCGGCTTTGACGAGCAGCAGGTGGCGAAGTACGGCAAGTGGACAACCACCGCCTGAAGTCGTCCCGGCCGTCGGCAGCACCGCATCAAACAATAAATAGACCTTGGAGACAACGATCATGGACCGCCGCGCTTTCACCCGTGCCCTTGCCACTCTCGCAACCGCCAGCGCCTTGCCGGCGCTGGCGGCCGATCCGACGCTGCCAAAAGGCCCGATCCGCGTGGTCGTCGGGTTTCCTCCCGGCGGCGGCACGGACGTTATTGCCCGCATCGTCGCCAACAAGCTCGGTGCGCTGTGGGGCGTGCCGGTCGTGGTGGACAACAAGGCGGGCGCCGCCGGACTGATCGCTGCGGCCGAAGTGGCCAAGGCGGCGCCGGACGGCAATACGCTGATGCTGGGCCATATCAACGCGCTCGGCATCGCGCCCGGTCTGCATGCCAGGCTCAACTTCTCAGCCGAGAAGGATTTCACGGCGATTGCGCTGGTCGGCAAGACGCCGCAGGTGCTGATCGCCAGCCGCGCGCAGCCCGTCAAGACCATGCAGGCGCTGATCGAACTCGCCAGGAAGTCGCCCAAGCAGATCACGTTCGGCTCCGCCGGCTCGGGCTCCGCGCAGCACTTGGCCCTGGCGCTGTTCGAGCAGCGATCCGGCATCTCTGTGTTGCATGTGCCCTACAAGGGCTCGGCGCCGCTGGCTACCGACCTGCTTGGCGGGCATGTGCAATTCGCCTTCGAAGGCATGACGACCGCGACCACCTTTATCAAGGATGGCAAGCTGATGGCGATTGCGCAGACCGGAAACAAGCGCGTCAAGAGCTATCCTGATGTGCCCACCGTGGCGGAATCCGGCTTTCCCGGGTTCGACGCCAGCATCTGGTTTGGCGTTGTCGGGCCGGCCGGCCTGCCCGCGGCGATGGTCGCGCGCATCAATGCCGATGTGAACAAGGTCCTCGCCATGCCGGATGTGGCCGCAAAGCTGGAGGAGTTCGGCGCGGAGGATGGCGGCGGCTCGCCGGAGCGGTTCGCCGAGTTCATGCGGGCCGAGCAGGCCAAGTGGGCCAAGCTGATCAAGGAACGGAAGATCACGGCGGAGGCGTAAGCGCCGGGCGCAGGCGGGCAGTCCTGCATTCGACATGGCTACGTGACATCACGCATCCGCAATCCATCCCACCGCGGACGAGGACGTAATTCAGGAAGCCGCCGCAGCTCGGACACAAAGCGACGGCCGCTTGGCTCGCACCACGGGCCCCGCGCATCTTTACCTGCGGGAAATCGGCGCCATCAAGCTGCTGGCGCGCGAAGAAGAGGTGGCCATCGCGATGCGCCAGGAAGCCGCCCTGGCGGAAATGATGGCGGTGATGGCTGCCTGCCCGGCCCGTTGTGTCCGAACTCCTGGCCATGGCCGAAAGACCTGATCACGGGAGCGAATAAATCGCAGGAGTCGCCTGTCTATCTGGTTGTGGATGGCTTGCCTGCGAATAAGCAGGCGGTTGTCAAAGACTATGTCGTCAGCACCTACGGCAAATTGGCGTTGTGCTTCCTTCCTGTTATGCACCTGACCTCAATCGAGATGAGCTAAATTAGTTTGGAGCCATGCCAAGCGGTCGGGGTAGCAACGCGGCCTCTGCAGAAGGGGGAGAAGCGGGCTCCCCGGGTCATGCCAAGACACGGGGAACCCGCTATCACAAGGGCGTGTCCCGCGCGGTGCCGCGGGTTCGGACGCCCAAACGCCATTGCACCTAACGCGGCCAAGGACGGGACAATGGTTGCGGGTCGCCCCACCTCCATGTCCGGAATGACATCGGCGGCCGGTCCGGCCTCGATTTCCTTCCCCTCCAGCGACCACGGCCGGAACACCATGTCAGACAGCACCGTGATGCCATGGCAAGTTATACCGAGAATTCCCCCCACTGGCTGCCGGACGCCAATTGCCCGGCACTCGAATGTCGGAGCGAGGCATCCTTCGCGAGAAGTGTGTTGGGGCCTGACCAACTATTGCCCGAGGCGTGGAACTATGTGCCGAATTCGCAGCTTTCACCCCTTTCCGACTTCTTTGTCGAATGACCAAATTCCACGGCTTCGCAAATCGCTTCCGCATCGGCCATGTCGATCTTATTCGTCTTCACATAGGGCTTGACGAACTGGGGAGCCATGAGCCGCATCGCCGAGCAGCCCGCGGATCTGATTCGCCTGCGCAGTGCGGGCGCGCACGAACCCGTGACGGGCGCGGTGTAGCGCAAGAACCGCTTGCTGATCGACGTTCTTGATGGGCACGAACCGCATATTCGGCCGTGGGCTGCGGATTCAACCGGCCATTCGGCGCACCGCTGGCATACGGCTAGAGGCTTCACGACGAAGCCACCTCGGAAACCGTGCATCGTGGTCGAAGATTGATTTGTCCACGTTTGTTGTACGGCTCCTACCCCCGACTTCGGCGTATGTGGACACAGTCGCGGTAGTCCATGGATGTGTGAGACGAAATGGCACTAATTCGAGCCGCTTCATCATTCACTGACTCATTCCGTCGCCCTACACTGGTTTGCATCAGGACGGCATTGACGCTACGCCTGGCCCCCTAACCAGAGTTAAGGAATTCATCATGAACGTAAAGACCATTGTTTCCGCGATCGCGCTCGCTTCCATCTTCGTTGCAGGCGCAGCCGAGGCGCGCATCAGCAACCGCGATGGCTACACCGAAGACGCCAAGGTATCGCGCTCGGCCGATCCGTATCTTGACGGTGCACGTTACGATGCCAACGGTCCGCGCAATCCGTTCGTGGACGGCGCTCGCATCGGCCCCCGCGACGTGTACACCGACGGCGCCCGCATCGTCGCGGGCCTGGACCATGTGGGTGTGTCGGCACCTCCGGCTCGCTCGGCCGACCCGTATCTTGACGGTGCACGTTACGATGCCAACGGTCCGCGCAATCCGTACTACGACGGCGCTCGCATTGGCCCCCGCGACGTGTACACCGACGGCGCGAGGGCGTAAGGACGGGCTCGATACGAAGTGCTCCTCTGCTGCTGCATGATGCCTTCGTACGTAGCTCCAAGGTATATAGACAACGTCCGGCGTGTTCAGGCCGGACGTTTCTATTCCCCGGCATTAACGAATGTATGCGCGATGGAATAACAAGGCCCCGGCGCTCCTTTTGTGACCCAACGTCGCTAAGCCGTGCAGGGCCTGCCAACTGGCAGGCTTCCGAAGCGCATCAGCATGTCGAAAATCGATATGTGCACACCGTGCATCCGATTCAGCATGTTCGAGTTGCGACTGTTTGCATCAGCCACTAGTGTCCAGCGTGGCGCCACGCCGCCGGCGTCACACCCATGTGTTCCTTAAAGGCGCGTCGGAAGGCGGCAACGGATTGATAGCCGACCCGCTCCGCTACGGCCTCGGTCGATACGATCGGGTTGCGTAATTCACTCGCCGCGAGCGTCATACGAATGTCCGCCAGCAGTTCGCTCGCGGACTTTCCCACCTTGTCGGTGAAATGGCGTGCCAGTGTGGCGCGGGACATATTGCAGAGTTGCGCCAGGTCTGGGAGCGTCCACGGATGTGCAGGATCATCGAGCATTGCGGTTAGCGCCGGCGCGAGCCGTGGATGCCCCGCAAGAGCGAGTAGCCCTACAGGCGCCGTTTCCGACTCACTGGCAAGCCGAAGCGCCAGCGCGAACAATGCGGCTGACAGGCCGTTCAGCATGGCAAGCCCACCCAGACTGTCGACAATCGATTCGCTTCGCATGAGATTGACCAAATTCACTACCTTCCCAGCGGTTTCCGACAACTCGCCGTCCTCCTCTCCAGTTCCCGCACGCACCACCAGCGCCGATGGCAGATAGTTGCGCACGAGCCTGTCGTGCTGAGGCGCGACCACGAACCTGCCGCATAGCATGTCCAGCCGGTCACCCCTTCCGCGGTTCTCGCTAACGATGAAGTTGGAGGTGTCGCGCTTGTGGGCCGGCGATGGCTTAACGCCGCTGCCGTCATGCAATACATGGGCCGACCCGTGCGAGAGCAGCACGATATCGCCAGCGTACATCTGTACTCACACATCACCGTCCTCGAGAATGGCCGATCCGCTCAGTATGACGTGGTACGGCATTTCCCCTGGCGCTGACCGTTCGTATGTCACCCGCCAAGGCGCTCCGTAGACACAGCGAATCTCGAGGCGCCCGCTCACGGGCATGATCTCCAGCAGTTGGCTAAGCCAGTCCATGATCGTGAACCCGATTCGAATGAGACGAATGAGCGTGGCATCGAGTATTTACGTCATTACAGAAGAAGGTCATCGTGCCCTCTGCATCGTTACCGCTTTCGATACCGCCACCGGCGCAACCGGGTGTCCAGGTGATAAGCCGCTGGTGGCTGTGGTCGTGCAATGCAGGTACCAAGGTAGCGACTTCGCAAAACCCCGCGATATGAGACGAATGAGCATGCAGACGATTATTTTTGGCATTCATTTAATCACTGGTCTCCCCTACACTGGTTTCCATCGGGACGGCATTTCTGCCACGCCTGGCAACTAACGAATGGAAAACCAACATGAACGCCCTCATCAACCGAATCTCCACCACCAGCCTGTTCCGCAAGGATCTCGACTACCACCTGGTACGGGCTTCGATGGTCATTATCTTCCTCTTCTTCGGTTACCAGAAATGGTTCATGGAAGGGCGGGCTGAGCAGCATACCCGGTCACTTCAACAAGAGCTAACGGCGCCCTGGATGCATCGGTAGCAAGTCTGTTATTCGCCGGTTACCGCGATGTTGCACACCGCTTCATCAACGATTTCAATTGCAACGCAATCGCGGACGGGGGCGTCCAGGCGCGGTCCGACAAAGGCGGGCGTCCTTGTGGGATTGTCGGCCGGCTAAGCGTTGCAGTCCGAAGGAATGATCGATTGTTTTCATGTTGCCTCGCTTGTGGATTGAGGTGCGTTGTCGTTTGCAGGGCTACTAGCTGTTTCGGAGCAGAGGATGTCCGCTACAAACGAAATGAAGTCTGCAACTATCGAGTAACGGCACGTTGATGAAATCCAAGCGATATCCAACGCCTTTCAAGAAAGGAAGAGTACCCAAAATGAGATACGTTACGTCACTTTCCCTCGCCGCTTTGCTTATCGCCCCGATTCTCGGTTATGCGGCACAGCCGGTCGAGGCGAGCGCAGGCACTCAGGCATTGACGCGCGAAGAAGTACGCGCTGACCTTAAGGACTGGCAGAGTGCAGGGCTGGAAGAACTTTGGTCCGAAGGGGAGGGGCCCGATGTGTACAGCGCGGAGTATCAACGGCGGTTCGCCACCTACGAACGTCTGCGGGCAGCCCGGGCTCAAACGGCGGCAGCTGCGGCGCACCCCGCCGGTTCGGGTGCAGATTAGTCGATTCTCGTTGTCGGCGAGTTGCGGACACGACGCACTACACTGGGCCGCGTAAGATTCGCGTCAATTCCATCAATCCTGGGGTGGTCGTGACCGAAGGCACACATAGTGCGGGAATCATCGGTTCCGACTTTGATGCTGCCGCCGTTAGCCAGACACCGCTAGGCCGGCTCGGACAGCCGGATGACATTGCGGCGGTGGCGGTGTTCCTCGCATCGGATGATGCGCGGTGGCTCACCGGCGAACATTTGATCACAAGCGGCGGCCTTCGCTAGCAAGCGAGTTTCAAGCTCTCAAGTCGCGAACGCCCTGTCACGGGGCCACTTCGCGAGCGATGAGCTGTCCAGCCGTTGAGCTTTTCAAATGTGTACCAAAGAAGATTGGCAAACCGCGAAAAAAATGTCGAATTTGACTCGATGGCCCGAGTCACGTTCAGCGAGCGCCTGGTGTCCGTCGGACGTCACGGTGATGCACTCTTATCATACGGCGGCCTTGCGTACATCTATCGATGACCTGAACGAGTCTCATGAAAGCTCCATAGGGGCAATGTGGCCGGATAGGAGGGAATCGGGTAGAAACCCTTGGATCGTGGTCCAGTACACATCGAAGGGCACATGCGCCTGGACGTGCGGCATTTCGAGCAGGGTCGGTGCCACGCTGCAGCCAGCGTTTAGAGAGGCGACCAGCTCCAGTGTCAGGCCACGCGATGTGCCGGAACCCAGCGGCAGAATCCTCAGGTGGCTGTCGGCCAGCCTGCCCACGGCTTCTCCGCCGCCACGCGCACCAGGTCATCGTAGGCATGTGAGTACGGACTGAGCAGGCTGGTCCATACCGCGCGGCACCGCGATGCGAGCTCAGGCAGGCATTCGGCGCTGGGTACGGACAGCGGACGACGGTGGTACTCATGGACGCCTCCTATCGGTGGGCACGTCCACGGGACGTCGCGCGCTGTAGACATAGTTGAGCCCAGCCACCGCGAAGGTGGCGCGAATTAGGGCAATGTGGTGCGCCAACTGTTGCCACTGCACTCGCCAGGCCAGGTGAGCGATGCCGGTGTCGATATGGCGGGAACTGCTGACGATGGCGTGCATCGGCAACAGGTTCTCGACGCTGACCTTGGCGCGAATGAAGCGCAGCAGTTGGTCATCGGGACCGCCGTCGGCGCACGAAATTTCCAGCTCGGCGCTGTCGGTAGAACATCGCGTTATGACGAGTTCGATCATGTTCGGTGCATTGCAGGTGCATGTGCCGTCGACGGCCGCCATATCGCTTGGCATGTCATCGTCGTCTGCTCGGCTGCAGGTCAGCGGTGCCATCACCGTGCGGTTCGGCAGCGCGTAGGGGCCGAGCCAGAGTGGAGAGAACAGATCGGTGGCAATTGCGCCGTCGAGAGTTTTCTTCATTTGGAAGTCTCCGGTTGCGGATGTCCTCGCCATGGGCACGCACCGTTACGCCGCCTCGGCGACAGCATGCTATGGATGGTACGAATGCCGCCCGGCCATAATAGTCTGTCGGTCGGGCAACTCGGCTCACACCTTGGTATGTTTTTCGAATGACCGTCAGGCGGGCAGGATGCTTACCGCTCATGCCTTTGTATTCCCTCACAGATGCAATCGCGTTTGGCGCTCCAAATGGAAATTCGCTCGAGACAAGCACGTTACCGCCGGGGCCTACGACCAGGTCCAGAGGGCTGACCTCATCATCATCGATGAACTGAGTCACCGTCAGGGACGGAGTAAGACCAAAGGCGCAAAAGGTGTTTTGGCCTGCACCATCTGGACTTATCCCGGACGAGAGAAAGAGTCGGCCATCGGCAGCGAACCCAAAGCCGCGCGGAAACGGCACGATGCCGGGGGGGGATCACCCAAACCGGGCGGCCGTTCAGATCAGGGGAGAACGCCGCGATCGTCCTTTCCGAACGCAGGCCCACATAGTAGCGCCCATCAGGTCCAACTACACTACCACCCGCATTTAGTCCGGGAGTCCGGCCGTTATCAAGAACTACCTTGCCTTCAGAATCAAGGGCCAGGATTCGGTCATCGCCACTATTTAGATATAGAACATTTCCGTCGGCGCTCGGGCTCATGCCTTGCCCGTCCGCCGCGAACGCCAGCAACGCGCCGAAGCCATCGCCGTTCGCCTCGGGGGGCGGAAAATTCGAACATCACCTGAAAACGCCCCCCGACCGATCCCGATGCACTGGTTACTAGTAGGTTCACGATAAACCACGCTGGCGAGCCCTCGGCATTCGGTGAGTCAGGGCTTTCTCGCCGCCGCCAGATGCCCGAGGAATATGAAGTTCAGTTCCTGCGATACGCAGGAAGACACTGGTTAGGCCAAAACCACTGCATCATAAGTGGGATAGTCGGTGTAGCCTCGGGAGTCACCGCCGTAGAACGTCGAACGGTCGTAGTGGGACAATGGGACTCCGTGGCGTAGACGCAGGGGCAGGTCAGGGTTTGAAATGAACAACCTACCGAAGGCAACGAGATCGGCTCCCCCCTCCGCGACGATCCGCTCGGCGCTTTCGCCGGTAAAGCCGCCCGCGACGATGAGCGTCCCCTTGAACCAGCGGCGAATATCGCCAGACCAGACGGCGGCCTCGCCGGCACCGATGTCGACGATACCCCTGACTCGTGGCTCGATCACATGCAGGTACGCAAGGTCATAAGCGTTCAACTTCTCCGCAACGTACCGGAAGGTGCCGTGCGAATCGCTGTCCGACATCGTGCCATATGTACCACTAGGCGAAAGACGTACGGCCACTTTACCCGGTCCCCACACGGAAACTACCGCATCGAGCGTCTCAAAGAGGAAACGCGCGCGGTTATCTATCGGACCACCATAGGCGTCGGTCCGGTGATTAGTACCGTCCAGCAGGAATTGTTCAAACAGGTAACCGTTGGCGGCGTGCAGTTCGACGCCGTCAAAGCCAGCCTCCTTGGCCAGAATGGCGCTTCGGCGGAACTCCTCGATGATAGCTGGAATCTCGTGCAACTCCAGCGGCCTGGGAAGGACCAGCTCGGCCTCGGCAATGTTGCCATCCTCGTCCCGGATGGCAGCATGTTCGAGAGAGAGCAAAGCAGAAGGGGCAACGGGTGTTTCGCCGCCCGTATTAGCCGGGTGAGCTTGGCGACCTGCATGCCAGATTTGCAAAAAGATGCGTGCACCTTTCGCATGGACAGCCTCAACAACGCGCTTCCAGCCTTGGACATGGGCCTCCGTATAAATGCCCGGCGCATCGACGTAGGCGATACTAAGGGGCGAGACCGCAGTCGCGTCTGTGATCAAAAGTCCACCCTTTGTGGCCCGCTGCGTGTAGTAGTCAACCATTAGATCACCTGGCACATTGGCGAGCTCGGTGCGCATACGCGTGAGTGGCGCAAGTACCACGCGATGCTCGACCTCGTAGGGTCCCACGGCTTTAATGCTGAATAGGTTCTTCATTGCTCCTGCTCCAAGGAATTAAGTGATGGTGATCAGATAATCGTCGCAACTTAGAGCGAGCAGAAGGGGCCGCAGGGCAATAACACTCATTCCCGGGGGGAATGGAGCGGTGTGCGCCCACTCTAGGGCAGCGGGGGAAACTCACCTTATGCGCTATTTGCCGCCAAACTGGACGAGCGCATACCTTGCATGCGGAAATGGCGCGAATACCCCGCCGCTCACTGCCCGTTCTGTGAGAACAGTTCTGGTAGATAGCGCGGCAGTACCGCCGCGAGAAAGCACGACAGTTTCGGCTAATTTCGCGCTTACCACCATCCAGCTGTATGACTCAGACGCTGCTTTATGACGCATCGGGTCGACTAGTCGATACGATATTGTCCAATCTGTTCGACAACTAGCTATGCCAAAACGCAGCCTCCGTGCAATCAGTGTCCATGCCGGAGAAGGCGCGTTCTCAGGTGGGGCACCGCAAAGTCGAAGAAGGCACGGGTCCTTGCCGGAAGATTCGGCTGCGCGGCGTACATAACACTCACTGGGATGGCTGGAGGCTCGTACTCCCGCAATACGAGCTCCAACTCGTGCTTCTCCACGGCGTTGGCGACTTGGTGCGAGAGTACGTGGGCCAGGCCAACCCCATCAATTGCAGCTTCGATTGCGGCATCGGCGGTATTGACCGACATCCGTGGGCGTACTGGGACGCGTTCGGCCCGCGTCCCGCTATTTGCCATGAAAGCCCAGGGCGGCCCAGACGGTAGAGATTCAAAATCGATGCAGTCGTGCGTTGCCAGGTCACTAGGTATTACAGGGCGACCGCGGGCGCCAAGATATGCGGGACTGCCGCATACAACCCTGTACACACTTCCAACTC
Organism: Cupriavidus sp. CP313; assembly: GCF_054072015.1. NCBI lineage: Bacteria > Pseudomonadati > Pseudomonadota > Betaproteobacteria > Burkholderiales > Burkholderiaceae > Cupriavidus > Cupriavidus sp. CP313. The sequence goes on along the minus strand of NZ_JBSVZB010000038.1, from coordinate 45,956 downwards.
GAGTCGCGACCATGTTGCTGTCTGGTAGTCTTCCGACGCGCACCGCAATGTCGATATGGTCGTCGACCAGATTGAGTACCTTGTCCGATAGCACAAGTCGAACATGGATCTCGGGAAAGTTCGAAGTGAACTCCTTTGCAATAGGTAAGACATGAAGGCGCCCCAAAAGCAGCGGGGCTGTGACAACGACGTCCCCCCGCGCAATGCCGTGTCCTTCTGTCGCCGACTTCTCGGTCTCTGCGATACGGGAAAGAATTTCCTTGCACGAGGCGTAGTAAGCAGCGCCAACGTCCGTCAGCCTCAAAGCTCGAGTTGAGCGGGAAAGGAGCCGAGCGTTGAGATAGCCCTCAAGCTGGGAAACCCTTCGGCTAACCGTTGTGAGGGGGATTCCCAGCCGACGGCTCGCTGCGGAAAAACCCCCTTCATCCACAACTGCAGTTAGCACTCTCATCGCATCTAGTCTGTCCATATGAATCTCAACTATTCCTTGACCGCTTTCCAGCAACTCTGCGCCTGCCATTTATTGGAAGGCAGATTCTCAGAACGAGTGCTTAATCGCGCCATCGTGATCCCGTAGCATGACGCTTGAATTTGATGTGCTAGGACAGAGTCGGCAGTGGTCCCGGCGCTGTGATTGCATAAGTCTTCCGGTTGAAAAGAATGAAACTCCTTGCGACGCTGCTCCCGCAGGTTGCCTTTTTGCTGCTTGGGGGGCTGCCGTTGGACGTAATCGCAAAGAAATGGATGCCGTATGCAGCGCCATCTTCCGATACGCGAGAGGAACCGCCTGACCACCGAGCCACTGTTGTGGAAATAGCTTCGCCGATTGCAGGTGAGGCAAGAATCAGCTCCAACTTTGGTATCCGCGTTGACCCTGTGCACGGGGACGCTCGGACACACACTGGCATTGACATCGCGGCTCGCCATGGGACGCCGGTATTGGCTGCTGGCGCGGGAACAGTCGCCTTTTCCGGTGTCGATAAACGAGGATATGGCCGATACATCATCGTGCAACATGCAGCCGGATACTCGAGTTGGTACGCCCACTTGTCTACTGTTGCAAAGGGGCTGCACATCGGTGCCCGATTGTCGCCAGGACAGTTGATAGGTTCTGTCGGCCAGTCTGGGAAAGCAACGGCACCGCATTTGCATTTTGAAGTCAGATTCAACAATCTGCCCGTTGATCCTCTCCGGGCCTTATCCCCTCTATGCTGACGGACGGGACCGTTTGGCGACCAGACATCGACATGTCGGCGTGCCGGATTATCCGCTACGGTCATTTTCGTTCTGAGTACGTCGTTGGGCTCATCGGAACCTGGTCACCTGCACTTGCGAATGCAAACTTCGAGCAGCAGCAATCCACAAACGGCCAAAGCGATCCCGAGTAATTCAAGCGCATCAGCTTGGTGCCCAAGAGCGGGCAATGCGATTGCGGTCGCCAGCGCCGGTGTGAGCCGCGTGAACACCGTGGCGCGAGTTCCGCCTAGGAGGCGTGTGGCTCCGTTCTGGATACCCGACCCGCCACGGCGCAACTACTCCACCTGCAGAAGCCGGTCGGGCATCTCGCGGAGAACGGCTCTAGATTCGTCCTCCGGCTGCCGCATCAGTTTGCTGGAGGGAAATCCAGGTCCGTGTCGTTGACGCGATTAAACGTGTTTGTGAACACGGTCAGTGCGATCGTCAGAGCGATGTCCGCCAACTGCCCATCGGTGTAGCCCGCGCTGCGAATCGCGGAGAACTCTTCATTGCTGATAGTCCCGCTCGACTCTTGGATAGTTCGAACGAATCGAATCAGCGCGTCACGCTTCGAGTCACCGGTCGACTGGCCTGCGCGAATTTGGCGAACGGTTTCGGGCGACAGCCCCACCATCTTGCCGAGCATGACATGTGCGGCAACGCAGTAGTCGCAGCCGGTAAGCTCGCTGACCAGCAGCTTGATCGTCTCCAGGTCTTGCTTGCTAAGGCTGCCGGCTGCGAGAGCCCCTTCTGCATTCAGTACTGCCTTGAGCGTCGCTGGCGCGACATGACCGACTGCCGCAAAAAGGTTTGGGATGCTACCGCCTGTCACTTGCTTGACCTGTGCGTAGACTTGTGCGGTGGCACCAACTGCCGAATCTACTGCTGGTACGGTAATGCGGCTCATCATTGACTCCTATGAAAATCGGTTGGGGAGGCTCTACTGTAGGCAAGCCGGATGAGCTTGCCGAGGCCTCATTGACTCATTAGAATGCTCCAAAGTATCGCTATCGCGGAATCATGTCCCCTCCTAAAGATTGGCTGAGCAGACTGCTTGAAATCATGACTGTCACAGGTCAACTCGACGTCCGATGTGCCTACGGATCGCCATGGCGCATCGTCTACGAGCAGTCCAAACTGGGCGAGATTCCTTACCATGTTGTGCTCAACGGCTCGGCGATTCTCGAAGGCCCATCCAGCACCTCGCCAATCGCCCTTCGGGCCGGTGACATCGTTCTATTGCCTCATGGTTCGGCACACATGCTCCATGACGGCAGCGGCAGACTGGCGGCACCTGCACGCGCGCGAAATGACGTCAACGTTACGGTCAGCGAAAACGACGGCCCAGGGGAACGGCTCGACATGCTCTGCGGCCACTTCTTCATCACACCTCCACATGATCGACTGGCGCGGGACTTTCTACCGACAGCGCTTATTGTTAGCGCAGCGGCGTCTGAACCGGGAGGCGGTACGCGGGCGGGCCTCACGAGTCTTATGGAGTTGATGCGAGGTGAATCCCTTGGAAATCGCCTTTGGGGGACATGCGATGCTCAATGCGCTGTCGACCATGTTGTTTGCTCTGACCATGCGGTTAGCGAGCGAGTCGGACCAACCGCCTACTGGCCTTCTGGGCCTTGCTGGGCATCCACGGTTAGCGCCGGCAATTTCTGCCATCTTCAATCAGCCTGCGTCTCCGTGGACGGTGCCCGAGCTCGCGCAGCGCTGCAACATGTCGCGCGCGACGTTCATGCGGCAGTTCCAACAAAGTTTTGGACGTACCGCCCATGACTTGCTACTAGCCGTCCGAATGAGTCTGGCGGCAAATGCTCTAAAGAATCCCATGACGAAAACGGAGGTAGTCGCTGAAACTTTCGGATATCAGTCTGTCGCCGCATTCCGGCGAGCATTTACAGAGCAGCTGGGCATGACTCCTGCGCAATGGCGTCGAACTGTTGGGTCATTGTCACATCCGGATGAGCAGGCGGAAGAAGCTGTCTCTCTTTTAGGCGAGTCAGTTCCAGCCGGAAACGAGCCAACGGAGTAGACTAGCGGGACTTTCCCTCGCGCCACTGGAAAAACGAAATCACGTCTGCGCGATGGCCCGGTCTCCGGCTCCTATGCAAGCGAGCTCGCACTGACGACATTAGACAAGCGACCTACCAACGGACGCACCGCCGTCGACGAAAAGCGTCTGACCAGTGATGAACGCAGCGTCTTCGGATAACAGGAACTCGATCGCTGCCGCGATCTCATCGGGCTTGCCGAAGCGATTCATCGGAACACTAGAAAGAAATCGCTTCTCCCCCACGCTTCCAGGTGGGCTGTTCTTTCGGAACAATTCCGTCTCTGTCGGCCCTGGAGCAACGGTATTAACAGTAATTCCTGTGGTCGCAAGTTCTAGCGCCCAAGACCTCGAGAAGCTTATTAGGGCCGCTTTCGCTGCGGCGTAAGCCGTCCGTTCGAACGCGCCTAAGACAGTAAGACTCGAAATGTTGACGACACGCCCCCAGCCTGCCTTGCGCATGCTTGGCAACAAAGCCTGCGTAGCTTGGACGGCCGGGTGAAGGTTGGCGGTAAGGACGGCGTCGAGGTCTTCTATCTGCACCTCGCCGATTCGCTGAGGTCTAACGAGACCCACATTGTTCACGAGTCCGTCGAAGTGGATAGTACCCGTTAGCCTGCTCAGCGCGGCTTCAGTCTGGCGGAGGTCTGACAGGTCAACCGAAACTAGTTCGCCGGGAAATGAAGCGTCCTCGCTTCTAGCTAGCCCGATTACCTGATGGCCACCGCCAGCAAGGCGTTCTGCCAAAGCGCGGCCGATGCCTTTGCTGGCGCCAGTGATTAGGAAAGTGCGTGTCTTCATAGGGTCTACCTTGGATCTGACCCCTGGATCTTCCGCGCAGGTGCCTCGGCCCACAAGACAGCCGAATTGAATAACAGCCATTCCGTAGTGGAATACTGCCCCCTTCGTATGTGGCGTCCGCGATACAAGAGACGAGATTGTCGTATATATAGTTACGAGGCCCCTGCCTTGCTACAGTAAATTCAGGCTCACCGCAACGAGGCAGCTACACATGTGGTGGCCTTCCGAAAAAATCCTGCATGGAGTGATGTCATGGACGCCTTAGAAGAATTTGTCCCGCCGCCGCAGGACGACAGGAACAACCAGAGATTTCCGATTCTGACGCCTGCGCAGATCGACCGCATTCTTCGGTACGGCGTTGTTCACCGATTTCCGGCAGGACAGGTCCTTTTCCACCAGGGCGATAGGAACATATCCACCTTCGTCATCCTGACCGGGTCTCTTGAAGTCGATCGTTGCAACGCCATCGACTCACATAGTCTGGGGACGCGCTGCCCAGGGATGTTCACCGGGGATATTGGCTCTCTGGTCGGGCGCGGAGCTGTAGCTACCGTTCGCGTACAGACGGATTCAGAACTGCTGGTAATCGAGCCGGAGGGCATGCGAGCGCTCGTGATCGCAGAGGCAGACCTTAGCGAGATCATCATGCGGGCGTTCATTCTTCGTCGGGTGTCCTTCATAGAAGATGCGACGTCCGGTGGGGTCATTGTCATCGCCTCGAGACACTCGGCAGGGGCGTTGCAGCTCAGAGAGTTCCTGTCCCGCAACAGCTACCCGGCGTTGTATCTGGACGCCGACCAGCAAGTCGAGGGGCGAGCGCTAATGGAGCGGTTCCACATAACGCCAGACGATTTGCCCGCAGTCATCACCCCCAAGGCTGATGTCATGTGCCACCCGACCAACCGGGCCCTTGCTGACGCAATCGGAATGAGCCCGGAGCCTCTGGGTGGCAGGCGCTTCGATCTCGCGATCGTTGGGGCAGGCCCCGCCGGTCTCGCTGCCGCTGTTTATGGGGCATCTGAGGGCCTTCAGTCGGTTGTTTTCGATTCCACCGCTCCGGGGGGGCAAGCGGGAACAAGTTCGAAGATCGAGAACTATTTCGGCTTTCCAACGGGTATCTCGGGAAGGGCTCTGGCAGGTAGGGGATTGGCGCAGTCGAGAAAGTTCGGCGTGGAAGTCGCAGTGCCGGTAGCAGTGTCCGCGCTCCGAAAGGCGGGGAGCGAGTTTGTTCTTGAAGTCGATAATGGTGACCTTGTAACCGCACGCGCCGTGGTAATCGCGACGGGCGCTCATTACAGGAAGCCGGACCTAACTAACCTCGCAGACTACGAAGGTAGGGGTATCTACTACAACGCGTCATTCACGGAGGCCACCTATTGCGCAGGCGAGGAAGTCATTGTTGTCGGAGGAGGGAATTCCGCAGGTCAGGCCGCTGTATTTCTCTCCGAGCACGCACGGCATGTGCACATCTTGGTTCGTTCCACGGGACTAGCGGCGAGCATGTCTCACTATTTGATCCAACGTATCAACGCCGCACCAAATATTACTCTCCATGTTGAAACTGAAATTGGCGCGCTGATTGGTCAAGGGAAGCTGGAAGCGGTCCGATGTCGAAATACCCGCGGCCAGGTTCGCACATTCGAGATCGGTCACGTTTTCCTTTTTCTCGGGGCTGACCCGTGTACGGAATGGCTTGGCGATTGCGTTGCCCTGGACGACAAGTCTTTTGTCCTCACCGGGGCACAGGTACCACAGGGGCACTGGATCCTCGAGCGCTCACCGCTCCCAATGGAAACCAGTCTGCCAGGTGTATTCGCCGTTGGCGACGTAAGAAGCGGCTCGGTCAAGCGGGTTGCGGCCGCTGTAGGGGAGGGCGCCGCTGCGGTGCAGGCACTTCACCTGTTCTTCGCGTGGTAAAGCGCCGCGCATCGTGTCGAGTGATATGTCGCCGCCGCGATGCGGACATTATCGTTCGCGTCGAGCCCAACGGCGCGGCATTCCGCTGTAAGTAGCAGCAGCGGAAGACACCTTTGTATGGTGGCGGCCCGGCGCTCGTCCGCATAGCATTCTAAGTGCCTCGCAAACAGCGAGACCTGGTGCTTCTCCCCCTTTGAGCCCGCCCGCACGGTGGGCTTTCTTTTTTGCCTCATCTGATGCTAGAGGAGGCGATCGAGCGAGCTTTGGACGGTTGGAATGCCTCCCAGGAATGAAAGTTATTCCTTGCGCCGCACTAGTCAAACATGCTCGCCTGTCGCACCATCAGCGCTAAGGATGCTCACAGCGTATCCGCTAGTCTCTCGCCGAGTTTCTGTTGCGCAATGTGGATCGCGAACGAAGCGTATAGCGGCCGGGAGGAACTCACATGGACACTTGGCATCGAAAACTGGCTGCCATGCGGATCGAATGGCATTGCCGAAGGTCGAAGACCTGTTGGCCCGCGCAGTGGTCTTGAAACAGCACATTGGAAGCTAAGGATGGAACTTGAAGGTAAGCGCGTATTGATCACTGGCGGATCGAGTGGTATCGGTTTGGCGTTAGCACATGCGCTCATCGAGCGCGGTGCAAAAGTGTTCATCACCGGACGTCGGAAGGTCGCCCTTGACGAGGCAATTGCCTCATTGCGGTCGGCAAAGGGAGTTGCTGCGGACGTCGGTACGGAAGAAGGGCGAGCTCTCAGCCTTGACGAGATGTTCAAGGCGTTCGGTGGACTCGACATCTTGGTCAACAATGCCGGTGCGGTTCGGGCGGGCAGGCTGGAGACCTTGTCCGAGACCGAGATAGCTGCAATGGTAAACGTCGATCTTTTAGCACCTATTCTGCTTACACGAGCGGCGATGCCACTGCTCAGGGCAAGCGGCGACGCAACGGTTGTGAACATTTCGTCAGGAATGGGCTTGATCGGTGCGCCGTTCTATTCTGCGTATGCAGCCGTAAAGGCGGGCATAGCGCATTTTGGCGAAGCACTGCGGCGCGAACTGAAAGGCGAAGGTGTCCACGTTCTTACCGTATATCCAGGCGGTACGGATACCCCGATGATGAAGTCGAATAATGCAGGCCCGCAGCTGGGCTTTTCGCTCGAGCCTGCTTCTTCGGTCGCGGAGGCGATCGTAGACGGAATCTACTCGGCGGCGTTCTCCGTCGTGCGCGGCGGGGAAGCGCGCGCACAGATGATCGCATTGAATCGCAGCGACCCAGCTGCAGTTGACGAGCGGTTTCTCACGATGAAAGCCGCTTTCGAAGAGGCGGTTCGACACCATTCGGCGCTCTAACGTGTAAATGCCACAGTGCCGAGTCCGCTATAACGGTGCATGAGTCTCGTTTCGCCCCAAAGCGGCATGGATCTAATTTGAGCACCAACTTGCCTGGCGCAGCAAGGGAGGTGCTCGCGCCAGTCCGCGTCGCCCCATGGCTCCGCGACAGTCGAGTAAGCCCGCCTTGCCGAAGCTTCTCGACTGACCGGGCTGATCCATCAACCAGGCAACGATTCCAAGCGTTCAGCAAAATGGTCATGCAAACTCGGTCTCGTATTGACGCTATTCTGGAAGTCCCGCTAAATCGGTACATGGGCCTGGTATTCGACGGAGCAGGAGATGGTACAGCACAAGCCCATTTCGACGTCGGTCCAGAACACCTGGCATTCGGCGGGCTCCATGGGGGCGTGCTCTATTCCCTGATGGAAGCGGCGTGCCTCTTCTCACTATTGGACTCGCTAGATAGCTCCGAACACGCGGTGACTCATGATCTGCACGCCTCGGTCATGCGCCCCGTGCCAGCCGGTACGCGATGCGAACTAACTGCCCAAGTGATTCGGCGGGGACGCATGCTGGCTTTTATAGAAGCAAAGGCAGAGGTGGGGGGCAAAGTCGTCGCAGCCGTCCGGGTCACAAAATCGATAGTCAAACTCGGCGCCACATAAAGGGTACGCGATTCTACAAATGAGGGGCGGCGACATCGCAGTCACCGCCAAAGTATGTCTTCTTGGGCGGCTCTTAAGAGGTAGAGAATGGCAAAAGACGTGTCGAAACACCGGATCGCGCTCGTCACCAATGCGGCAGACTATGCCGGGCCACCTGCTTGCAGTGCGCTTACAGCGGCCGGATTCCGGGTGTTTGTACACGACAGGACGTTTGGTGAACCTGCGCGTTGGACCGCGTTCTCGCGTGATCATCCAGGGGCCGAAAGGGTTTTGGCGGAGTACCCGGCGGAATTGATCGAAGCCATTTGGACGAAGGAAGGTCGTCTTGATGCACTCGTGAGCAATGATCACTATCCCGCGCCACAGTCAGAGTTCATCGCTACAGACCTGACACACCTGAGGAACACACTGGAGGCCCTACTTGTGTGGCCGTTTGCACTGCTGCAGGCCGCTCTAGCGAAGCTGAAGTACCAAGGTGGGGCCAATATTGTCCTTATTACATCGTGTCGCACGCTTTCGCCGATGGCGGGCGGTGCTGTTCCTGACACTGCTCGCGCCGCAGCGAATGCACTTGTGCGGTCTCTCTCTGTTGAGTTCGCGCCAGACAATATCGCGATAAATGCGGTCGCGCCAAACTTCCTTTACAGCGAGGCATACTACCCTCGCGCTATCTATGTCGAAAGCCCCCGCGGCAAAGCTTACATCGATGGCCACGTGCCAATCGGAAGGCTCGGCAAGCCAGAAGAAATCGGCGAGATTATCTCGTTCCTTGCCACAACCCACGCAAGATTCCTGACTGGCGCAGTGATTGATTTTTCTGGGGGATGGCCAGCCACGGTGCCCCGCCCAGCGTAGCGCTATATCTGGTCACTTACAGTCAGGGAATGGCTCTGGGCGACCATCGCGATTAGCGAGGATGACACTACCTATCAGGAGTAATGAAGAACTTATTCCCTTGGATACCTTTCTCGACGCCTCTGCATCCATTCCGGACGACATGGCGTGGCCGTTGGCGCGTATCCAACAGTCGCTGGACCAGACGATGCAAGCGAGAACGCCAGAATCTGATGTTTGCGTATTCGCTGCCGGATCACTCATCTGGAACCCTGGATTTTCTTATGCACAGCGTCGCGTCGCAACGCTGGAAGGGTGGCGACGGAGCTTTTGTTTGCGGCTGATTGCAGGCAGAGCCACTCCGGAGGCGCCGGGCAGGATGCTGGCGCTGGAACCGGGATGTATGGCTGTAATCTTCACCTCTGCCCATCACCCCTTGAAACCCTGGTAATCCTGGGGGCGTCCATGTATGTATAACGAGATGACTCTAACCGGCGTCAAGTCTTCAAATTGGTTGTAGTGCCGGATCGCCCGTTTGGCAGAGCGCTGATCTGATCCAATTCTACGAGTATCAATCCTCTTTTTGATTGATCGTCTCAGCGTGGCAGGCCTCGGCAACGGGTTGCTTGCAGCAGACCATGCCCGAGTGCAACCGAGCCTGAGTGACGAGCATCCCTCATGCGTACCGATTGCAGGGCTTCGCCGTGCCGAATGCCGTCATGGTGCGCAGGGGTCTGCGCGCCGGCTTCATCGTGGGCTGGTGTGTTGGCGCTCACGCCGGCCGCCGGCGACCGGCTTGTCGCCGGGCTTTGCCTCCAGTGTGAGCCGGCAGGGTGGGGGCGGAAACTGGTGTTGGCGGCTGCGGGCCATGTCTGAGCGCCCGCATCAGCAGTTCCTCGGGTGTCTGCACCGCCAGGGCAGGCGGGATAGCGATCGGGTCGAGTACTGGCGCCGCATCGCTCGTGCCCATCGCCGTTGAGCTTGCGATGGTGGCGGTCCGGCCGGTGGTGGACACGCTTGGCGTATCGGCCGGCGACACGCCGCTGACCCGCTCGTAAGCTGGCGGGGCGATCCCGGCCAGTTCCTCAGGCCACTTGCCGAGCAGATAGTAGTCCATCACCTTGCGCGCGATCGGGGCGGCGTGCTGGGCGCCGAAGCCGGCGTTCTCGACGATCAGCGCAATGGCGATGCGCGGCTTGTCGGAGGGCGCAAAGGCGGTGTAGAGGGCATGGTCGCGCTTGTGCTCGATCAGTCTCCGATGGTCGTATTTCTCGCCCTTGGACAGGGAGTACGTCTGCGCGGTGCCGGTCTTGCCGGCGGACTCGTAGGCGGCGCCGGCGAAGGCGCGCGCCGCGGTGCCAGAGTGTGTCACCGCTACCATGGCTCGCTTGATCACGTCGATGTCGGCTTGCTTGAACGGCAGGCGGTAGCTTTCCTTGGGCGCTGTCTCGATGCGCTGGCGCGTGCGCGCATCCTCGACCGCCTTGACCAGGTGGGGTTTCATCACCACGCCGCCATTGACGATCACCGAGGTGGCCTGGGCAAGCTGCAGGATGGTGAAGCTGTTGTAGCCCTGCCCGATGCCGAGCGAGATGGTTTCGCCGTCATACCATTTCTGCTGCTCGGGCTTGCGGTACGCGCGTCGCTTCCAGTCGGTGGACGGCAGGATGCCGCGGCTTTCGCCTTCGATGTCGATGCCGGTGAGCTGCCCGAAGCCGAGCGGCTTCATGAAGTCGTGGATGGCGTCGACGCCCATATCGCGCGCCAGCGCGTAGTAGTAGGTGTCGCTGGACAGCATGATGGAGGCATGCATATCGACCCAGCCATGGCCGCCCGGCTTGTTATCGCGGAAGGTGTGGTTGCCAAGCGTGAAGAAGCCGGGGTCGTGCATGCCCCATGCAGCGGTCCGCTTGCCGGTGGTCAGCGCCGCCAGCGCCATAAACGGCTTGTAGGTCGAGCCGGGCGGATAGGTGCCGCGCAGCGGGCGGTTCAGGAGCGGCTTGTCCGGGGAGACGCTCAGTTCGTTCCAGGTGCTGGTGTCGATGCCCTCGACGAACAGGTTGGGGTCATAGGTCGGTTTGGACGCGAAGGCGAGGATGTCGCCGGTCTGCGGCTCGATCGCCACCAGCGCGCCGCGGCGGTCGCCGAACAGCGCCTCGGCCAGCTGCTGCAGGCGGATGTCGAGCGACAGGATCAGGTTATTGCCCGGCGTGGCGGGCGCGGTGGACAGCGTGCGGATGGGGCGACCGCCCGCGCTCACCTCCACTTCCTCGATGCCAGTCAGCCCGTGCAGTTCGGACTCGTAGCTCTGCTCGATACCGATCTTGCCGATGTAGTTGGTGCCCTTGTAGTTGTCGGCATCGCGGCGCGCATCGTAGGTGGAGCCGTCGGCATCGTTGGCCGTGTCCATCGCCTCGATGCGTTCCTGGTCGCGCTGCGAGATGCGGCCGATATAACCCACCACGTGCGAAGCCGATTCGCCCAGCGGGTACTGGCGGAACAGGCGGGCGCGTACGTCCACGCCGGGAAAGCGGAAGCGCTGCGCGGAAAAGCGCGCCACTTCCTCGTCGCTCAGCTGGCTGTGCAACGGCAGGCTCTCGAAGCTGCGCGACTCTTCCATCAGCCGCTTGAAGCGGCGCCGGTCGCGCGGCTGGATATCGACCAGCCCGGACAGCGCGTCGAGGGTGTTGTCCAGCGTGTCGTCGAGCTTGGACGGGGTGATTTCCAGCGTGTAGGCCGAGTAGTTGCGCGCCAGCACGATGCCGTTGCGGTCCATGATGATGCCGCGGTTGGGCTCGATCGGCGCTACCGAGATGCGGTTGTCCTCCGCCTTGGCGGAATACTGGTCGTGCTTGACCCATTGCAGCCACGCGAAGCGGGCGAACAGCAGGGAGAACAGGATCACGACGAACAGCGCCGCGGCCGCCACACGAATGCGGAAGCGCCCGAGTTCCAGTTCGACGTTGCGGATTTCGGTCATGGTACTGCCAGGGAAAAGGCGTGGCACGCGGCTAGATCGGCCGCGTTTCGTCGACGTCGGCCGAACGCCATTGCGGCGCCAGCAGCGACCGGCGTTGGAATCAGCGCCGGCGCAGGACGCAGTCAGTGCCACAACGAAGATGCTGACGCCTAGCGCCGTAGCACTTCGAGCCAACCCCTCTGTGCCTCTGTCAAAGCAGCATCCGGGGTGAGCATGGCGTTTTGCAGGGCAGATCGGGACTCGTCTTCGGCGGTCGGCAGCGGCGCGCTCAGCAGCGCCTCCAGCACCCGGCCGGCCTTCCGCAGAGTCTGCCCATAGAGTTCGAAGATGGAGGCGACGCTGACATGCTGGGCGGGATCCTCGAGCCAGCAGTCGTAGTCGGTGACGAGGCCGACGGTCGCATATGCTAATTGGGCTTCCCGGGCCAAGAATACCTCGGGAACGTTTGTCATACCTACGAGATGACATCCCGCCTGGCGAAGGAACCGGCTCTCCGCCTGTGTGCCAAGGCGCGGGCCTTCGACACAGCCGTATGTGAGGCCACGATGCACGGCGACACCAATGCGCCCGGCGGCGGCTTCCACGGCATTGCCGAGCTGCGCACTGACGGGTTTTGCGGTGGACACATGTGCTGCGACGCCATTGCCAAAGAAGGTCCGCTCGCGATGGCCGCGCGTCCAGTCGAAGTACTGTTCCGGCATCGCCAGGTCTCCCGGTTCCAGTTCCTGCTGCAGGCTACCGACTGCCGAGAAGCCCAGCAGCATCGTAGCCCCCGACTTCTTTAGCGCGAAGACATTTGCGCGGTAGTTGACCTCATGCGGCAAAAGGCGGTGGCCCGATCCATGACGGGCGAGGAACAGCACATCCTGACCGTGGAGGCGCCCGAGCAAGATGTCGCCGGAAGGAACGCCGAACGGCGTCGCATCGGCGATGCGCTGATCAATCGTCAATCCAGGGAGGTCGTAGAGGCCGGTGCCTCCAATGATGGCTAGCATGAATTAGTCTTCCAAACGAATTGCCTCGTCCAGGGTATATTCAGGTCCCTGTACGATGCGCTGGTAGTAGGAAATATTGGCATCACTGGCCTCTGGCCATTGATGCAGGAATCGACGCCGAACCTCGGCAATGTCGACTTGCAGGGCGATCGCATCCATGAACACGTTGCCTTGCCGGACGCCAAATCTCCGCTCACGTCCGGCGAGCGGCCGCAATGCCACGCGGGTTAGCAGTCCGGCTCCATCATCGCGGAAATTGGGCATGCCTGCGGCGCCGTTATTTAGGATCCAGTGGCGGCCAGGAAGGCCGGAAGTGTTCAGCGCCTGAAAAACAGGGAGACAGGTGTGCGTGCAGGCGAACGCGTCGACATCAGCAGCACGGAACCAGCCACGAGCCCGGTCACGATGCCCGGGCTCACGCATATGCTCCTGCGCGAAGCCCCAGCCTGCCAGCGACTGCGCGTCGCCGTGCACCAGGCCCAACCGCATATCGCCCACATCCGCCCGTAGCCACATCGGCAAGGCCGAGAGCTCGGATCGTTGGGCTGGCGTCGTCGCACCGCGTAGTCGTTGCAGGATGTGGTTCGACCGTGTGACAACGCCGTCACTAACCCATTCCGGGTACGCACAGCCGCAACCCGCGGCGTCCGAGGAGGTGTCGTCCGACAGTTCCGTCTCGACATTGCCACGCAGGCAGGTGTGCGCAAGGACTTCCCGCTGGATCCGGGCAAACGTATCGGGCGCCGCATCGAACCAATGGAAGTCGCCATTGAACACGAGGCGCTTGCAGCCCTGTTCACGCTCGAAAAGCCTCAGCACCTCGTGCAGCGCCAGTTCGTTGCCATAAAGACCGCCGACGACATACAGCACCTCCAGGTCGCTCAAATCGCTAGGTGCGTTGCGCGCGAATACCTGAGGGCCATATTGGTAGTGCAGGGGGCAGGCGCGTCCCGGCTCGGCTGCGCGCGGAGCGTCGCGCGTGCTTTCGGTCAAATGAATGAGTGGGTCGTCCAGGGTCATGCTGCTTGGGGCTCAGTGCCTGCGTAGATCCGGCCGAGGCGTTCGGCGCACGCTTCGGCAGGGCTGCCATCGAAGACGATCCGTCCCCCCGCCAGACCGATGACCCGCTCCGCCAGCAGTGGAATGAGGCTGGCGTTGTGCACCACGGTGACGAGGGTGGCCGATTCCGCAGCAACCCGCAACGCGGTGCAGGCTTGCGCTGTGGCGCCGGGATCCAGCGCCGAAGTGGGCTCGTCTGCGAGAATCAGCCGGGGCTGCTGCAACTGAAGACGTGCGAGACTGACCTTCTGGCGCTCGCCGCCGGAGAGCCGGCCGGCCAGCGTGCCGGCGCGATCGGCGAGGCCGAGCGATGACAGCGCGGCGTCGGCCTTCTGCTGGACGCTTGCCGGATACAGGCGGACCCAGCTTCGCCAGAGTGGTATCTGGCCGGGCTGCGCCAAGGCGCCCAGGATTACGTTCTCGCGGGCAGTAAGGCGAGGCACAAGGTGAAGTCCTTGCAGGAGTTGCCCGATTTCGGCCCGCAAGAAACGCCAATCCGAGCGGCCCAGGGTTCGCGGTACGCCGGGACCGAATGACCGGTCCAGCACCGAGAGCCGGCCCTGGGCGGGAGCAATGAAGCCCCCGAGCGCTCTGAGCAGCGTGCTTTTGCCAGCGCCATTGGGCCCGACAAGCGCCACGCGCTCGCCACGATAGATGGTGAGTTCGGGAACGTACAGTAACGTCCGGCCGCCTGCTTTTACCACAAGGTCTTGTACCAGGATGTCAGGTCGGGCCATTGAGTCCCCCGATCAGTCCCTGCCGGATGCGGCGCGATAGCGCGTCGAACGCCGTGACGAGTGCGACCACGATCAGCAGGATCGTCGCCAGCCGACTCCACTGGAAGAGGCTTACCGCCTCCGAGATCAGAAGACCGAGGCCACCCGCCCCAATCAGGCCAAGGATGGTTGAGTCGCGGATATTGAACTCCCAAACGTAGAGATGGTTGCTGATGAACTGCGGCAGTACCGACGGCCATACCGCGCTGAAGAACACCTGGGAGGGCGTGGCCCCGGTGGCACGCACCGCGTCCACCGCGCTCATGTCTAGCGTCTCGATGCTCTCGGCGTAAAGCTTGCCGTAGGTGCCCAGCGAGTGCAGCGCGATGGCCAGCACACCCGCCGTGGGGCCCAGCCCGACGATGCCGACCAGCACCAGCCCAAAGACCAGGGTGTGCACGGCACGGGCGATATCGAGTACGCCGGTGGTGGCCCATGCCAGCAGGCGTGGCGCGTTCAGGTTGCGGGCGCTGAGCAGCGCCAGGGGCAGCGCCAGCACTGCCGCGAGCAGCGAACCTAGCGTGGCAATCTGGAACGTGGTCCAGGTGGCCCGCCCAAGTGCCCACAGAAATTCCAGCTCGGTCGCGCGCCGATTCTCCGCGCGCAGCAGCGTCCCGTCTTCGCTCCGATACTCGAGGCGTTCCGGTCCCAGCCAGACATCGAGGAAGCTCGGATGCCCGAAGTCCGCCAACGACTTCATCAGGTTGTGCCAGGGGCTGCGCCCCAGGGACAGGTCGCCGGCGGCGGCGAGCGTGCCCACGCAGAGCCCCACAATGACAAGGTAGGACGCTGCCACCGCAAGGAAGCGCAGGCGGCCGGGATTGCCATCCCGCCCGGAGCGATGAACGAGTGCCGTCATTTCCCCTGTTCCCGGGTCACCTGGTGCTCAGCTTGCCAGTGGCAAGGCCCGCATCCCGGATCGGCTTATAAAAGCCATCGTCCTTGGATACGAAGCCCGTATAGTGCGCGGGCAGCAAGCCGGGTTGGGTTTTCAGCAGCGGTCCCACTTCCCCCAGCGCGTCCTGCAAGCGCTTG
The DNA here is from genome assembly GCF_054072015.1 of Cupriavidus sp. CP313. Taxonomy (NCBI): domain Bacteria; kingdom Pseudomonadati; phylum Pseudomonadota; class Betaproteobacteria; order Burkholderiales; family Burkholderiaceae; genus Cupriavidus; species Cupriavidus sp. CP313. The sequence continues at coordinate 30,262 of NZ_JBSVZB010000038.1, read as the reverse complement.
ACGAAGGCCTTGTCCTTGAACAGCGCTTCGCTGACAGCGACGGCGTCATTCGGTAGCGGCTCGGATTGCCAGACGATCTTGCTGCGGTCTGCCTTGATCAGGCCCTGCTCGATCATCGCATTGCGATTGCGGTTGTAATCCGCGCCGGCATCGAGCTGTCCGGCGGTGACCTGTGTCTGGATGGCCTGATGCTTGGTGAAGAGGACGCGACCGAAGTGGCGTTCCGGATCCAACCCCTGCTGCAGGAAGTAGTGCAGGGGGATAAGGTAGCCAGAGGTCGAGCCCTTGTCGCCGAAGGCGAACGACCGACCTTTGCCCTTGGGCCCGAGCAGGTCCTGGATGGTGTTCAGGCCGGAGTCCGGGTGCGTGACGATTATGGCGAAGTAGTCGGGCTTGCCGTCGTAGAGGATAGTCGAGACGACTTGCGCGCCCGAAACGTGATTGGCCAGCACGTATCCCCAGGGTCCTATCAGCGCAATGTCGGTCTCGCCGCTTGCCAGTGACTTCGCCAGTCCTTCCCAGCTATCCACGGTACGCAGTTCCACCGGCCGGCCCAGGCGCCGCGAAAGGTGCTCCGCCAGCGGGCGATAAGTCGCATCGTTACGCTCCTTGTCCGGTTGGAACAAGCCGACGCCGAATTTCAATGGCGCGGCTTGCGCCTGTGCAGTCGCGGTGCCCGCGAAGCCGAGCGCGGCCAGCGCCAGGGCGGATATGGCGCCGAGTGTGGCGGCGCGTCGGGTGAGTCGAGTCATTGCGGAGCTCCTGCTGAAGGTGGGTCGAACTTGGGTGAAACCGCGGCTGCCGACAGCGTGGATTGGGCAGCACTGGCGAAGCGGCGCAGGAAGCGGCGGTCGATGTGGTCTTTCCACTTCCGCACCCAGCCGCCCTCGAAGCCGACGCTGCCGCGGGAAGCGATCGCACGCCCGTCTCCGATGTCCAGCAGCGCAAGCACGCGGTTCTGGGGTCGATACGGCGCGGCAGTTCCATGGCCCAGCACCGAGCGCAGATTCCGGTCGAGCGCCTGCCCCATGCGCACCGCGTAGACGCCGGCTTTCGGCAACGGATCGACCCATTCGGCGCAGTCGCCCGCGGCATACACCTCGGAGTGCGAGACCGAGCGCAGCAGCGTGTCGACGCGTATGTAGCCTTGCGCGGTCGCCGCCAGGCCACCGCGCCGCTTCGCGTCGCGCTGCCAATGGTGCGGCTCGGCGCCGGTCGCCCACAGCACGAGATCGTTGCCTGCATCGATCGTGTCTTCCCAGGTGGCACCATGCCGGACCGTGACCCCAGCCCGCTGGAGCGCCCGCTGCGCGGCACGCACGGCGGCGGGTGCAAGGCGCGGAAGCAGAGTTTGGCTGCGCGTCACCAGCGTGCCGCGAACCACCCGGTCCGGGCGCTCTATGCGCAGGCGGGACAGCACCGCCAGCAGGGACTCGACGCCGGCGGCGCCGCCACCGACCGCCGTGACCGAGAATGGCCGCGTGCTGCGCGAACCTCGCCAGCGCTCCATGACTTCGTCCCAGCGCTCACGCAGCAATGAAAGCGGACGCAGCGGCAGGATGGTGCCGGCATCCGGCATCGGAGGCGTGAGTGTGGCCCCCACGTTGAGCGACAGAAGGTCGTAGGGGAGGTTGGCGCCGGACGTCAGGGATAGACGCCGGTCACGCGGAGCCAGGCATTCCAGCTCGGATTGCACGAAGCTCGCTCCCGCCGCAGCGGCGAGGGCCCGGAAATTGATGCAGAGATCGTCAAAATCGTAAGTGCCGGCGATCCACCCCGGGACCATGCCGGAATAGGGCGCCAGCGCTATGGGGGATACCACGACGAGGTCCACGCCCGCCAGTGGTCGGTCAATCCAATGGCGCAGTACCTGCGCGTGGGCGTGGCCGGCGCCGACGAGCACAAGTCTCTTCATGGCAGCCACCCGGCCGGAAGATGAGCGAGGTCCGCTGGCTCATCGATGTCCATCACCGGTTCCAGCTCCACCCAATGCAATCCAGCCGCCTTTGCGCGCGTTCGGGTCTGCGCCATCACTTCAGCCGTGCTCCACCGCATGCCTTCAAAGAGGGCATGCGCCGGGCGGCGCAGGCCGACCAGGGCGTATCCGCCGTCCAGGGCGGGGACAAAGACCGCGTCATGTTGGCGCAGCGCCAGCGCCGCCTCGGATAGCCGCGCCGGTCCGAGCATCGGCGCATCGGTTCCGATCAGCAGGACGCGCGGGTGCCTGGCAAGCGTTCTCGACATTGCGCGAGTCATGCGCGCCCCGAGATCGCCATGGCCTTGCACGCCAAGCGTCAAGCCGAAGCGTTCCGCGAGCCGCCGGAACGCAGGGTGGCTGGCATCCGGAGCCGTGCAGAGCTCAATGTGGTCGAAGCCCGCGGACGCGGCTTGTGCCACGCAATGCTCCAGCAGACGTTCCGCCAGCGCGGCCGCGCCGTCCGCACCCAGTGCGGGGGCGAGACGGGTTTTGGCCAGCCCGGCGACGGGGGCCTTGGCAAAAATCAACAGGGCGGTGGTCATCGATACGCCTCGGCCAGCGCATCAGGGGATTCGCCCCGCCAGTAACGCCAGCGAAGGTGCCACATCAGCAGGATGGTTCTCCACACGCCGCGGCTTTCCCAGCGTCGCCCGGAGGTCGTGACGCGTGGCGCCAGGCAGGCAGGTCGCGCGATGGCGCGAAGGCGCTGCGAAAGCGCTATGTCCTCCATCAGTGGCTGGTCCGGAAACCCACCAATCCGTTCGAACCACGCACGGCGGACGAATATTGCCTGGTCCCCCGTGGCGATGCCGCTCAGACGGGAGCGCAAATTCATCATGGCGGCCACGATACGAAGCGATTTCGCCCGCCCGGCGATCCGCACATCGAATCGCCCCCAGATGGCGCCTCGTCCAACGGCCGCCAGCAACAGGGTATCGGCGCGTTCCGGCAGAAGGGTGTCGGCGTGCAGGAACAGCAGTGTCTCCCCGCTCGCGTGGGCCGCGCCGTCGTTGAGTTGCCGTGCGCGGCCCCTCGGTGCCTTCACGAGCCTATCGGCAAGTGGAGCGGACAAGTCGCGCGTGTCGTCCTCGCTACCGCCATCCACGACAATCACTTCGACCCCGCGCGCGCGCAAGGGCGTCAGTTCGCGGAGCGTATCGGCAATACCGGCGGCTTCATTCAGCGCCGGGATGATGATGGAAAGCCTGGGTTTCATTGGATATCGTTGAGCGCCCAGTCGTAGTCGAGAAAGGCAATCGGAAGCGATTCGCTGCGGATCCGCATGCGGTCGGCAGGCGAGTCCGTGAGCAAGGCGGCGTACCGGGCGGCAAAGCCGGACAGCGAGCCGATGCCACCAAATCCGAGACGGAAATCCTCGCCGTACCAGTCGAAGAGCTTCGATAGCGCGATCCGGCCACGATGACCGTCGAAGCGATTACGCGTGCGGTCGCTCATGTAACGCATCGTCTGCTGCTCGAGTTGCGCGTCGAGCCGCTCTGCGACGTACGCTTCCTCGCGTAGCATCGGGCAGCCGACCGAGGCACAGTTGACGGCAAAATGCACGCGCCAGTCGTCATAGCGACCTCGCGCGCGCAGCATGTCGTGCTCGATGTTGTCGAGCGAGACCATGGCTCCCAGCAGCGGAATCCACGTTGGCTTCCAAGCGCTGGAGAGCAGGCCACCAAGTTCCTTGATGGACTTCAGGTTGGGGTACCTGGTCAGAACGAGCTCGATCGTGAACGCGTTGTAGGCGTTGATGAGGAAAGCTTGCTGCTGGGCTTTGCCGAAGCGTGCGAAGGCCTTCCCTGTCACGGCTGACAAGTTGTCCAGATAGTCCCTCAGCGCCACGCGTTCAGAAGCGAACCCTGCATAGTTCACCTGGGACGCCTGGCCGCCGCGGAGCAGGACAACGTATTTGTTCAACAGCGTCGTCCAGGCACCGTGTGCGGGATCGAAGGCCTCGGCGAATGTCCGGGGCGCCACTGCGATAGCAGCAGCGCCAACACCAGCGCGCAGCACGCGGCGGCGGTCCGATCTCATGCGCGCTCCCATGCGTGATAGCGCGCCACCCATGCAAGCAGGCGCTGCGGTGCGTGTGCCCGCTTCCACGCCCCCGCGGCATGCTTGTTCGCCTCTGCCAGCGTGGGGTAAGCATGGATGGTGCCGAGGATCTTGTTGAGGCCGATCCCGTGCTTCATGGCCAGCACGTACTCCGCGAGCAGGTCGCCGGCATGGGCGCCCACGATGGTCACGCCGAGAATCCTATCTTTGTCCGGTACGGTCAACACCTTGACGAAGCCGTGCGCGTTGCCATCGGCGATCGCACGATCAAGGTCGTCGAGCGCATAACGGGTAACTTCATAGGCGATGCCTTGCTTGCTCGCCTCAGTCTCCGAGAGGCCGGCGCGCGATACCTCAGGCTCGGTGAAGGTGGTCCATGGAATCACGGAGTAGTCGGCCTTGAACTTCCGGAAGCGGCCAAAGAGCGCATTGACCGCGGCGTACCACGCCTGGTGAGCCGCCGCGTGGGTGAACTGGAACGGTCCGGTTACGTCGCCTACAGCGTAGATATTGGGATACAGCGTTTGCAAGTAGGCATTGGTCTCTATGGTGTTGCCATCTGTCAGCGGAATTCCGAGCTCTTCCAGTCCGTATCCGGTGACACGGGGTGTTCGCCCCACCGCACAAAGAAGTTGGTCGAATTCCACCGCAACTTCGCCATCAGTGTTTCGCGCGATTAGACGCTTCTGCCCCTCAACGACCTCGGCCCTGATTGGCAGATGCCCGGTCAGGATATTGATGCCGTCTTCCCGTAGCGCGCCGTCCACCAGCGCCGACACGTCCGGGTCTTCGCGCATCAGTATCCGCGGCGCCACCTCCAGTTGCGTGACCTGCGCGCCCAGCCGGGCAAAACTCTGCGCCAGCTCGCAACCGATCGGACCGCCGCCGAGCACGACGAGCCGCCGCGGCAATTGCGTGAGTCCCCAGACCGTGTCACTGGTCAGATAGCCGGTGTCGTCGATCCCGGGAATCGGCGGCACGACCGGACTGGCGCCAGCGGCGATCACGATGCTGCGTGTGGTGATCGTCCGCACGGTGCCCCCTGCAAGCGTTACCTGAACGCGCCAGGGGTCGACAATGCGGGCGTGACCGTGGAGAACGTCCACGCCAAGCGCGCGGTAGCGCTCCATCGAATCGTGGGGTTCGATATCATGGATCACACCTTGCAAGCGCCGCATCACCGCCGCAAAGTCGACGTCGACGTTGATGTTCCTGAATCCAAATCGCTCCGCGGTCTTCAACTGCCTGGCCAGTTTGGCAGAGCGGATCAGCGCTTTGCTCGGCACGCAGCCTGTGTTAAGGCAGTCGCCGCCCATTCTGTGGGCTTCGATCAGGGTCACCTGGGCCTTTACCGCGGCGGCGATGTATGCGGAGACGAGACCACCGGCGCCGGCACCGATGACCACAAGGTTTCGCTCGTAGGTCGCCGGCGCCTTCCACTTCGCATACAGCGTGCGGCGCCGCCGCCACGCCGCGCACGCCTTGGCTACCATGGGGAAAGCGCCCAGCAGCAGAAAGCTGGCCAACAACTTCGGCGACAAAATGTCGTCCATGGACTGAATGGCAGCGAGCTGCGTTCCCGCATTGACATAGACCGCCGTGCCGGCAAGCATGCCGGCCTGGCTGACGAGGTAGAACGTGCCGGCGTTGATGGGCGCGAGGCCCATCAGAAGGTTGATCAGCCAGAACGGGAATACCGGCACCAGGCGCAGTGTCAGCAGGTAAAGGACGCCGTCCTTCCGAATCCCCTCGTTGATGGCTGCAAGAGACTGGCCGAAGCGAGCCTGAACCGGAGCGCGCAGGAGATAGCGCGAGGCCAGGAACGCAAGCAGCGCGCCGAGGCTCGAGGCAAACGACGTGACCAGCATGCCCGGGCCAAGGCCGAACATCGCCCCGGCTCCGAGCGTCAGGATCGCCGCACCCGGAATGGACAGCGCCGCGGCTGCAACATACAGCGCAAAGAAGGCAATCAGCGTCGGCAACGGCTGGTCGCGGTAAGCGGCCGCCAGCGTGTCGCGACTTTCCTTCAGATGGTCGAGCGTCAGCACATTGCCGAGTTCGAAGTGCCAATATGCCGCGATGCAGAGGATGGCGGCCACGGCCACGCCGATCCATGGCGCCTGCCTCGGGGAAGCGGCCATCACACGCCTCCCGTCGGGGCGGCAGCGGCTGTGGCGGCCAACGCTCCGCCGCAACCGCTCCCCTGCCCTGCAGTGCAGCCGTAGCAGTGATCCGCGATGCGAATGGCTTCACTGGCTGGATCGTGATCGAGCAGATCGCGTAGCTGCGGCCGCGTCAGGCCACCGAGGCGGGCGCGCAGAGCGAGCATCTGGTTGAAGTCGCAGTCGTACAGATCTCCCTGCCAATCCACGCTGATCAGGCTTCGGCACATGACCGTGTCGAGGTTCTCCTCGCGAAAGGCATCGCGCAGCAGCGCCATGTAGTCGCGGAATGTCCCTTTGCTGACGAGCGTGCTGCCAAAGCGCTGGATCGGCATATTCGCGACCGCGAATAGACTATTGAAGCGGATGCCGAAATGCAGCAGCAGCTCGCGCTTGTAATCGTCTTCCAGTTTGCCCTGGGCAGGGGGCAGCGCAGCGCCCTGGGGGTTGTAGACGAGATTGAGCACGAGTCCGCTGCCTTCCTTGCCATAGCCCAGGTCATTCAGCGCACGCAGGCCGGCGATGCTCCGGTGGAAGACACCGTCTCCACGCTGGCGGTCCACATTGGCCGGCGAGTAGCACGGCAGTGAGGCGGTCACTTCCACACCTTCCCCGGCGAGGAAATCAGCAAGCGTCTCCATGCCTGGTTCGGAGAGGATGGTTAGGTTGCAGCGGTCGATGACCCTCACGCCCAACGTCCTTGCCTCGCGGACCAGGTCACGGAAATGCTCGGACAGCTCGGGGGCGCCACCGGTCAGATCCAGCGTCCTGACCTGACGTGCATAAAGTACCTGTACGACGAGCCCGACCGTGTCCGCATCCATCATCTCGATCCGGTTCGGGCCGGCATTCACGTGGCAGTGCAGGCAGCTCTGGTTGCACCTGTAGCCCAGATTCACTTGCAGGGTATCGAGGCGATCGCGGCGCACCGCCGGGAAGTCGGTGGTCACGAGCAATGGAAGGGTGGGGTGCATGAGCTGTTCCTTCGGGCTAACCATGCCCGTCTCCGGCCAATTCGCCGGCGCTCCCGAATTGGTTACAGCCACCTCGGGCAGGGGGGCGCGATATTTTGGGCGGACCTTGTAACCTTTTGCTGGGCGCGAGCGAATTGGTGGGGCGTGTCGATCGGTCACCATGCGACCGCGCCACCCTGAAGCACCTGACCAACTGAATAAGAGGCCACCCATGTCGAACACCACTCACCCGACCTCCGTCGCAGCACTCGCGCTCGCCCTCGGTATGGCACTGACGCTGTCCAGTTCGCCTGCCAATGCACAACCCGCCGACAAGGAGGCATGCTTCGGCGTCGCGAAGAAGGGCATGAATGATTGCGCTGCGGGACCTGGCACGACGTGTGCCGGTTCCTCGAAGCGCGACCACCAGGGCAACGCCTACAAGGTGGTTCCCAAAGGCACCTGCCTCAAGATTGCCTCGAAGACATCCGAAACCGGATTTGGTCAACTGCAGCCGTTCCAGGAAAAGTCCTGATTCCAGGCGTGTTCCCCGCCGCCTGTCGATCCCAAACTCCGCCGTCCTGCATCATGAGAGCCAGCGCCAACCGTGGCTGCGCGCCAACGGCTGGTATCGGCCTGAAGGCTGCCCACGTCAGTGAGGTACTCCGGCGGGGGGCGGCGGTCGACTTCTTCGAGGTGCACGCCGAGAATTACATGGTGGCCGGTGGTCCTTTCCTGAAGCACCTGGAACAGGTACGGGAGCGCTGGCCGCTGTCCATTCATGGTGTGGGCCTTTCCATCGGGGGAGAGGACCCGCTTGATGAAGGCCATCTGGAGCGGTTGGCGAGCTTGCTGGACCGCTTTCAGCCACGCTGGTTCTCCGAACACCTGGCGTGGTCATCCCACGGCGGGATCTGGCTCAACGACTTGCTGCCACTGCCGTATGACGACAGGACACTGCAGCGCGTGTGCGAGCATGTCGATCACGTCCAGCATCGTCTGGGGCGTCGCATGCTTCTTGAGAACCCCGCCACGTACCTCGAATACCAATGCTCGTCGATGAGCGAAGGAGAGTTTCTCGCCAAGGTCGTGGACCGAACTGGCTGCGGGCTATTGCTTGACGTCAACAACGCCTATGTCGGCGCGGTCAATCACCACCGCGATCCGCGTGGGTTGATCCACGCGTTAACCGCAGAGGCGATCTGCGAGGTGCATCTTGCCGGTTTCGCCGAGGATCGTGATGCGGCCGGCGGGCGATTGCTGATTGATTCCCATGGCTGCGCCGTGGACGACGACGTGTGGCGCCTGTACCAATACACGATGGGGCGACTGGGCCCGGTGCCTACGCTCATCGAGCGTGACAACGACGTGCCATCCTTGTGTGTACTGGAGGATGAAGCGGCCCGGGCGCGTTTGGTGCAAGCCGGTTGCGAGAGGCAGGGCCCCGGTACACCGTCATTGTCGAGGCGGACGGCATGAACGGCGCGCCAATGTATCCGTCGCAACGCGAGATGGCGGAGGCCCTGCTTGCCCCTTCGCTGAGCATGCCGGGCGACGCCTCGGTGTGGAAAGGGCCTGCGGCGGACAGCCGCTTCGCCGTCTATCGGAACAACGTCATCGTTTCGTTCGTCGATGCCCTGGCCTCGGGCTTTCCGGTTGTGCAGCAACTTGTCGGGGAGGCGTTCTTTCGTGCCATGGCGTGGCACTTCGCCCAGCAGCATCCCCCGCGGTCACCAGTGATGGCGGAGTACGGCAGCGGCTTCGGCGCCTGGATCGCCGGATTCCACCCCGCGATGTCGCTCCCTTACCTTGCCGACATGGCGCGCCTGGAGTGGGCGCGCTTGCGTGCGCTCCATGCGGCGGACGCGGAACCACTGGCGACCGACATGCTGGGGGCGGCGCTCAGGGATCCTGTCGGGCTGGCGAATCTGCGCCTCACGCTGCATCCCTCACTGACGTTGATGCGTTCGCCTTACGCTGTGGTTTCCGTGTGGTCGGCGCATCAGACTGAAGAGGATTCGGCTTTTGGCGCAATCGTGCTGGAATCAGAGGAGGCGGCGATTGTCATGCGTCAGGACGAGACGGTGACTGTATTGCCGGTTCCCGTGCCGACAGCGGGCGTCATCGAGGCCATCGGAAACGGTCGGACAATGAGCGAGTTGGCAGGGGGCGCATCCGGCCTCGATCTGGCAACTGCACTGGCCACCCTGATCCGCAACGGCGCAATCGTTTCATGAGTGGCACCAGCGCGATGGCGATTCCCACTATCATGGGCGTTTCTTCCTATCAACGGGTTGCCGGTACCGACTCGGGCCGATGTAACCAAAGCGAGGGCGCCGCCGAAATGCCTGATGAGGTTACGCAGAACGCTTTCGAATCCGGCGTGAAGCCGCTGTGGCTGCGCGCTCAGGCAGGAGACGAGGCAGCCTATCGGGACGCGTTGGAGCGTATTGCCGACCGACTGCGCTGCTATCTGCGTTTCCGCATGAAAGGCGTGCCGGATGACGTAGAGGACCTGGTGCAGGAAACGCTACTTGCACTGCATCTGCAGCGCGGCACCTATGACCCGTCATTTCCGGTCGGTGCGTGGGTCCTGGCGATCGCGCGCCACAAGCTGGCGGACCTCTGGCGTCGGCGTGGCAGGCGAGAGGATCTGCATGACACCCTGGATGACGTGGACGAGGCCGATCTTGCCGCCCCCCCGCAAGAGGGCGAGGCGCGACGGGACCTCGAAAAATTGCTCCAGGAGCTGTCGCTCCCCCAGCGTGAGGCCATCCTTCTGACGAAGGTCGAGGGGATGTCGGTGGCCGAGGCGGCAAAGCGGACCGGCGCGTCCGAATCGGCGATCAAGGTTCAAGTGCACCGCGGCCTCAAGCGACTGGCCGCACTGGTCAAAGGTGAGTCCAATGAAAACTGAAGCGCTGATCGAAATGCTTGCCCGTGATGCCGGTCCCGCGCCGGTCGTTGTCGCCGCCCGGCGGCTGGTTCCGGCCGTTGCCCTGGGGCTGCTATTCAGCTGCGCGCTGGCACTTGTCTTACTGGGACCCGTGGAAGGTCCGATGTTCGCAGCCGCTGCGCCGTGGATCAAACTCATATACGCATCGGCGCTCGCGATTGCCGCGGGATGGCTGACGGCCCGGCTTGCCCGGCCACTACCTCGGATAGCCGCACCTTGTCTAGCATTGTTGCTGGTGGTCTGCGCCATGGCGTTCCTTGGCCTGAACTCGGTATTGGCAACGCCCCACGGGGAGCGGGTTGCAGCGGTGCTCGGCAAGACCTGGTTCGAGTGCCCGATCATGGTGCTGGGCTTCTCACTGCCCGCATTGGCTGGCACGCTCTGGGCGGTCCGCGGCCTGGCACCCACCCGGTTGCGGGGGGCTGGATTTGCTGCGGGACTCCTGGCCGGTTGCGTGGGGGCCTTCGGCTATGCGCTGGCGTGCCCGGAAGGCTCCGCAGTGTTCGTTGCGGTATGGTATTCGATCGGTATCTGCCTGACCGCGCTGCTGGGGGCGATGTTGGGACGACGCGTCCTGTGGTGGTGAATGCACGGGTCCGCTACCGTCCCACGGCTCGCTCGGATTGCTGACGGTAAACGCGTGGCACAACGCCAAACTGCTGTTTGAAGATCCGCGAAAACGCCGCCGGGGAACTGTATCCACACGCCTCTCCCACGTTCGCAATCGGGAGTCTTCCATCCGCCAGCATGCTGGCGGCGCGCTCCATGCGCAGGCGTGTCACGAACTCCAGCGGTGTCATGCCGCCCAGATCAGCGAAGCGCCGCGCCAGCGTTGGCCTCGACATGCTGGCGATAGCCGCCAGCTTATCTATCGTCCATGACTGCTCAGGTGCAGTAATGACGGCATGAATGGCCTTGGACACGCGGGCGTCCGCCATCAGCGCAAGCACGCTTTGCGATAGCCCGCCCCTGGCGATGACCGTGCGAAGCAGAATCGTAAACAGCGCCGTGGATAACTCCGTGATGATGGCCGCGCCCCCCGGCTGGGGCACCTCTGCTTCTGCACGGATCATGGCGATCAGGCTGCGCAGCCATCCACTGTCGTTCTCGTCCGATGTACCGACTTTCATGACGCCGGGCAATGTGCGCAGGAGCGCCATACCGGGCGCGCCCAACACGAACGTTCCGCAAAGCATGTCGAGGCTCGGTTCAAGAAGGGCAGCATCCGCCGCCAGCGTTACCTCGTTGAGGACCCCATTGAAGCTCGTTTCTGTGCGGGCTACCGCGGCCCGGCCGCGGGCCCCGCCACTGAAGTGAATGTAGTGCGCTGCACCGTGCGGAAACGAAACGATATCGCCGGGCCGAAGGCGAATGGGACCGCCGGCACGATCAATGTGCGCCTCTCCCTGCAGGATGACATGGTAGGGGATATGGCCTGCCGGAGCCGCGCTTTGCGCAGCGGTCCACGGCGCTGCAATACGGCATCGAAGATCGACCGTCCCCGAGGGGGCGAGCATTTGTACCAGCGCGCTAAGCGTATCCATGGTCGCGGTACCGTTGAGACGTTCTGGCAATAATGTGCATCATTCTATGCTACTTCGATCCGCATTGTGCTGGTGCGGAGATGAGCCGGACGGGCAAATTCATGAGCATTCAGGCATCAATGGCGGAGAGGGTCGTACATACACTGGATGCAACGGACGGATGGCGTCCTTCTCTATTCAGACACTATGAAGACGATTCAAACCGATGTTGCGGTCATTGGTGCCGGTACCGCGGGACTCGCGGCATATCGCGCCGCCGTCGCGGCAGGAAAGCGTGCAGTTGTGATCGAAGGCGGCGCGTATGGGACCACCTGTGCCCGCGTGGGCTGCATGCCGTCGAAGCTGTTGATCGCCGCGGCGGAGGTTGCGCACGAGGCACGGCACACAGCCGAATTCGGTGTGCATGTGGACGGAGGCGTCCGCATTGACGGTCGCGAGGTCATGGCTCGCGTACGCCGCGAACGCGACCGCTTTGTCGGCTTTGTCGTGCAGGGCGTGGAGAATATCCCGGAGGCAGATCGCATCCGTGGTTACGCTGCCTTTGTCGACAACTCGGTCTTGCAGGTGGACGATCATACTGTGGTGCGCGCAAGCCGGGTGGTGATCGCCACCGGGTCAAGTCCAGTCGTGACACCGCAGTTCAAGGTGTTTGGGGATCGGCTGATCGTCAACGACGACGTCTTCGCATGGGAAGACTTGCCTGCTAGCGTGGCCGTGTTCGGCCCGGGCGTGATCGGGCTGGAATTGGGGCAGGCGCTGTCACGGCTTGGCGTGCGGGTTCGTGTGTTCGGCCAGAGCGGTTCGCTGGCCGCGCTGACGGATCCTGAGGTCCGGGCCTATGCCGAACGGAGCTTCAACAGGGAGTTCTATCTGGATCCTGGCGCGCGCGTCATGGACATGCGGCGAGAGGGCGACGAAGCGGTGATCACCTATGTCCACCGAGACGGCAGTACCCTGACCGAGCGCTTCGAGTACGTGCTGGCCGCCACCGGACGACAGCCCAATCTGAAAGGACTGGCCCTCGATCGCACGGGCCTGGCGCTCGATGCGCGCGGCGTTCCGCTCTATGATCCTGAAACGTTGCAGTGGGGCGATGCGCCCATATTCATTGCGGGCGATGCCAACAATGTCCTTCCGCTGCTGCACGAGGCGGCCGACGAAGGAAGGCTTGCCGGCGAGAACGCCGCTGCGTGGCCGGCTGTGAAGCCGCTTATGCGCCGCGCGCCGCTGGCAATCGTGTTCTCGGACCCGCAGATCGCCATGGTTGGCCTGCGCTACGCTGCCCTGAACATGGACACGTTTGTCACAGGAGAGGTCAGCTTCGAGGACCAGGGGCGCAGCCGCGTGATGGTGAAGAACCGCGGTCTGATGCACGTCTATGCAGATAAGGCTACTGGCCACTTCCTCGGTGCCGAATGGACCGGGCCGCGCGCCGAGAATATCGCGCACCTGCTGGCATGGTCGTACCAGCAGGGTCTGACCATAGCGCAGATGCTTGCGATCCCGTTCTATCATCCGGTCGTGGAAGAGGGCCTGCGGACAGCACTTCGGGATGCGGCCGCCAAGCTATGACGGCATCCTCGGATTGGGGCCATCACAGGACGTCAAGCGTTCCCGCGCGGCTGGGAGACTATCTGCGCGCGTTCCAGGCGCTGGTGGACCGCTACGGCTACAAGACTTCGCTGTTCGGACATTTTGGTCATGGATGCGTCCATTCGCGCATCACCTTCCGGTTGTCGAGCAATGAAGGCATCGCGCAGTGGCGCGCTATTACCCGCGAAGCGGACGAGCTGGTCGTGCAATACGGCGGCTCGCTGTCGGGCGAGCACGGCGACGGACAAGCCAAGGCCGAGTTCCTGCCCATCATGTTCGGCCCCGAGCTGATGGCAGCCATGGAACGCTTCAAGGCCATCTGGGATCCGTACAATCGCCTGAACCCGGGCAAGGTCGTGCATGCCAACCGGATGGACGAGAACCTGCGCGCGGGCCCCGAGTACAAGATCGTGACGTTGCAGACCAAGCTGGCCTTGCGCAGCGCCGAGGGTGACAGCATGCAGTGGGGCGGTGGAGCGCTGCGTCGGCATGGGGCGATGCCGCACGTAGAAGGGCAACACCATGTGCACCAGCTATCGCGTGACCCGCGAGGAGCGCTACTCGATGCGCGGCCGCTCGCGGCTGTTCTGGGAGATGCTGCACGGTGAGGTGATCGCCGACGGGTGGAAGAGCGAGGCGGTGAAGGAGGCGTTGGATACGTGCCTCTCCTGCAAGGGATGCCGTAGCGACTGCCCTACGCACGTCGACATGGCAGCCTACAAGGCTGAATTCCTGTCGCACTACTACGAAGGCCGCCGCCGCCCCAGGCAGGCCGTTATTCATGGGAAGGATCGGCGATTGGACGCCAATTGCCGCACGCTTGCCCCGGCTTGCCAATTTCTTCACACAGACGTCCGGTCTTGCGCGCCATCGCGAATCGCGTGACGGGCGTGGCCTCCAGCCGGGAGTTGCCGGCACTTGCTCCCACACCGTTCCGCAAGAGCTTTGAGGCTGGCAGTTCGGCGAGCGCGAAGGCCGATACGGGCAAGAGCCTCCCGCGCGTGGTCTTGTGGGTGGACACCTTCGCCGAACATTTCTATGCGGAGATCGCCCATGCCGCTGCCGAAGTACTGCACCATGCCGGCTTCGCACCGACCTTGCCGCCGTCCCGCAACCTCTGTTGCGGTCGGCCGTTCTTACTTCGACTTCGACCACGTGCGCGAGGAAACCGACATTGTCGGCTTTCCGATCCAGCCGCTGGTGCACCAGCTTGTGGCGATGTGGGGCGAGGCCGGGCGCCACGTGCACTGGGGCTAGCAGGCGCCTGACGTGGTCTACGACGCCTGCCGCACCATCAACGAGCACGGCGGCACGCTGGCCGACGCGCTCGTTGCACTGCCCGAGGTCACGCCCCACTCCGACCGCGCCACCATCGATCGCATGACCGATCCGGCCAACTACTACCTAGATCTTGTGCCAGAGATGGTCACCGCGCCATCGCCCTGTCCAGGCAACCTGCCGCCTGAGGTGCGCCTCAGGCGGACGAAGATACTTTGCACATGCATCCGGCATCCCGCTGAAGGGCGGAAGGGCGCAGCGCACTATTTCGAGAGACTCCAGCACAACCTTGCCGCCGGCGGCCGACGATAAAGACGCGTGGCGCCCCTATGTGCAACCCTTTCAAGGCGATTAAACGACACCTCCAGCCTTGATGACACGGGCGGTAGAAACATGCCGCCGTGCTACGCATCTGGCCACATAGCCTTTCTTCCTAGGCGCTTTCGGTCCCCGCGTATGTTTGCGCATCGCGCGAGGATCAACGTGCGTATCAACTCGCGACCGAGCTGAGCTGGGGTGAGGAGGTCATAGGCCTGCCACACCTCGGGCGGCACTGCGATCATCATGCCGGCATAAGTTGCCCGGATTTCGCTGGCCAGGTAATACGGCGAGAGTTCGATATCACTGGTATCCAGTTCATGGCGGATTCTCACCGTAGTCGCAATCACGCTCAGCACGTTATACGCCAGCGCGGCCACGCCGAAGGCCAGCAGCGCCGCGCGCGGTTGGCTCAACGAACGAATCTCACTGTTGAGCATTGTGGAATCAACCGGTGGATGCAACACACCAAAGGCTGTGTGGGCGGGGGTGTTGCAAATGAAACAAAGGCGGCGGATCTAATACACGGAAACCCAGAAGGCGTTGATGTGGGAGCGCTGGCGGAAGGGTGAAACGCTTCATCAGATTGCCCGGCTGTTCGATCGGAACCACTCGTCGGTACAGGGAATCCTGGCGGAAACAGGCGGAATACAGCCAGCACAACGACACCGCTCCAGGCTGGCGTTGAAGCTTGCCGAACGAGAGGAGATCTCGCGCTCAGTGATTGCTGGCCGCTCGATCCGTTCAGTTGCAGCCCGGCTCGGGCGGGCTCCATCTACCATCAGCCGGGAGATCAGGCGAAATGGTGGCAACTTCTGGAACACCTACGGCGTTCTCGAGCCATGCGTCGGTCGCGCCATTACACAATGAAGACTGACGACCGCCGGAACATCTGTGACGCCGTATCGATCAGTGAACGCCCTGCCACGGCTGAGGATCGCGCGATACCCGGGCACTGGGAAGGTGACCTACTGTTCGGCAGCGCCAACAGCCAGATTGCAACCTCTCGTCGAACTTCAGACCCGGTTCGTGATGCTGGTGAGGATCGCCAGCAAGGATACTGAGAGTGGTCAACGATATCGTCAGCAAAGCGGTGATAGTTCACGGCCTCGTAAGGGCCTTGTGCCGTCTTGCGTCGAATCTCGTCGAACATCCAGTCAATCTCATTCAAGTAGATGTTCGCAGCTAGTGGGAATTTGTTCTTGTTGATCAAGTGCACCACGTTGACTGCACTGCCGTCGGCGACTTGCTGCGCCTTGCGCACCAGCGGATGGGTACGTCGCACTTCTTCCGGGATTTGCGACCATGAAGAATGCTCAATCCTTTCGCGGTGGTGATGATCGCACAGCGTTTGGCCTGACTCTCAGATGATCACCATTACCGGCGAACTCGAGATCCGATGCGCGTACGGAGCGCCGTGGCGCCGGCGAAACGGGTGATGCGTATAGCAAAGTAGATGGTGATGCAGATACTGGCAAAGGCTAGCCAAGCGTGGGGCCAAAGCAAAGGCATACCGACCAGCACCAACCCGGTATTGCCTCCGGGAATCAACGTTCCGCCGATTCCCATCATTACACCGCCGAAGAGACAACGAACAAGACCGCTTACACTCGGGACGACGAACTGGATCCGCCCCGCGGTGCAGCCGCCGAGTACTGCGCCTCCGAGCAGCGTGATGTACAGGAGCAGCCTCGAAGGCAAGGCGAGTTCGGCGCCACGTGCCAAGTCGCTGAGGAGTTCAGTGTAAGTCCAATTCCCCGCCGCCATCAAGGCTACGAGGAAAGTGACACCGATGACCGTCGTGGCGACATGCGGCGACCAGATATGATCCAGTGTGGACCGATTGCTTCGGTGAATTCTTAGGGCATGCACAGAGAGCCTGATCGCAACAAGCGCGACGACCAGGACTGCCAGCCAGCTCGATGCGGCCAGAACGATGGAGTCCCGCGCCAACTGCTGCGGTGTGGGTAGGTACGCTGCAGCAAGACTACCTAGGTAGAAGCCAACCGGCGTGAAAAGATAGGCCAATTCTCCCTTGCCCAGGCGCGCGACGGTGCCAAATTCGCAAGCCCGGTTCACAAACGCACCCGCGCCGAACAGAACGCCCCCTACGATGGTTAGCGCTCCTGCCGCGTAGCCTACTGGCATCGCGGGAAGCACGCCGAATGCGTTCAGAAGGACAAGGCCACCGCCAACCCAGAGCGACGCTTCGACTAGCGCGGCCAATTGACTCACACGTCGGGTAGCCACGAATTCTTCAATCGCGGAAACCGTACAGGTGCCACCACGCTGGTTCGCAAAACCCATTAAGCCGACCGCAGCGGCGGCAATCAGAAAGGATGCTGACGCCATTGGTCGAGCCTCAGTTCATGCTTGTCGGAGTACCGAATATCCCCGACATTGGCCATAAGCTTCATGGCGAAGTCGGGGATACGAGAAAAAGCTAGTGAGCCCAGACCCTGATGGGTGAAGGTTGAACGTCAGACCGCGACGGTAGTGTCAGCATTTGCGCTGTGTTCCGGGGGCGCGGAAACCCCCGTGCGGTCCTTGCCGGCGATCTGCGAAGCGCCGCTCGCGCGGGCGCCGTCTGTGAACGGGTCCCGCGGGCTATGGATGTTGGCTCCATCTGTGTAAGGATCCGGTCGCTTGATACCGTGGGCGCCCTCTGTAAAGGCATCGAATTTGGCCTGGCGGAAGACGTAGCCGTACTTGTCGCCGTCAAGCGGACTGTCTTTCGGGCCTTGTGCCTGCGCTTGCACGGCAGTCAGTGCGCCTGCAGAGAGAATGACAGAGGAAAGGATAGCGCGAATGATAGTGGCTTTCATGGTGTTTTGGTCCCGAAGTGTGAAACGTGAGGAAAACAGGCCTCGCGGTCATCACGGTGCTTGGATAGACTTCCGTTCGTTGCGTCCATGACTGTAAGCGGTGCCGAAGCGCGATCAGGCTGCATCGCATGTAAGTACTTTAGGCGCTGCTAAATAAAATTTGAATTCTCGATGGACTCAAACGAATGCTCATTCGGCTCAAGCGATAGCGGCGCTCCCCCGTTCAGCATTTCTTTGGTCTGTGAGCAGGCGAGTGTCCCAGTAGCCTACCAACTCTATCTTCCGCGGGAGTGGGCGGGAGATGACGAGCGGCGGCACAAAGCGGGAATTCCCGCTGAGGTAAAGGAATTCCCCTGAGGTGAGGTTTGCAACCAAGACTGAGATCGCAATTGCGACAGATCGAATCGCTGTTGTCTGCTGGCGCGCCCAAGTATTGCGTGTTGGCCGATGCCGGCTACGGGGTGGCTAACGCGTTTCGTCAGCGTCTGAGCGATTTGGGCGGTATGGGGTCGCTTCAGAATTCGGACAATATTGCAGGGCAAGCGGATGAGTACCGGCCGGGCTGCTGAACCGTTGGTTTATAAGTGCGGCGTGTCACGGGGCCACACGTAGATCTGATGGGCCACAATCCATTGCCTGTCAGGAGTCCGTCGGATGTCACGACGGTGCCGTCTCGTCCGCCGGTGGCTGTGGCGTAAGCGGTATAGAAGATCTGATCGAGTTTCATGAAAGCTCCATGGTGGCCATGTGGCCGGATAAGGAGGAATCGGGTAGAAACCCCTGGATCGTAGTCCAGTACACATCGAAGGCCACAAGCGCCTGGACGTGCGGCATCAGCACGGCAGACAGGATGGTTTCGAGCAGGCTCGGTGCCACGTGGCAGCCAACCTCCGGAGAGGCAACCAGCTCCAGCGTCTGGCCATGCGATGCACCGGAACCCACCGGCAGAATCGTCAGTTGGATGTCGGCCAGCTTGCCGACGGATTCTCCGCCACCTGCGCAGCAGACCAGGTCATCGTAGGCATGCGAGTACGGATTGAGCAGGCTGGTCCATACCGTGCGGCACCGCGATGCGAGTTCAGACAGGCAATCGGCGCTGGGTACGGACACGAGGCAGCGGACAACGGACTGGGTACTCATGGAAGCCTCCTCGCAGCGGGCACGTCCGCGGGACGGCGCGCGCTGTAGACATAGTTGAGCTCGGCCACCGCGAAGGTGGCACGAATCAGGGGGATGTGGTGCGCCCACTGTCGCCACTGCACCCGCCAGGCCAGGTGAGCGATGCCGGTGTCGAAATGGCAGGAACTGCTGACGATGGCGTTCATCGGCAGCAAGGTTCTCGACGCTGGCCTTGGCGCGAATGAAGCGCAGCAGTTGATCATCGGGACCGCCGTCGGCGCACGAGATTTCCATCTCGGCGCTGCCGGCGGAACATCGCGTGACGACGAGTTCGATCATGTTCGGTGCATTGCAAGTGCGTGTGCCGTTGATCAGGCAATGTGCTGGGCCAGTGTCGGGTAATCGGTGTAGCCGTTGGCGCCGCCACCATGGAACGTTTCCTGATCGGGAGGATTGAGTGCTGCACCGGTGCGAAATCGCTCGACAAGGTCCGGGTTCGACAGGAAAAGCCGGCCATAGGACACGAGGTCGGCGTGGCCGCCGTCAATCGCCGACATGCCATCGTGGTAGCCATAGCAATTGTTGGCGATATAGACGCCGTTGAACGCGAGCCGCAGGCGTCGCGGATCGAACCCGCCAGGCACTTCGCGCTTGGCACCCCGAGCGCCTTCAACCACGTGCAGATACGCCACGCGCAGCGCGCCGACTTGCTGGGCGACATATGTGAACAGCGATTCGGGATCGCTGTCAGCGATATCGTTGAAGGTCGCCAGCGGCGAGATGCGAACACCGACGCGATCGCGGCCCCAGATGTCGATGACGGCCCGCGTGACCTCCAGCAGCAGACGCGCGCGGTTCTCGATCGATCCGCCATAGGCATCGGTGCGATGGTTGGTCTTGTCGCGCAGGAACTGGTCCAGCAGGTAACCGTTGGCGGCGTGGATCTCGACACCCTGGAAACCCGCGCGCAAGGCATTACGCGCACCGTCGCGGAACTGTTCAATGATGCCCGGGATCTCGTTGGTTTCGAGTGCGCGGGGCGTTTCCAGCGGTACAAATCCATCGTTGACGTAGAGGCGCCCGTCAGGACGAACGGCGGAGGGCGCGACGGGCAGGGCGTGGCCCGGCTGCAGCCGCGGGTGCGATACGCGACCCACGTGCCAGATTTGCGCAAAGATTCGACCACCGGCGGCGTGCACGGCATCGGTTATGCGCCGCCACTGGCGGACCTGCGCTTCGCTGTAGATGCCGGGTGTGCCCATGTAGCCCTTGCCTTGCTGCGAAACATGCGTGGCCTCGGTGATGATCAGCCCTGCGCTGGCGCGTCGCGCGTAGTAGGTGGTCGCCAGGTCGCTTGGTACGTCATCGTCATCCGCATGGCTGAGGGTCAGCGGTGCCATCACCATGCGGTTCGGCAGCGCGTAGGGGCCGAGCCTGAGTGGGGAGAACAGATCGGCGGCAATTGCGCCGTCGAGGGCTTTCTTCATTTGGGAGTCTCCGGTTGTGGATGTCATCGCCATGGGCCCGCTCCGCTACGTCAGCTGTGGTGACAGCATGCTATGGATGGTACGGATGCCGTCCGGCCATAATAGTCTGTCGGTTGATAAACTCGGCTGACACCTTGGTATGCTCTTGGAATGACTGTCAAGCGGGTATCTTCGGAGCGCGATCACCGCGCATGGCCTAGTCGTTCCGTTGCGTATCAATTCATGGTTTCCCGTGCAGGCTTATCGGCGCACGGGGGCGCTCCTATAGTTCGTTCCACCCCAACGGCCAATGACGCCGCCAGCAGAAACTACGCGAACCGAAACCAGGATTCCCCTCTCATGGGAACAAGCATGTCCGAAATTACCGGTGCGGTCCTACGCAACCACGATCTTTCGAGTAGCAGGTGATTCGATGCTGCTGAGCGCATGATCAATGAATGCGCCAATCTTTGGCGATAGGCCGCGCGCGGCCGGGTAAAGAGCGTGAATTGACCGGACAGGAGTCTTGAAGTCCGCGAGGACCCTCACGAGAGCGCCGCTGTTTAGATGGCGTTCAACAACATAATTGTGCAAATAGACGACACCCGCCCCGGACAACGCAGCGTCCACGAGCACATCGCAGTGGTCAACGACATGTCGCGCAATGTCCCCAATCTTCAGGGCCGAGATCCTGTCGCCATGTGAGAATTGCCAGTCATGAAAGCGCCCGCTGCTAGGAGAAAAGTATGCGACGCAATCATGGTCTATTAGATCGTCAGGCTGCTGCGGGAGGCCGCGCTCGCGAAGATAGCCGGGACTGGCGCAAGCGATCCACCTCGCAATGCCAAGGCGACAGGATGTCAGCTTAGGAGGAATTGACTCCCCCACTCTGATTGCCAGGTCGAAGCCGTCATCCACAAGGTCCACGATCTCGTCTGACAGGCTCGTCTCCACTACTATCTTTGGGTGGCGTCGCTGGAAAAGTGGCATCATCGGAATCAATACAGATCTCCCATAACCGACCGGGGCCGTAATTCTCAATTTTCCGTTCGGACCATTTGCGGATTCCAGCAGTTCCGCTTCTGCCATCTTTAGGTCCGCGAGAATGCCGCGACAGCGCTCAAAGAATGCTGCGCCTTCAGTAGTAAGTCCGACATTTCGCGTCGAACGATTGAGTAGCACAACGCCGGTTTGCGCCTCGAGCCGGCTGACTGCTCGGCTTACTCCAGAACTTGTCAGCCCCGTTGTCCGGGCGGCTCCGGTGAAGCTTTTCGCCTCAGCGACCCGAACGAAAGCCTCAACCAAAGAGAGATCCATCTACTATTCCTTTCGCCCGGCAAAGTGAATTCTGATCGAGGCGAATCAAGTTGCCGATTGCTTCAGCGTAGGCTTGCGCACTCAATAGCTCGTCGAGTTCCGCCTCTTGCGAAGGCTTTACCCGGAAAAGCCACATGCCGTACGGTTCCGAATTCACTTGGCCCGGGTCGGCGAGCAATTTCATGTTGGTGGAAACGATTTGGCCGGAGACCGGCGAGTGGATATCTGCCGCGGCCCTTGAGCGACGTCGTCATGGGACTCCGCCGGTTGAACCTCGAGTGATTTGGTTCTGGAATCGCACACGCTATACTTGCTGTACTTTTGCAATGAATGGGAAGGGAGAGTCGTTTACTAGTCAACCTTCCATTATTGTCAGTGACCTGCAAATACATTGGAGCCGTTCTGATGAATCCAAATACCACTTGCTGCAGGGATATCAGGGAACAGACTGAGTAGTTCTACAGCAAGGTTTCCCGGGCGGGCCGCGAAGGCCCAACCCGCCGACGTAGATCCGAAGTCGAAACGGACCTTTTCTCCGGCGTGTACTGCAATTGCTCTGGTTTGCGGAGTAACTTGGACCGTGCGCGCACCATCGACGGAAAGCGCTCGTTCGCCGAAAAGCTTGCCGGCGGAGGAAGTTTGCGGGCTCGGATCTACCTCAACCGTTTGAACAGCGAATGATGCCGAGCTTAGTGCAGTCAGCGCGGCGGCGGCCATAAGGCGTATAGCTTTGCCAAGAGGATTTTGGATACCTCGATGATGTCTGGTCATCTGTAACTTCAAGGAGTGGTTGTTGGTGAGTTGTACTGTATGGCCTTCGCGCGAGCTTGTTGAGACTCTGGCTGATCAATATGCTGCTCGAAAGTATCATGCGACTTGGCGACTTGGCGACTTGGCGCCTTGGCCGTGCCTACGCCGGGAACTGCAAGTCCTACACGGTATATGTTGCCTTCAATGCGGGCCCGGAAGAGCGGCTCCCGTTGTTCCAACATCACTTGACACGAGGCTTGTGGAAGGGCTCCCGCGGAGCGCTAGGCTTGTCCCGAGTTGCGCAATAACTTGCTAGAAGCGCTGCCTAACGGCAGGTCGGGGAATGCGAGCTTGCGCAGGCTACGCACCTGGCAGGCTGCAGAAATACCGGCCAATCACGTCAGCGCGGTAGCCTGCCGAAGCGTTGATTAACCGATACCACTCCATCTGAGATTCATGCGCGGCTCCGACACCTTCACCGAAAGCTTGTTCACTATGCGCCGATTGGAAGATTTCGTGCCGCAATCGCATCCGTTGCGCCCGATCCGCGCCATGGTCAACGAAGTCCTGGCGAAGATGGACCGGCTGTTCGCCGACATGCATGAAGCTGACATCAAGGGCGGTCGCCCGAGCATTGCGCCAGAGAAACTGCTGCGCGCGATGCTGCTGCAGGTGCTGTACAGCATCCGCTCCGAGCGCCAACTGATGGAACAAACGCAATACAACCTGCTGTTCCGCTGGTTCATCCCCCTGTCGATGGATGACGCAGTCTGGGTGCCGACGGTGTTCACCAAGAACCGCGCACCGCTGATCCAGCACGATGCCGTGATCGCGTTCTTCAACGAGGTGCTGGCCATCGCGCACAAGCGCAACTGGCTGCCGGGCGAGCACTTCAGCGTGGATGGCACGATGATTCAGGCGTGGGCCGGCCACAAGAGCTTCGTGCGCAAGGATGTCGGTGACAGCGACAACGGTGGCACCGGCGGCTTCCAAGGAGAGAAGCGCCGCAACGAGACGCATCAGTCCAAGACTGATCCGGACGCCAAGCTCTATCGCAAGGGCAAGACCGCCAGTGAGTTGCGCTACATGGGCCACACCTTGAGCGACAACGGCCATGGCCTGGTGGTTAGCGCGGTGGTGACTCATGCCGACGGATATGCTGAGCGCGAGGCCGCCAAGGCCATGCTCAACGACGCACGACAGGTCGCTAACGATCCGGGCACAGAGGTTACAGTGGGCGCCGATAAGGCCTACGATGCCGAGGAATTCATCTAAGCCTGCCTGCAGATGAAGGTCACGCCGCACGTGGCGAAAAGCACCTCAGGGCGACGCTCGGCAGTACCGGACGAGATTGCGCGCAGTACCGGCTATGCCATCTCACAACAGAAGCGCAAGCTGATCGAACAAGGCTTCGGTTGGGTCAAGACTGTGGGGCGCATGCGTCAGGTGATGGTGCGCGGCCTAAAGAAAGTCGACCAGATGTTCGTGCTGAGCATGGCCGCCTACAACCTCGTGCGGATGCGTTCGCTGGGACAAATCCGTCCGCAGTGACAGTAATGCTTGGCGAGTGAGCCGAAAACGGGCGCCAAACCGCTGGAAAACCGATGAAATGGCGGCTGGCTTCCGGATTGTGAAAAATGCCGGGCATACGAGCTGCGCAGCGGGAAGCTCTGCCCGTGTGCAGCGAGTACTTCAGCACCCTGCTAGACTAGCCAGGAGGAGGTGTAAGGGAGCGTACGTGAACAGCATACTTGGGTATATCACAGGCAGCGCCAAATTGATGGCACGTTGCGCTGTTGCGTCATCAGGCTAGCGCAAGCGGACATACTTCCAGCGAGTATGAACAACGTATCGCCAAGCAACGCCTCTATTGTCCACCCGGCGTCAACTGTGGCAGCGAGAACGCCAAGTCCGCACAGCACAAGGCGTATCGGAAAGACCTTACGCGGGATGAGTTTCGTTCCCCATACTCGCTTTGCACCAAGCGCACAGACTATCGACCCGGCAGAAGCGGGCATGGCCGCCGCATGAACTGAGGGCGCAATCCTCAAGCCAGTGAAAAATAGCAGAGCCGACACAGGACCTATCAGAACTAAGAGGGCAAGCCAGAGGTCTCAATTGAGAGAGAGAGAGAGAGAGAGAGAGAGAGTTTTTCGCGATCCGAATGTAGGTAGTACGCGAGAATCGGCAGCATGATCACGCCGCCAGCGCCGAAGCGAAGAAGCGTGGGATCGAGCTTCGTGAGGCCGTGCGCTATGCCATAGCGCGCGAAAACTGTATGGACCGCGCTGGATCCTGCCGCAATAAGCGCGGCCACTGACTCAATAGAATGCTCCAAAGTATCACTATCGCGGAATCATGTCCCCTCCTAAAGATTGGCTGAGCAGACTGCTCGAAATCATGACTGTCACAGGTCAACTCGACGTCCGATGTGCCTACGGATCGCCATGGCGCATCGTCTACGAGCAGTCCAAACTGGGCGAGATTCCTTACCATGTTGTGCTCAACGGCTCGGCGATTCTCGAAGGCCCATCCAGCACCTCGCCAATCGCCCTTCGGGCCGGTGACATCGTTCTATTGCCTCATGGTTCGGCACACATGCTCCATGACGGCAGCGGCAGACTGGCGGCACCTGCACGCGTGCGAAATGACGTCAACGTTACGGTCAGCGAAAACGACGGCCTAGGGGAACGGCTCGACATGCTCTGCGGCCACTTCTTCATCACACCTCCACATGATCGACTGGCGCGGGACTTTCTACCGACAGCGCTTATTGTTAGCGCAGCGGCGTCTGAACCGGGAGGCGGTACGCGGGCGGGCCTCACGAGTCTTATGGAGCTGATGCGAGGTGAATCGCTTGGAAATCGCCTTGGGGGACATGCGATGCTCAATGCGCTGTCGACCATGTTGTTTGCTCTGACCATGCGGTTAGCGAGCGAGTCGGACCAACCGCCTACTGGCCTTCTGGGCCTTGCTGGGCATCCAAGGTTAGCGCCGGCAATTTCTGCCATCTTCAATCAGCCTGCGTCTCCGTGGACGGTGCCCGAGCTCGCGCAACGCTGCAACATGTCGCGCGCGACGTTCATGCGGCAGTTCCAACAAAGTTTTGGACGTACCGCCCATGACTTGCTACTAGCCGTCCGAATGAGTCTGGCGGCAAATGCTCTAAAGAATCCCGTGACGAAAACGGAGGTAGTCGCTGAAACTGTCGGATATCAGTCTGTCGCCGCATTCCGGCGAGCATTTACAGAGCAGCTGGGCATGACTCCTGCGCAATGGCGTCGAACTGTTGGAACATTGTCACATCCGGATGAGCAGGCGGAAGAAGCTGTCTCTCTTTTAGGCGAGTCAGTTCCAGCCGGAAACGAGCCAACGGAGTAGACTAGCGGGACTTTCCCTCGCGCCACTGGAAAAACGAAATCACGTCTGCGCGATGGCCCGGTCTCCGGCTCCTATGCAAGCGAGCTCGCACTGACGACATTAGACAAGCGACCTACCAACGGACGCACCGCCGTCGACGAAAAGCGTCTGACCAGTGATGAACGCAGCGTCTTCGGATAACAGAAACTCGATCGCTGCCGCGATCTCATCGGGCTTGCCGAAGCGATTCATCGGAGCACTAGTCCATCGCGTCTTTGAAATAGCACCCCATTCATTTATGATGGATGCATGGGAAAAATGAACTTGGACGAGGTCGAACGAGAGCAATTGTTGGCAGCCACGCGCAGCCAAACTGTGCGTGTGGCGGATGTGCGTCGGGCCAGGTTGATCCTGATGCTCGAAGACGGGGAATCGCGCGACGCGATCATGCAGCGGCTCGGTTCCGATCCGCGCTTTATCGCGCGTTGGTCGCGCCGGTTTCTGGCCCAGCGAATGGCGGGCCTGTACGCACGCCATCCCGGCAGAGCCCCCCGCGTGCCGGAGAAGCTTGAGGCGCGTGTGGTTGAACACCACGCTCAAGCGCAAGCCAGCCGACGGCTCCACGCATTGGAGTAGTTACAAGTTGGCCGCGAAGTTGGGCAACGTGTCGGTCTCGACCGTGCAACGTATCTGGCGCGAACATGGTCTGCGCCGCCATCGACTGGCGCAGCGCATGATCTCCAACGATCCGGACTTCGAGACCAAGGCGGCCGACGTCATTGGCTTGTGCCTGAACCCGCCGGCGCATGCGGTGGTGTTCTGCGTGGACGAGAAGACCGCGATCCAGGCATTGGACCGCAAAGACCGCATGTTGCCGCTGTCGTCCGGGCGTGCCGAAAGCCATGGATTCGAGTACAAGCGCAACGGCACCTTGAGCCTGTTTGCCGCGTTGAACACGGCCACCTGCGAAGTGCTAGGCAAGACTGCGGCGCGCCATACCAGCGAGCAGTTCGTGGCGTTTCTGACCGACATCGTGGCCCATCAGCCCGATGGTCAGGAAATCCACGTGATCTGTGACAACGTGAGCAGCCACAAGACGTCGCGCGTCCAGGATTCCTGCGGGCCCATCGGCACGTGCACATGCACTTCACGCCCCCATATTCGTCGTGGCTGAACCAGGTGGAGAGTTGGTTCCGTATCCAGCGCGACGTAATTTGTCGCGGTATCTTTACTTCCGTGAAGGACCTAGACCGGAAGCTGATGCGCTATATCCGTCAGCACAACGAGAATCCGGCACCCATTAAGTGGAAGTACAACGACCCAACTCGGCGAATTCGCCCGGTGCCATTTGATTGACGCAGTGTACTAGACAGAAATCGCTTCTCCGCCAAGCTTCCTGGCGGGCTGTTCTTTCGGAACAATTCCGTCTCTGTCGGCCCTGGAGCAACGGTGTTAACCGCAATTCCTGTGGTCGCGAGTTCCAGCGCCCAAGACCTCGAGAAGTTTATTTGGGCCGCTTTCGCTGCGGCGTATGCCGTCCGTTCGAACGCGCCTAAGACCGTAAGACTCGAAATGTTGACAACACGCCCCAGCCTGCCTTTCGCATGCTTGGCAACAGAGCTTGCATAGCCTGGACGGCTGGGTGAAGCTTGGCAGTAAGGACGGCGTCGAGGTCTTCTATCTGCACCTCGCCGATTCGCTGAGGTCTAACGAGACCCACATTGTTCACGAGTCCGTCGAAGTGGATAGTACCCGTTAGCGCTGCTCAGCGCGGCTTCAGTCTGGCGGAGGTCTGACCGGTCGGGCGTCACCTGCTGATCAAACGTTTGGACGACGAGGAGCCGACCGTGGTGGCTCGGCTGACCGAGCTCGGCCGCAATCGTTATGGCGCCGCCATACGCAGTCATAGTGGGCGTTGGGAACCTCTGCCTGGCACCGGCACACTCGACGAGATGGGCCAGGTGATCGTCACGCTCATGCAGCCGTATTTGTAGCCGTATAATTATTAAACCTATTTGCGGGAGTGTGTCACGAACACGGGCGCGAGCCCGTGATGCTGTACCGAAGATGGGAGAAGGCCTCCCGAAGCCGGCCTGCAGGGGCAGGCTTCAAACCGCCCGGTGCTGCTGCGTTCAAAAGGCGTGGTAGTGAGCGACCGTGGAAAAGTCATTCTGGAGAATGGCAGGTACGTATTGAGAAGATGAACGAAAGTGAACCGTCCGATGACGCATCGAAAATAGGTCAAGACACTGTCAAAACTGGGGCCGTCCCGTAGCTCCAGGATCAGTCGGGACGATACCTGCTTACGGTCCCGTCGGCAGTCGGTGTAAAGGCGGCATGAGCTCAATACAGGCTTTGGTGCGGAACGTGAGAACCTTGCTCCGGATGTGAAGAGAAATGACAAATGGCAGACACCATGAGAAAGAATATCGATGCCGGAGTGAGGGGCGGAGCTGCCCGTAGTAGTGTTGAAGCCTTTGTAATGAAGGTGGAGCGAAGGGGCAGCGTTATCCCGCTGACGAATGTTGCCAACCGGCATTGTCGGGATGAGTGACATGACATCAGCAAAACCGTATTGCATTGCGAAGCGGGTCGTGTGGGAGGCGTACCAGCTGGTGAGGGCCAACCGCGGCGCTGCGGGCGTGGACGATGAGACCATTGCCATGTTCGAGCAGAACCTCTCGGGAAATCTCTACAAGTTGTGGAACCGGATGTCGTCGGGGTCGTACTTCCCGCCGCCCGTGAAGCAGGTGGAGATACCGAAGGCCAAGGGCGGCACGAGAAAGCTGGGCGTGCCCACTGTGTCGGACAGAATTGCTCAGACTGTTGCCAAGCTCATGATTGAACCGATCCTCGATCCGATATTCCACGAAGATTCCTATGGATATCGGCCGGGTAAGTCGGCTAAACAGGCGATTGCCGTGACGCGCAAGCGTTGCTGGCAGTATGACTGGGTTGTTGAGTTTGACATCAAGGCGGCGTTCGACCAAATCGATCATGCGTTGCTGTTAAAGGCGGTGCGAAGCCACATCAAGGAAGACTGGATCCTGCTGTACATCGAGCGGTGGCTGACTGCACCGTTCGAGACCGCGGACGGGGTACGTATTCCCCGCACGCGGGGTACACCCCAGGGCGGCGTGGTCAGTCCGATCCTGATGAACCTGTTCATGCATTATGCGTTCGATAGTTGGATGCGACGGACCCATCCTCAATCTCCCTTTGCGCGCTACCCATGCGGTGGTTCACTGCCGCACTCAGACGCAGGCAGAAGCTGTCATGCGCGCAATTGCCTCACGGCTGGAGGAGTGTGGCCTGACGATGCATCCGGAGAAGTCGAAGATTGTGTACTGCATGGACAGCAACCGTACTGGCAACTATCCAAACGTGCAGTTTACGTTTCTGGGCTTTACATTCCGGCCCAGAGACGCGTTGAGCAAGCATAACCGGCGATTCACCAGCTTCTTGCCGGCGGTGAGCAACGATGCGCTGAAACGGATGAGGACGACGGTGCGGGGCTGGCGGATATACCGTCGGACCTCGGCGACGCTTGATGATCTCGCACAGCGATGCAACGCCACGATACAAAGGTGGTGGAACTACTACGGGGCGTTCTATCGGACTGCAATGCGCAAGCTCTTCTCGTATGTTGACCGGAGGCTTGAGCAGTGGGCCAGACGCAAATATATAACACTGTCGCGGCACAAGCTGCGCAGTGTGGCCTGGCTCAGCAAGATGAAACAGGTCGTCCCCGGAATGTTCTACCACTGGCGTATCGTCGGTGCCATGGGTGGATAACGGGAGCCGTATGAAGCGCGAGCTTCACGTACGGTTCTGCGAGAGCCTCAGGGTGAAACTCCCCGGGGCTACTCACCTGGTGCACTAGTTACGTCGCCTCCGCCTTGCTACAGTAAATTCAGGCTCGCCGCGACCTTGTTGCATAAATCGAGCTTGAAGACAAAGGTCCCGCTGTGATCTTGAATTCATGCGATACGGACAGAATGAGGGCTGGCAAGCGCTGTCATGCGATTGAGCACGCCCGCGCGAATCGCCACCTCGCTCGCCTGGGAGCCGACCTTGCGTGCCCATGCCCACAGGCAATTGCCTGTGAGCGTCTTGAGGCGGTACATCAAGGTCTCGACGAGCGAGCGCCGGTGGTAGCCGCTGAACGTCTTCCATTCGCGCCGGCTACGTTGCGCAATAGCGTCAATGGCCTCGTTGCGCCAAGCCGCGCCGGACGTGCTCTCCGGCCAGGGCATCGCCCCCGCACGCGGTGGAATCGACGGTTGCGCATCTCGCGCGGCAATCGCCGCATGGCATTGCTTCGTGTCGTACGCGCCGTCGCCGCCGATGGTGTCGATCGGCGTGTCGGTGGGGATCTGATCGAGCAGCTCGGGCAACACGTCGGCATCGCCAACGTCCTGATGCGTCATCAGAGCCGCGCATATCTGACCGGTCTTCGCATCCATCGCCAAATGCACCTTGCGCCAGGTACGCCGCTTCGAATAGCCGTGCTTGCGTACCTTCCACTCGCCCTCACCGATACGCGCAAGAGAGAAAAAATGGACATCAGCCAGAGCCCTGC
>NZ_JBSVZB010000037.1:0-79247 GCF_054072015.1 Cupriavidus sp. CP313 | reverse complement strand
TCGCGACTTCATCACCTCCACTGCCTCGCGCAGAATCTCGTTCTCCATGGTCTTCTTGCCCAGCAGGCGTTGCAGCTCACGAACTTGCTTGGCAGCACGCGTGCGAGTACTTTCTGGGGAAGATGTGCTGGCATGATCAGCCTCCAAATCCGACTTCGCCCGGGCCGGGCCTGGACGGATGCTTGCCGAATATGATCCGTTGCGGGTCATCCCGCTGCTGGTGTTGCGGAGCGTTAATTTTGCGACTGAGGCCCACTAATTCTGCGAACGTGGCACGTCAAGGAGGTTCCTGTACCGTTTGCGACGCCGGACTTTCGGCTTCCCAAGCCGACTGATCACGGCACTGAGATTGGCGAGCTTGAGCAACGTGGACGAAGGTATGGTCTCGAGGCGGCGATCGTGAACCTCATAGGCCGTTGCAGCCGGATTCAGCCATTCTCGTTTCCAGCGGGGCGAGAAGATATCGATGGGGTTCAGAACGAGGCACTCGAAGCAGTACGGAAGGTTGCTACGGTCGGACACCCACGCTGCTGGCGTTTGGATCGCCACCATTCTGTCGACGCCAACATGGGTTAGGGCCGACAGACGGGCCAGCACCAGCTCATCAACCGGCGGAAATAGCAGCCATCCACTGCGAGTTAAGTCGGGGAATGCCCCAAGCTGCCCGCTCGCCCACAACTGGGCGATGCCGATTCGATACTTCGCTGCCAGACGTCCCAGCCAACCGCCAAAGGCTTCGTCTTCAAACGGACGCGGCGCCACCGGCCAAGGTCTTACACGCTCAGGAGAGAAGACCTCGCGCCGCATTTTCGATGTGGCCAAGTTCGATCACCTCTCTGCCGTCGCGAATAGCCAGTTCAGTCGCAACATTGAGCACCCGGGATATCTCCCCGGTCAGTCCGCCGCTCGCCGCAAGAATCGCGTGAACCATCTCTCGCCGCGCCAGGTTCGACGGCCGTCGAAGGGGCAGAAGCCGCTCAAAGGCGGCAAGGAGGCATCGGAAGGCCTCCGACTCCTGCCACCTGGGAACTTCGAAGCGTGTGAACCGGCTGAAGCTGTCGAACCTGATCAGCCGCCCATTCTTCTCCGACTTCGCGCGGCAGCATGAACTCTCCTTGAATGAGTGGCGTGCGATCGTGGTGTTGGCCGGCCAGCCCGGAAGCGCTGCCCAAGACATTGCCGCGGCGACCGGCCTGCATCCCATGAACGTCAGTCGTGCCGTCATTAACTTGCGCAAGGCCGGTCTGGTCGAAGAGGCGCGCGATCCGGAGAATCACCGCCGCGTTCTCTTGTGGCTGACCCGCACCGGCAAACACAAATTTGACGAGATCTCTCCTCGGGCCGAGAGCGACGCGCGACGACTGATCGATGCACTTACTGAGCAGGAAGTTGCGATCTTCAGTAACCTGATCGACAAGCTGATCGCGCGCGCGGAAGATATGGCAGCACACGAGCGTTAGTCCTTCACCGGCATGGTTGATCAAGACGGCAGCAGGCCTGTGCGACTTTACACAGCCGCTTTGGCCGATTACGAGCCGGCCAACGTCCCTTAGTGAGGGGCTCTTGTACATTGAAAGCTGCCGTCTGGGCAGCCTTGGGTCGACTTGCGGAAACGGGTCGGGAAGCGCCAGCCAGCCTAGCGGCTGGCATATGTTGCGTGTCGGAACCAAAGCGGCCGCCCATCCCCCTGACGGCGTTGACCTTCCCCCGCAAAATCGGTACAGGTCAAAGCTAGAGGCAAGGTTGCTTTTCGGCAACCCGAGCCGGGCCACGATGGGCATGCACTTGACTTCGCCGTGGCGCCTGTATCGTGATTCACAGACCGACTGCAGTCAGACCCGTGCGCTTCAACCGCTATTCTCGCTACGAACTGCTCGACCTCAACGCTCGCCGGCAAGCGGCGTTCCCCGTCAAACAAGCACGGGAGCGCGACCATCAGCGGATGGCTAGACCTCTCAGTCGCGCAGCGGGGTGGAAGATGGCATACGCATGGTGATTGCCGAGACGGCCAGCCTTTACCGCAGCTTGCCGGCGCGGAACCGTCGCGTGGAAACGAGCGGCCGCTGGCCGCCCGCAAACCTAGAACACGTGGCGGATGCCAATTGCCGTGCCAAACTGGGAATCGCTTCCTGGCGTGAGGAAGTAGCCTGCGCCAAAGCCAGTCGCGGCGGTGTCGAAGTTCAGTCCCGAGTTCTTCGCATAGGCCATCGTCAGATACAGGTCGGTGCGCTTGGAAAGCCGGTAGTTCGTCAGCAACGTGACCTGCCATGGATTGGCGGGGTTGGTTGCAGGCGCGTTCTGCCCTAGGCGCAACGTCTTGAGGTTGTCATAGTAATACGCCAGGTTCAGGTCCAGCGACGCGGTGGCGGGAAAGTTGACGCCGATCCAGTAGTAGTCGTCGCGCACAACGGAGCTTCCCGATAAATCCTTGGCATCACCCCAGCGATAGCCGCCCATTACCTTGGTCTTGCCGATGTTGTAGCTGAGCGCGGCTCCGGCCTTCTTGACGGCACCGGTATTGCCGACCGTCACAGCCGGATTCCATTGGTCGTAGGCTACCGCAGCACCGAAACTGCCAGCCGTATAGGAAAGCGAGGCCCCATAGGCGGTGTTGTCGCGGAAATGTCCCGGCGTCTCCCCTGCCCCGCCGCCGGCCAGCGGCGTCATCGCGATCGCGCCGACGCCGGCGCCGAAGCTCCAGTGCGCGCCGACGCCGAGCGGACCGAACTTCCCTGCGTACTTGATCATATTGTCCTGGCGGAAATTCGAACCGATCTGCGCGACGGTGGGTTCATACATCGGCGCATAGAGCAGCGGTGCAAAATTGCCGAAAGCCTCGAACATGGTGGAGTATTGGCGACCGAATGTCAGCGTACCGAGATCGGACTTGCGCACGCCAACATAGGCCTGTCGGCCAACCAGGCGACCGCCCTGCTGTGACTTGCCGTCGTCAAGCCCGAATCCGCTCTCCAGCACGAAGAGCGACTGCAAGCCATTACCCAGGTCCTCGGTCCCGCGCAGCCCCCAGCGTGAACCGCCCCACCCTCCGCTGGTCTACAAGGACACGCGGTTTCCGCCCGGCTGGCGCGTAATGGCCCATGTCGTCGTGTTGACCGTTGGCGCGCCAGCCGCGAGATGATTGACATACTCGATCGGGGCATCCACGACGCCATAGAGCACCACGCTTGACTGGGCATGGCCAGCGGAAGCGAAGGTTCCCGACAGGGCTGCTGCAAGCAGCGATGTCTTCAATTGCATTGTCTCCTCCGGATTTTTCGTATTGTTCTTGGTTGTGTGACGCGGGAATTGGGCATTCCCGGTTGAAAGGCGCGACGTCGCCCGCTCCGCGTGACCAAGGTCACGGAGTCCCGTAGGTGAATTTCCTGGGTAACCCGTTACCGGGCTTGAGACGTCGCGCTGGTTTAGCTATCCGCGGTGAAGCCGATGCTCTTGACGAGTCGGCCCCATCGCTCGTGGTCGGCCTTCAGCAGGCTGCCGAGTTCAGCCGGCGAGCTGGGGTTGGCCTCCAGGCCCAGGTTATTCAGCGCCTCGACCACGTCCGGCGCCTTCAAAGCCGACATCACCGCCGCATGCAGCCGCTGGACCTGGTCCTGCGAAGCGCGAGCAGGCAAGTAGAAGCCATAC
The DNA here is from genome assembly GCF_054072015.1 of Cupriavidus sp. CP313. Lineage (NCBI taxonomy): Bacteria > Pseudomonadati > Pseudomonadota > Betaproteobacteria > Burkholderiales > Burkholderiaceae > Cupriavidus > Cupriavidus sp. CP313. The sequence goes on along the minus strand of NZ_JBSVZB010000037.1, from coordinate 75,602 downwards.
CACTCCTCGAACACCATGTCCCGGTAGCCCATCTCGGCGAAGGTCGGTATATGGGGAAGAAAGCGGCTGCGCTGGGCGCCGGAAGTCCCGATCACGCGCACCTTGCCTGCCGCTTGATAAGCGGACAAGTCGCCGATCGGTAGCACGCAGGCAGGCAGCGCACCGCCCGCCACATCGGTCAACACAGCGCCCGATCCGCGGTAGCCAACATAGGTCATTTCCACGCCGGCGGCGCGTCCCAGCAAGATCCCGGTGAAATGCAAGGTCGATCCCGTGGCGGCACTACCGAAGCTTGCCTTGCCGGGCGTCGCCTTGCACCACTCCATGAATTGTGGAATGGTCCTGACCCCATCGGGCACCGCCGGTCCGACCGCAAAGCCGAAGTTGTAGCTGACCGCCCGTGACACCGGCCTCAGATCCGCAAGCGGATCGTAAGGTAGCTTGCGGTAGGTATGCGGGTAGACGCCTAATATCGACATGGGCGTCATCAGCATGGTGGAACCATCGCTCGGTGCGGTTTTCATCGCAATGGTGGCGACTTGGCCGCCGCCGCCCACGCGATTTTCGACGATCACCGAGCGGGCGTAGCCGGGATGCATCTTGTCCGCGATCCGCCGACCGACTGTGTCCACGGAACCGCCCGCCGGAAAGCCCAGCACGATCCGCGCAAGGTCGATCGTCTGTGCGTTTGCCGGTCTTCCGACCAGTAAAGGAAGGCCCGCTGCAAGACCGGCTTTCAGGATTCGACGTCTCGATAGCGCCATTGTCATTGTCTCCTCTTGTTGACTCTGGCTAGCGGAGAGCCCGCGGCTAGCCATCTTCCGTCATGCGTGTTAGCGTGATCCGGTCAATGATCCAGGAACGCCGTAACCAGGCGATTGAACTTGTCGGCATGCTCCCATTGTGCCCAATGGCCGCAACGGTTAAACACATGCAGCTCGGCGTTCGGCAAGCCCCACAGTAGCTTGAGGCCGGAGTCAAGCGGCACGAAGCGATCGTCGCGGCCCCACGTCACCAGGGTTTGCGCCTGGATCTCGGCCAACCGCGAACTCAGGTCGGCAAACTGCCGGGGATTGGCATCCATCGACGTCACGAAGTTGGCCAGGTGTTCCTTGTGTTGCATCATGTTGTCGTAGCGTGACTGGATCAGCTCCGGCGTCAGGGCCTTGGGATCGAACACGAAGACATTGAGCATGCGATGCAGGTTCTCCACGGTCGGCTCGCGGTACAGGCCCTGCAGCAACTTGATGCCTTCCAGCGGAATCGGGACAAACAAGCTGGTGCCGACGCCACCGCCGCCCATGATGACCATCTTGTGCAGACGCTCGGGGTACGCCAATGCGAAGGAAAGCGCGTTGATGCCACCCATCGAGTTGCCGATGAGACTGGCCTTCTCGATATCGAGCACATCCATCAGGCCCTTGACCGAGGCGGCATTGACCCCGGCGCGGGAGCCGCTGCGAATGACAATCGGATCGCTCTTGTTCCAGCCGGGACTATCCGGCAGGATGACACGGTAGCCCGCGTCAACGAACGCATCCACGTTGCGATGGAAGTTGGACCAGCCCGAGGCGCCTGGGCCGGAGCCATGCATCATGACCACGACCGGGCCTTCGTTGCCCGTATCGTTATAGTGGACTTGCAGATCGAGCTCGCCCTCGCGGATCCGCGCAAAGCGGCTGGTAGAGGCTTCGGTGAATGCAGCCATAAGGTCTCCGTAATGTTGGTGTGGTGGTGGCGCGGTTGGATTACGCCGCCTGAATGTCGTCGCCGGGACGGGTGAACACCAAGGGCGGCAGCTCACCCCCGAGCATCTGGGAACCTAGCCAGCCCGCGGTGTCGTCGCCGTTCTGCGTAATGTGGTTCGCGGCCGCCAAGGTATCGCGCAGCACGCGCTGGATCGGATTGCTGCGGTACACGCCGCGCGCGCCGGTGGCTTTGTAGAGCAACAGCACGGCCTGCTCGACATCCCGACCGACATGCGCAATCTCGGTCAGGTGGCGCACCCGGTCCGCGATCGGGATCAGCTGGCGTGCCTGCACCAGCGGGGTAGAATCGGCCATCATTTGCAGCAGCCGTGCACGTGCCGAGCTGACCTTGACTACTGCGTTGGCCAGCCTGTCGCGCACATAGGGGCTCAGGTTGACTGCCGCACCCGTCCCGGTGGCCTGGCGCACCCGCATTTGCTCGGTGTACATGTCGATGGCTGCCTGCCCATAGCCACAGATTACGGCGGAGACGGATCCGTAGAAGATCTGGCTGAACGGCCAGTAGTACATCGTGCCTCGATCGCTATGGCTGTACTCCACCATGCTGTGGCAACGATGATCCGGCACGAACGCCTCGCGGATCCGCAAGCTTTTGCTGCCGGTTCCGCACAAGCCAAAAGTGAACCAGTCATCGATGACCTCATAGTCGTCGCGAGGCACCAGGAATGAGTAGCGGTCCACCGGCACGCCCTGCTCGTTGCGCAGGAATCCTCCGACAAACGCCCAGTCGCCATGGTCGGTGCCACTCGATGTCGGCCACCGGCCATCGAGGACGAAGCCGCCCTCGACACGCTTGACGGCGCCGACGGGTGGGTACGACGACGCAATGATGACCTTGTTATCGTTGCCCCAGACATCGTCGCCGGCACGCGGATCGAGGTGGCCGAATTCCCATTGATGCACACCGAGGATCATCATGTTCCACGCGCTGCTACTGCAGCCACGCCCGAGTTCCATCAACACCCGCCAGAAGACTTCGGGGTGCATTTCCCAGCCGCCCCAGCGACGCGGCTGCAAGATCTTGAAAAAGCCGGCGTCGACGAACGCATCGATGGTTGCGCGCGGCACCTGGCGGGCTTGCTCGACGGCGTCCGCCTGTTCGCGCAGCCACGGAATCATCGCGCGCGCGCGTTCCAGCAACGCGTCGATGGACGGCTCGGCATCTGCCAGAACAGGTTTCAGAATGGCTGACATGAAACGGGTCTCCTCTTTGGTTGTAGGAACTTGTGCTTGCATTGCGCTTGAATTGGGTTTGAGCGCGCGTCAGTCGACGGCGATATCCGTGCCGGTTTCGTGCGGCGCGCGGACAGGCGGTGCATCAGGAGAAGGCGCTTGGTTCGGCTGGACCACCGAAGCCACACGAGGCACATTGCGCTTGTGTCCCCAATCGCTCATCTTGTTGTAGGTAATGACTTGCCAGCTGGTTTTATCGATCACGACGCCACCCCAGCCCATTTCCATTGCGAAGCCCGACGGTGTCCGCACATAGAACGAGAACATCTTGTCGTTGGGATGGTGGCCAAGTTCCAGGTTCATGCCATGGCCGGCCCGGATGCATCGGTCGTATGCCAGGCCGACATCGTCCATATCCTGGACTTCCACCATCACGTGATTGAGGATTCGCGTCGAGGGAAATCCCGCCGTCGCCAGTGAGTGATGGCGACCGGTTTCGGTATGAAAGAAGGTCGCGTCGGCGACCATGCCTGGCGCGATCTCCTCACGGATGTAGTCCGATACGTGCAGGCCGAGCACGTCGCGATAGAAGCGCACGGTCGCGGGGTAGTCCAGCGCGCGCGGCAGCAAATGACCCAGGCCAAGCGGCCCGGTACGGAATCCCGGTCCTTTCAGCACCTTGGAGCGGAACGGGTCGGCGGCGGATGCGATTGCCGGACCGAAGTACAGTTCATGGTGAAAGCCGTTAGGGTCGTCGATCCGGTAGAGCTTCTCCACGCGGCGTGCCGCCGCACAAGCCGCATCGCCCGCCGCGACCGCAATGCCCTTGGCCCGCACGCCAGCGACGAAATCGTCGAGCGCCTCCTCGCTATCGAACTGCCACCCTGCGGCGCGCAGATCGTCGTCTTCGCCCGCCTCCAGCACGATGCGCTGCTCATGCTCGTCCATCCGGAGGCTTAGCAGCCGACCCATTTCTCGACGTCCGATCTGGAATCCCATGATATCGACGGCGAATGTCTCCCACGCCGAGAGGTCGCTGACACCGAGCACGACATAGCCCAGGTTTGAGATCGCTGCTCCCATTTCTTTGTTGTCCCCTTGCGTTATCCGTTGCGGAATTTCCTGAATGCCTCCTTGGTTCTGCAAGAGCCCTGCCAGCTCACGTCGATTAAGGGTATGTCCGAATAAAGGGGCGCTCGCCGTGGGCTGCGGAGATAGCGATAGCGAACCACACGCCTGCGAAGACCGAGTCGGACGGGCATTCGAGCACGAGAAAGCGTCATGACCGAATGGTTGGCGGTCCGCTAACTTTGCCGAATTCAGTATTTCGGGAAATCCCTCTTGTGCCGCCGCCTGCAAACTCATAAATTTCTGAACCTTGACGAGATCGCCTCACTCCCTGTTCCTGTTCCGGAAAGCGCCATGACCAAGTCCAGCAGCACTTCGAAGTCGACCGGTTCCACCGCCGCGCCGACCATGGCTGTTCCTCGCGTGTTGGCCGACATGCACATGCCCAGCGTGCGCGACTTTGCCGATCGCTTGCGTTTCGATCCCGCCGAGGGACGCATCTGGCTCGACGATCGTCGCGTCCTGTTGATGCATGCGGAGGCGTTCGCGAGCCTGCGAGACGAACTGGTACTGTCGCTGGGCGTAGACACGGCGCGTGGCTTGCTGACACGCATTGGCTACGCGGCTGGTTGCCGCGATGCGGAGTTCGCGCTTCGCGTCGCGACCGCGGATCACGGTATCGAGGATGTGGTTCGCTGGGGAGCCGTGCTACACGCGCTGCAGGGCTTTGTCCTGCCGGAAGTCATCAGCACCCGACGCACCGCCTTCGCCGATGACAACTATCACGGCGAATGGATCTGGAAGAACTCCATAGAGGATGAGTATCACGTTGCCGAGCACGGCGTAGGCGACCACGCGGTTTGCTGGACGGAGGTGGGTTATAGCAGCGGCTACCTGAGTACCTGCGCCGGCCGCCGCATCCTGGTCCGTGAAGTGGAGTGCCGCGCCCAGGGTGCGGTCCACTGCCGGAATATCGCCAAGCCGGTCGGAAAATGGGAGAACGCCGAAGAAGACTTGCGCTTCCTGGAGCCACAACCGGCTCCTCCCGCGCGCGTCTTCGGCGGTTTCGAAGCCGGAAGCCGGGTGAAAGCGCCTGCGCCGCCGGCGGTATCTCCCACGCCATGGTCCGCCGACAACAACGACATCCGGTTGGTCGGGGCCTCGGCCGCATTCCATGCGTTGCGACACCATATCTTGCGTGTCGCGCCCACCAACGCCACGGTATTGCTGCTTGGCGAAAGCGGCGTGGGGAAGAGCCTGGTGGCACGCGAGCTCCATCGCTTCAGCCAGCGAGCGCAGGCGCAATTTGTCGAGATCAATTGCGCGGCGATTCCGGAGACCCTTATCGAGGCGGAATTGTTCGGAGTCGAGCGCGGCGCGTACTCGGGTGCCACCACATCGCGTTCCGGACGCTTCGAGGCCGCCGATGGCGGCACCTTGTTCCTCGATGAAATCGGAACGCTGAGCCTGACCGCACAAGGCAAGTTGCTTCGCGTCCTGCAGAATGGAGAGCTGGAGCGGCTCGGTAGCAACCGGACTGTGCGCACCGATGTCCGGTTGCTGGCGGCAACCAATGAAGACCTGAAGGTCGCGGTGCAGGAGGGGCGGTTCAGGGAGGACCTCTATTATCGACTGAATGTGTTTCCAATCACCATCCAGCCGCTACGGGATCGCAGGGACGACATTCCGCTGCTGACGGAGGTGCTGCTTGCCCGCTTTTGCCATCGCCACCAGCGAACGGTTAGCGGGATTACGCATCTGGCCATGAGGGCGATACTCCATCACGCTTGGCCGGGGAATATCCGCGAACTCGAGAACGTGCTTGAACGTGGCGTCATCCTCGCCAATGATGGCGAGCCGATCGACCTTCATCATCTACAGGGCCTCGACGGTTCGCTGGATTCGTCATCTTGGCTGGGGTTACGTGAAGGGATGCTTGTTCCCGGGGACGGCGCTTGCGCGGAAGACTTGCCTGGCGATGGGGAGGGCGATTTGGATGCGTTGGCCCAGGATCTGCTCGACCGGGGACCGGCTTCCCTGGCCGGCCTCGAGGACGCCATGGTGCGCGTGGCGCTGCGCCAGGCCGGTGGCAATGTGACCAAGGCTGCCACCCTGCTCGGCCTGACACGCTCGCAGATGGACTATCGGGTCAAGAAACTACAACAGCTCCAGGACACCGTATCGTGACGTCTATTGCGCCAGCGCCAGCTGCGCATAGCGCCCGCCGTGGAAAACGAGCGGAGCACTGTCGCCACCCCGCTCAAAATGCGTGACGGTGCCGACGATGATGATATGGTCGCCTCCCTCATACCGAAACGCGGTCTCGCATTCGAAGCGGGCAGCGCAGCCCTCCAGCAACGGGATACCGGTGGAAGAACATCCCACCGGCAAATCACGGAACTTGTCCTCGCCGGGACGGGCAAAGCGATTTGACAATGCCTGCTGGTCAACGCCGAGCACATGGACTGCCCAGTGACTGGCTTGCTGGAATATCGGCAAGCTCCATGCGCGCCTCGCTAGGCTCCACAGCACCATCGGCGGATCCAGCGAAACGGAGTTGAAGCTATTGGCAGTGAGACCGACTGGCGTGCCATCGGGCGCGCTGGTCGTGATTACCGTCACGCCCGTGGCAAAGGCGCCGAGCGCCGCGCGGAACGCCCGTGCATCGATTGCAGGGGCATCCTCGGCAACCCCGGCTTCATCAACCCTGCGCATGGTCACCTCCTCGGCCGGCCGTGCCAGATCGATCCGCGCCCGCGCGCACCAGATCCAGCGCGACATCGACGATCATGTCCTCCTGTCCGCCCACCATGCGGCGCCGGCCCAGTTCCACCAGCACATCGACCGTCTTCAGGCCATAACGCGCCGCGGCCACTTCCGAATGCCGCAGGAAGCTCGAATACACGCCCGCATAGCCCAGCGCCAGCGTCTCGCGGTCGACCCGCACCGGCCGGTCCTGCAGCGGACGCACGATGTCGTCGGCCGCGTCCATCAGCTTGTACAGATCGGTACCGTGGTCCCAGCCCATGCGCTCGGCTGCGGCGATAAACACCTCCAGCGGCGCATTGCCCGCGCCCGCGCCCATGCCCGCCAGGCTGGCGTCGATGCGGTCGCAGCCCGCTTCCACCGCGACGATGCTGTTGGCCACGCCCAGGCTCAGGTTGTGGTGCGCATGCATCCCGGTCTGCGTGTCGGCGTTCAGCACGTCCTTGAACGCGCGGAAGCGGTCGCGCACGTCGTTCATGGTCAGCGCGCCGCCCGAATCCACCACGTAGATACAGGTCGCGCCGTAGCTTTCCATCAGCTTGGCCTGCTGCGCCAGCGCCTGTGGCGTGGTCATGTGGCTCATCATCAGAAAACCGACCGTGTCCATGCCCAGCTCGCGCGCATGCTCGATATGCTGGCGCGAGACGTCGGCCTCGGTGCAGTGGGTCGCCACGCGCACCACGCGTGCGCCCGCGTCATAGGCTTCGCGCAGGTCGTCGATGGTGCCGATGCCGGGCAGCAGCAGCGTGGCGACCTTGGCATGGCTGACGGTCTCGGCCACCGCGGCAATCCATTCCGCGTCGGTATGGGCGCCAAAACCATAGTTGAACGACGAACCCTGCAGGCCATCGCCATGCGCGACCTCTATCGAGTCGACGCGCGCGTCGTCCAGCGCCTTCGCGATCTGGCGCACCTGCGCCACGCTGTACTGGTGGCGGATCGCGTGGCTGCCGTCGCGCAGCGTCACGTCCGAGATATAGAGCTTGCTTGCCATCTTGGTATCCTGTCCAGGGTGTTACGCCGCGACTGCGGCGAGCTTGCGTTCCGCGAGTTTCTCCGCCGTGGCGAGCGCGGCGCTGGTCATGATGTCGAGGTTGCCCGCGTAAGCCGGCAGGTAGTGCGCGGCGCCTTCCACTTCGAGGAAGACCGTGGTCTTCAGGCCGGCCATGCGGCCCACGCCAGGGATATCCAGGGCACGACCCGCATCAAAGCGCTCGAATTGCACCCGCTGCTTGAGGCGATAGCCGGGTACGTAGCGGTTGACCTCGGCCACCATCGCCGCGACCGCGCGCTCGATCCGGTCGGAATCCGCATCGTCAGACAAGGTGTAAACCGTATCGCGCATCAGCAGCGGCGGTTCGGCCGGATTCAGCACGATGATGGCCTTGCCCTTGGTGGCCCCGCCCACCGCTTCCAGCGCGCGCGATGTCGTTTCAGTGAATTCGTCGATATTGGCGCGCGTGCCCGGCCCGGCCGACTTGCTGGCGATCGACGCCACGATCTCGGCGTAGTGCACCGGAGTCACCGCGGCAATGGCCGCGACAACGGGAATGGTGGCCTGGCCGCCGCAGGTCACCATATTGACGTTGGGTGCATCGAGATGCGCTTCGAGATTGACCACCGGCACGCAGTAGGGACCGATCGCGGCCGGCGTCAGGTCGACCATGCGCAAGCCGGGCTTCGCCGAGCGCAGCAGCTTGTCGTTCTGCACGTGCGCCGCGGCCGAGGTGGCGTCGAACACGATATCGATCTCGCCGAACTCCGGCATTGCCGCCAGTCCGGCCGCGCCGGTTGCGCAGGTGGCCACGCCCAGCCTGGCGGCGCGTGCCAGACCATCGGACGCGGGGTCGATGCCAACCATGACGCCCATCTCGAGATGGCGCCCATGGCGCAGGATCTTGATCATCAGATCGGTGCCGATATTACCGGAGCCGATGATGGCGGCCTTCAATGTCTTCTGCATGGTTGCCTCCTGGCTCAAAGATGCGAATGCACCGCACCGACGTGCGATCCGCTTTGCGCCCCAATGCGGCAGGCAACCTCGCCAAGATCGCCGATCACGGCCTTGACAGCATCACCCGGCCGGATCGCCGCCATGGGTCCCAGCGCGCCGGAAAGTATGACTTCGCCAGCTCGCATCATTTCACCTCGACCTGCCAGGGTCCTGGCAAGCCAGAACGCCGCGCGCAGCGGATGGCCGAGGCAAGCCGCACCGACGCCCACGGAGACAAGACGTTCATTGACGTGCAACTGCATGCCAACACGGTCGAGACCCACCGTATCGATGGCCAGCGGTTGATTTCCCAGGACATAGACGCCGCAGGACGCGTTGTCCGCCACCGTGTCCACCAGCGAGATCCGCCAGTCGGCGATCGCACTATCGACGACCTCCAAAGCTGGCAACGCATGGGAAAGCGAACAGAGGAATTCGCCCCACGACGGCACACGGTCACCAATGTCACGACCAAGGACAAAGGCGATCTCCGCCTCGACCTTTGGCTGCATCAATCGCTGCGGCGGAATCTCGTCGCCATCGAGGTACTCCATGTCGTCCAGCAACACGCCAAAATCGGGTTGGTCCACCCCCAGCTGCGCCTGGACTGCATGCGACGTCAAGCCGACCTTGCGTCCCACGATCCGTCTTGCGCCCGAGGCGAGCCGATCGGCGATGTTCAGGGAGGCAATCCTGTAGGCCGCATCGAGACCTTCGATACCATAAGCGGCGGAAATCGGGGGAATCGGCCGGGCATGTTGCCTGGCCTCGCGCAACGCCTGGGCAGCCGCGCGGAAACTACTGTCTGTCATCGCTGGTGTCTCCTCTTCTGGTCAGCTCGTTCTTGTCGGATCGAACCGTTCCTTGCAGGAGCCATGCCAGCAAACGCAAGCAGAAACCTCCCGGATTGCCGGGAGGACTTCAGATTTTTATGAACTCCGGCGGGTCCGGCCCCGAATCCGTTCAGGAAAACCTGCGCCCGTGCCCCAGGCTGGCCGATGCGCCGGGCGGGCACACGGGCGCCCAGGCTGTCAGTCCAGCCGGATATCCGCCTTGCGAATGGCGTCGCCCCAACGCCGATACTCCGCCGCCATCATGCGCCGCACGTCGTCCATGGACCCGCCACCCGGGACCACGGAAAGCCGCTGCATGGCCTCGAGGAACCTGGGGTCGCGCACCACCCGCTCCGTTTCCGCGTTCAGGCGATTCGCAAGCACAGGCGCCATTCCGCTCGGGGCGGCGACGACCAGCCATGTTCCGCCTACCACATTGAGCCCGCGCTCACGCAGGGTCGGGATCCTTGGCATCTCGGACAACCGCTCGGGCGCGGCGACCGCGAGGATGCGAGCCTTGCCACTTTCGTGATACGACGCCGCGACCGAGACGGGAATCATCAGGGCATCGATCTGCCCGCCTGCCAAGGCCGCAAGCGCTGGCGCAGCACCCGTGAATGGAACATGCATCATGTCGATCTGCGCGACCGACTTGACCATCTCCATCGTTACCTGCGACGAGCTGCCGACGCCCCAGGAGCCATAGGTCAGCTTGGCATCGGGTCGCTTTGCGTATGCCACGAAGGCCTCTACGGACTTCGCGGGTAACCCGGGACGGATCACCAGCGCGTACGGGAATGCGCCGATATTGCCAACCGGGTCAAACTGCCGCATTGCATCGTATGCCACCTTGCGATAGACCTGCGGTCCGATCGCGTGGGTTTCCACCGAGGCAATGCCAAGGGTTAGCCATCGGGTGCGGCTCGTGCGGTGAACTCGGTGCCAATCATGCCGTTGGCACCGGGCCGGTTTTCCACCAGCACGTTTTGCCCGAGCCGATCCGCCAAGTGCTTGGCATAGACGCGTACCACCACGTCTGTGCCGCCGCCGGCAGGCCAAGGCACAACCAGCCTGACAGGACGCGCCGGCCAGCTCTCCGCACAGGCCAGCGAACACGCCGAGAGGGCCAGCAAGCCTGCCGCAGCCAACAGGCGGCGGCGAGTGAAATGGGTCATGGTGTCTCCTGATGGTATCGCTGACACCTGATGGCGCCGCGGGTGCGCCCAATCTAGGTTTCCATGGCAAATCCGCACAGCGCAGGCAGGTGAATGCGCCTTTCGGAAATTCCGAAATGCATCGTGCCGCGTTCGTCATTCGTATTTCCCGAATACCGAATTCGGCGGGACTGGCTGTGTCCTGGCGATGGGCGGTCCTATCCTGCGGGAAATCTCGGAACAAGGAGCGATCGATGACAACGATGGATGAGACGTACGATGTAGTCGTGGTGGGATGCGGCGTGGCAGGGCTGTCCGCGGCGGTCAGTGCCGCGGAGTCCGGACTCAATGTCTGCGTGCTGGAGCGTGCTACGGTGGAAGAGCGTGGAGGGCAAAGCCGGTACACGGAAGCCTACTTGCGCATGAAAAGCCTGAGCGAGGTCGCCGATGATTTCGACGAGCATCTGGCCGCGCACTCCGGTAAGTACGTGGATCCGGACATGACGGCCGAAATGGCCCTGGATCCCGCCTCCTGGTCGCAGGCCACGCGTTCGCTAGCAGTCCCGGATGCCGACATGCTGGGTGCGTTTGCCGAGCAAGTGCCCGGCGCCATCGCGTGGTTGCAAGACATCGGGGTTCGCTTCGATTTCCTGCCCACGCAGTTCCTGACCAGCGTACAGCCGCGTTTGTTGCCGGTCGGAGGCGGTGCCGCCATCGTCGAGGCGCTGGCGGAACGCGCCCAGGCATTGGGCGTCGCATTTCGCTATGAATGCACGGCACGTGACCTGATCGTCGATGCCACCGGCGCGGTGACGGGTATCCTGGCCTGGCAGAACGGACAAGGCTTGTGCCGCTTCGGTGGTGCCGTGGTGCTGGCCTCCGGCGGCTTCGAAGGTAATCCGGAGATGCTGGCACGCTACCTGGGGCCGCGCGCCGTCAACCTCCGTCCCGTCTGCAAAGGCGGCTACTACAACAAAGGCGAAGGCATCGCCATGGCGCTGGCGGCGGGTGCCGCCCCCTGCGGCGAGTATGGCAGCTACCACGCCGAGCCGGTCGATCCGCGCTCTGGCGTTTCCGAGCCTTCGATCTTCATCTTTCCCTACGGCATCCTCGTCAATCGTCAAGGCGAGCGCTTCACGGATGAAGCGCCTGGCACGGTGGATGCCTGGTACGAGCGGGTAACGCGCCGGATCTACGAGCAGGACGATGGGATCGCCTATGTGATCCTCGATCAGCGTGTCAAGGACATTCCGAACTATCGTCTCGCGATCCGAACCGACCAGCCGGCGCTCGAGGCACCCACCATCGAGGCACTTGCAATGCGGATCGGCGTGCCGCCCGCCCGGTTGCAGCAGACCGTGGCGGCGTTCAACGCGGCCTGCCGCGACGGGCACTACGACCCGCTGGTAGTGGATGGCCTGAGCACGGACTCGCTGGAGCCGCCCAAGTCGAACTGGGCGCTGCCGCTGGACCAGGGCCCTTACTTCGCCTACCCGATCATTTCCGCGAACGTCTTCACGTTCGGCGGACTTAAGGTCGACGGCGGAGCACGGGTGCTGAACACCGACGGGGTCCCGATCCCCGGCCTTTACGCTGCGGGCGAAACGGTCGGCATCTATTACACGAACTACACCGGTGCGACATCGGTCCTCAAGGGGATCGTGTTCGGCAAGCTCGCCGGCGCGACCATTGCGGGATGCTGCCAATGACATCGAACCGTCAAGTAGTCGGCATCCCCGACCTGATCGTGGTCGGCGGAGGCATGGCGGGATTCTCCGCCGCGCTGGAAGCGGCCCAACATGGCGCTGCCGTCCTGCTGATCGAAAAACAGGCTGAGTTCGGCGGCTCGTCCGCCATGAGTGGCGGCTGCCTTGCTTTTGCCGGCACCGATCTCCAGCGCCAGGCCGGCGTGGAGGACAGCGCGGATCTGCTCTACAAGGACTTGCGCGAGGTCGGCGACTTCGAGAACGACGATGCGCTGGTACGGGCCTATGTCGACCACCAGCTCGATACCTATCACTGGCTGCGTCAACAGGGCGTGGTCTTTGGCGAGGCGATCGAGACGTCTTCCGGGCAATCCGTGCCGCGCGTGCACTCGGTCGATCCGGCTGACGCGGTGCGCCAACTGGTCGCCGCGTGCAAGGCGACCGGAAAGGTAACGGTCTTTCGCAGCGCTGCCGCGCAGCGCCTGCTGAAAGACAAGGACAGTCGCTTTACGGGTGTGCGGGTCGAAATGGATGGCGAGATCCGCGAACTGCGCGCTCGCGCCGGCGTAATCCTGGCCAGCGGCGGCTTCTGCCGCAATGCCGAGATGGTGCATCGCTTCGCCCCGCAGTATGCCGACGCCGTGTTCATCGGCGGCGACGGCAACGTCGGGGACGGCTTGCGCATGGCGATGGCCTTCGGCGCCGACCTTCGCGATATGGCGTATATCAAGGGCACCTATGGCAAGCATCCACTGGATGAAACCAATCATCACAGCTGCCTGGCAGTCTACAAGGGTGCGATTGCGGTCAACCAGGATGGCAAGCGCTTCGTCAACGAGTCGATCTCCTACAAGCTTCTCGGAGATGCCGCCATACGGCAGCCCTTCGGCGCCACGTTCCAAATTCTCGACCGGCGCATCATGGACAGTGGCGACGACAGTGTGCGCATTCTGGATTTCCGGCGACGGTTGGAGGAAGGGCTGTTCATCGAGGCGCCGTCACTGGAAGCACTCGCCAATCGCATCGAAGTACCGGTCGACGCCCTGCTTGAAACAGTGGCGCGCTACAACGCGGCAGTGGACGCCGGCCACGATCCCGAATTTGGCAGGGACACCCTGGTCCACCATCATGGCAAGCCTTGTCGTATCGAACAGGCTCCTTTCTTTGCTTACCCGTCGACCGCCGCGGTGTTCGGGACCTACTGCGGTATCCGGGTAACCGAGAAAATGAATGTGGTCGACGTGTTCGGCGACGCGCTGCCTGGCCTGTTCGCCGCCGGAGAAGTGGTGGGCGGCTTCCACGGCGCCGCCTACATGACAGGGACCGCGCTTGGCAAGGCTACCGTGTTCGGCCGGATTGCCGCGCACGCGGCCCTTGAAAACGGGGGGCGCGAGCGATGAATATTGTCGTACTGCTCGCTTCGGTGCTGGATCCGAAATGGACGATTGCCGCCGGGGCCGCCCAGGATGCCGGGAAGTTGGCGGCGATTCCGCGCCGTCTGAGTCCGTTTGACGAAGCGGCGCTGGAGGTGGCGCTCAAGCTGCGCGACGTCAAGCCTGAAGCGCGGATCTCGGTCTATATGCCTGACGGCCCGGGCGCGGAGGGACTATTGCGGATGGTCGCGGCGCATAAGGTCGACATCGTCGCGCGTCTTCCCGTCGATGACGCCTTGCGATGGGATGCCGCTGCGCTGGCCGCGCAATTCGGCACTGTCCTGTGCGACGGATCGGCGCATCGACAGGACGCCACCCTATGGCTGACCGGCCGCGAGTTCGGCGATCTTGACGACGGCGCGTTCGCGGCTGCCCTCGCCTTTTTCCTCGACGCCCAGCTCGTGACCATGGCTGAAGTCATCGATCCATGCGATGGTGCCCTGCTACGCGCCCGGCGAAGCCGCTTCGATGCGATCGAACAAGTCGCACTGGCGCGACGCGCCGTGGTGGCCGTCACCAACCACGCAGCCAATCGGCTACGGCATCCGCTGATGAAGCATGTAATGCTCGCCAAGCGTGCCGACGTACCGGTGCTGGACCACGAGGCATCCGGCCTCGTCGCCCGCATTGCGCCTGTTGACTTTCACCCTCCCCCTTCGGCGCGTGCCTCCCGTCCGGCTCCGATCCCGGCCTGCGCCGGTGTGGCCGTCCAGGTGGAGGCCCTGGTGCGCGCACTCCGTCATTCGTCAAAGTCATGACTTCACATACAGAAACCAGTAGGCAACCGCGCTGCTTTACCGTCCTGATCGCCGGCGACGGTGATATTGACACGCAGAAGCGCCAGGCAACCTCGCTATTGCGCCAGATGCAGTCCGCAACCGCCACGGCCCCGGATGCCCTTCAGGTCGCGATTCTGGTCGCGCCGCCGAACCACGATGACGCCATGGTCCGGCACGTCGGCCAGCTTGGCTTCACGCAAGTCATCTTGCTGGAAGTCTCAGGCACGCGCCACCCTGTGCAGGCACGCGATGTCGAATTGGTGCTGATGCGGCTATTCGCGACGGAGGAATCGCTGGCGCCGATCGGCACCAGCGATTTGCTCTGCTTTGCCGCCGGCGGCGCCGGCGAAGAGGTCGCCGCACGGCTTGCCGCGGCGCTGGGTGCCGTCGCGCTGGGCCGCGTCGAGGCCGTCGCGCTCACCGCTGGCGCCTTGCAGGCGCAGAAGCAGATCTATGGCGGGCGCTGCCGCGCCACCGTGCGCGCAGAGGCGGGCCCATGGTGTTGCGCGCTGCGGCCCGGCCCCGACGGGCATTCGGCATTCGCGCCAGTGCTGCAAGGTCCGGATCTCCTGCGGCTTCAAATCGATTCTCCAGCCGGCGACGATATCGTGGTAACGCCGGGGTCCCATCATCGGCGTCCGGTCGAGACCGCGCCGCTCGTGATCAGCGGCGGCCGCGGCATGCGCGCCGATGGCTTCGCGCTTCTGCATACACTTGCCGATGTGCTTGGCGGCGCAGTTGGCGCCAGCCTTCCCGCAGTCGATGCAGGCTGGCTGCCGGTCACGCATCAGGTAGGTCAGTCTGGCAAGTTCGTCAGCCCGAGACAGTATGTGGCGGTAGGGATCTCTGGAACGCCGCAACACCTGGCGGGGATCGGGCCGGATACCAGTATCATCGCCATCAACAACGATCCGGACGCGGAGATCTTCCGGCATGCCGACCTTGGCGTGGTGGGAGACTGGGAGACCATCCTTCCAGCCTTGCTCGCAGCGCTCGCGGACATGCCGGAAAGCCGGGATCCACATCTCGCCGGCGTTTAGTATGGTCGTCGCCCGGCAGGCTCCCGGGCGACATCGTTTAAGATACGCCGTTCCGAGAACAATAGCCCGGTGCATCCCTGTTCCGGGCACTCATGGGGAGACAAGCCATGGATCGCCTCTGGGCGATGGAAGTATTCGCTCGCGTCACGGAGTGCGAGAGTTTTTCGCGCGCGGCCGAGTCCCTGGAACTGGCCAATGCGACCGTGACCTCATGCGTGCGCAACCTGGAAAAACATCTCGGCGTGACGCTGCTCCAGCGCAATACGCGGCATCTGCGCCTGACCGAGCCGGGCGAGCTGTTCTACGCGCGCTGCAAGGTGCTGCTGGCGGACGTCCAGCAGGCCGAGCAGGAGGTCGCGCAATGCCACGCCGCGGTTCGCGGGACGTTGCGTGTCGAAGCACCGATTGCCATCGGTCACGCATTGCTGCTGCCAGCGCTTCCAGGCTTTCTTGCCCGGCATCCCGGCTTTTCGATCCATGTCAACCTGACCAACCAGCCGCGTGCGCTGATCCAGCAGGGCATCGACCTGGCGATCCGGATGGATGCGGTGGAGGATGCGGACCTGGTTGCGCGCCCGCTGTACACCGCGAGCTATATCTTGTGTGCAAGTCCGCGCGTGGCGGCCACGGCGGACCCGGCCTCTCCGGCCAAGCTCGATGCCGCACGCTGCCTGGGGCTGCTGCCGGATGGCAAGCTGACGCCCAAGTCCTGGGAGCTGGCGCACGGCAAGGAGACGGTGACGATCGAACCGCGTGGCCCCATTGCCCTGAACAACTCGGACGCCTTGGTACGCGCGGCGGTGGAAGGTATCGGCATTGTTCGCGTACTCGATCTGTTTGCCCGCAAGCAGCTTGCGGATGGTTCGTTGGTACGCTTGTTTCCCGAATGGGCAAGCGGCGGCCGCTCGTTCCACCTTGTCATGCCGAAGACCAGCTTCACGCCGAGTCGGGTCAAGGAGTTCTCCGACTTCCTGCTCGAGGTCGTCTGCGCCGACGATCGTCCCGATCATCGCGAGCGCATTCCGGTGCAGAAATCGCGCTAGGCCCGCCCGGGGGAGCCATCCCCCGGTTCACGTCGATATCAGCCCCATTGCGCGGCGCCATAGAAGCGCAGCAGTTCGCGTACCCGATCCGGACTCGGCTGGCCGTTGAAGTAGCCTGTCCGGCACGGCCCGAATGCACCGGCGCGACGCATGTCGACCATGCCTTCAGCCTGCTTGACCCATGCGGCCAGGGAGTCGACCACCGGTACCCCGTCCACCTGGTTCACGCCATTCCGGGCTAGCAGGACATTGAGCGGCGCTTCCCCCGGGATGATGACTTGTGCCCCCGCGGCAATCAGCTTGCGAGCGCTCGCGCGGAACAGGTCGATCAGCCGGGAAGGGTCGCTGAATGCCCCCAGGACGTCCCCGAACCGGAAGCCCACATGGGTGGCTCCGGCGAGTCGTTCACCCAATCCATGCCGCCGCGCATTGGCTGCAACCAGTTCCGCCAGCTCGTCGATAAAGACCAGCACGCCGAATGTCTCGCCAAGGGTACAGGCAGTCTGCATCGCGGCTTCACCATAGCCGACCACGGGAATGTTGAGCAGTGCGCGGGTCTCGCGCAGGGCTGGCTCAGGCAACGTGCTGATGGCATAGGCATCGAAGCCCTGGTCTTCCGCGGCCACCCCGGCGGCGATGAACTGCAGGCCATGCAGATACTGCAAGGCCGCGTACTTGATGTCGTCACCGGGATAATTGCTACGATAGGTACCCGGATGCATGCCATGCATGACGATTTCGGTATCGGGACGCGATACCGCGCGGAAGTGGGCACACAAGGCGTCACTGTAAGCGCCGAGGTCGGATAGCACGGTAAAGCTCTGATGCCAGATGCGAATGGTCACGATAGAATTCCAGACAATTTAGGAAGAAAGGCTGGCGCTGTATGCGGCCCGGCGCAAGACCGGGAGTGGCACCCCGAGTACGTCGTGACAGAGGGTTTCGACACCATCGATGGAGCCCATGCCCAAGCGGCGCGCGGTCTCGCACGGTCGTTCCTCCAGCGGCGCGAACAGGATGCGCATCGCGCGCTGCCGGCGGATCAGTTCGGTCAAGGAGGCGCCTTCCCTGAAGAGTCGCGCCCGGAGCCTGGGTAATGCACAGCACGCCGCAGCACTGACGGCGCCCGCATCGGCGTAGCGCGCAGGAAAGCAGAAAACGAGCTGCGCAAGCGCAAGGGAAACCGGCGCGTCGCCTGGCTGGCCAGGCTGCGCCACAGCGCTCCGGAGTCCTTCCACTAGCGCCGACTCGTGGGGCTGCGGCGGCATGGCCAGCGACAGCACCGCTCGGGCGGCTGCGCCGGGCCACGCGGGAGGCGTCAGCTCATAATGCAAGCAAGCGCCAGCACCAAGCAGCAAACCGGTCCCTGTCCGGCCGCATCGGCCAGGTTTCCCGGCTTGCTCCGGCAGCGCGCGGCGCAGCCCGATCACGCGATGCCGCCCGGTCTCCCGCTCGATCGTCAGGTTGAATGCCGGTGCCAGGTTCGCAAGCACCAGGCGACTGGACACGGCCAACTGCAGGCGGGTAGGACACAATGGCGCAGCAGCCATGACGTCAAGCGAAATCGACGGTGTCGGAGGTCGCCACCTCGCAGAAGCGGCGGATGCTGTCGATCGAGTTGGCATGTTCCTGCGCCGAATGCGCGGCGCAACAATCCTCAAGCACCACCATCTCGTAGTCGCGATCGTGACCGTCGCGGATCGTCGCCTGTACCACCGCCTGGGTCGATACGCCGGAGCATACGATGCGTGTGATGCCGTTCGCGCGCAGCTGTGCTTCCAGCGTCGTGGCATAGAACGGACTGACGCGATGCTTGACAACCTGCAGGTCGGCGGACGCAACCCCTAGGCGTGGATGAATCTCGGTGCCCCAACCGCCGAGCTTGAACATGCCGGCCTTTGGCGCGCCAGAGAATACCGGCGAGCGCGGCGGGCATTCCTGGTAGTCAGGCGAGAAGCCGACGCGCACAAAGCCGACCGGCGCACCGGCTTCACGCGCACGGCGCAACGCGGTTTGCGTGCGTGCCAACAGATCGCGCTCACGAACCTGTGCGACCAGGGGGCTCTTGCCGCTCGGGCCGTCGTCGTGGACGAGATCGTTCTGCATGTCCAACACGAGGTAAAGGGTCTTGCTCAATTGACTTCTCCAGTTTTAGTCACAAAACATGCCGCCATTGACATCCAGGATTTCGCCCGTGATGAAGCCGGCGTCCTTCGCGGCGAGGAAGCAGACCGCCCTCGCCACGTCATCGACATGTCCCATGCGGCCGACCGGGATCAGCGCGCGCAGGTTGTCGGGAAAGTGTTGGGTCATGGCCGTTGCGACCGGCCCCGGCGCCACTGCATTCACGGTCACGCCGTACCGGGCTAGTTCCTTGGCAAGAAAGCCCGTCATGACATGAACGCCGGCCTTGGACACGCCATAGGCGACATTGCCTGCCTTGTCGGATTCCGTCGCATCCAGCCAGGGCCGCGCATTGCCCGCATTTCTTGCCACCACTGACCCGATATTGATGATCCGGCCAAAGCCATGGGCCATCATCGAAGGCATGACTGCCTGGCAGCACAGGAAGGTGCCTTTCAGGTTGATATCGAGCACGCGATCCCACTCCGCTTCGGGAAGGGTGCTTGCCTGGCCCACCGACACTACGCCGGCCGCATTGACCAGGATATCGACGCGACCATGTTGTGCAATCACCGTCTCGAACATGCGCCGCACGTCGGCACTGGCGGAAACATCCAGCGTCGTCTCCCACCACCGTTCCGCCGCCGTCCCGGTCGCGATTTCCACGCGGTCATGCCGGCGGTCGGCCACGATCAGCGTGGCGCCCTCGCGATGCAGGGCCAGCGCGACCGCCCGGCCAATCGCGCCGTTGCCCCCGGTCACCACCGCGACCCTCCCTTGCAGGTTTGCTTGCATCGGCAATCTCTCCCTCGGTGCCTGCCGCACCCGTTGCATGTGCCATCGGTCGCATTCTCGCCACTGTCCCCTCCCGATCACAGCCCGGAAACCCGAACACCGCATTCGCAAATAGCGAATGCCGACTGGCACGACCACGCGGCCCGGAACTACGTGCGAACGCTTTTCATGAAACTCGAAAATGCCATTCGCGCAACGCGACTGGAGCAATGCCGTGCGACCCTCAAGAATGGCACGACGAAAACCATACGGAGACAACCATGCGCAATGATTCATGGCGCCGCAGGAAGCAATGGTTCGCCAGGCTGCTGACCGTGGGATCGCTGCTTTCGCCTGCCGTGGCCGCCGAGCACTACCCGTCCCGGCCGGTCAAGATCGTGGTGCCGTTTGCCGCAGGGGGTAGCACCGACTTGCTCGCCCGCCAGGTGGCCGTCGCGTTGGGGCGATCCACCGGGCAGGGCTTTGTGGTAGAGAACCGTCCCGGTGGCAGTGGCGATGTCGGCGCGACGCAAGTGGCACGCGCACCGAACGATGGCTATACGCTCTTGTTCACGACCACCAACCTGACTGCCAACGCGGCGCAGCC
Source organism: Cupriavidus sp. CP313 (assembly GCF_054072015.1). Classification (NCBI taxonomy): domain Bacteria; kingdom Pseudomonadati; phylum Pseudomonadota; class Betaproteobacteria; order Burkholderiales; family Burkholderiaceae; genus Cupriavidus; species Cupriavidus sp. CP313. The sequence continues at coordinate 55,340 of NZ_JBSVZB010000037.1, read as the reverse complement.
ACAGGCGCCCGCCTATGATCCGGTCAAGGACTTCACGGCTGTCACCATGGTCGCGTTCGCACCGATGCTGCTCGTCACCGCGGCGAACGTGCCAGCGGGTTCGGTGTCCGAGCTGGCGGCCACGATGCGCGCAAAGCCAGGCCAGTACAACTATTCGTCGAGCGGAACCGGTGGTGCGCCGCACCTCGCGTCCGTGCTGTTCTCGCGTCGGCTTGGCCTGGACGTGGTCCACGTGCCGTACAACGGTGCCGTGCCGGCATTGACCGATGTCGCCGCGGGGCACGTGCAGTTTTCGTTTACCACCTATGTATCCGCCGAGCCATTCGTATCCGGCAAGCGATTGAAAGTGCTGGCGGTGGCCGGATCGCGCCGCCTGCCTGCTCTACCCGGTGTGCCCACGCTGGCGCAGAGCGGCGTGCCCGACGTCGAGATCGGCACCATGTTTGGCCTCCTAGGCCCGGCCGGCATGCCGGCAGATCGCGTCCGCAAGCTCTACGACGCGCTCAGGCAACAAGCTTCGGCGCCTGGTTTCAGCCAGGGAATCGAATCCATGGGGGCGGATCTCGTAATGAGCGAGCCGCAGGCGTACGCGACCTACATCCGCAACGATGTCGCGCGCTGGAGAACGTTGCTGAACCAGGTGGGAGATGTCCGATGAAACAAGGGCAATACGCAAGCGATCATTTTGATGTGATCGTCGTCGGGGCGGGTAACGCCGCCTTATGTGCCGCGCTTTCTGCAGCGGAAGGCGGCGCAAAGGTGGTGGTGGTTGAACGGGCGCCCGAAGCGGCGCGCGGCGGCAATTCCGCCTTCACCGGCGGCGCGTTCCGTGTCGCCTACGATGGCGTGGACGATATCGCCTTGCTGGTCCCCGACCTCACCGCGGACGAGCGCCGTACCTCGGATTTCGGCAGCTACACGCGCGAGCGGTTTTTCGACGACCTGATGTCGATGAGCGGAAACCGTGCCGATATGCCCCTGGTGGAAACGCTGGTCGAGGACAGCCTGCCAACATTGCAATGGATGCAGTCGCATGGCGTGCGTTTTATCCCGATCTATGGCCGGCAAGCGTTCCGGATCGACGGCCAGTACCGTTTCTGGGGCGGCCTCACGGTCGAGGTGTCCGGTGGCGGCCTCGCGTTGGTCAACGCCTTGTTCGCCAGCGCGAAAAAGCACGGCGTGGCAATCCGGTACGGATGCCAGGCACACGGTCTCGTGGTGGAAGATGGACAGATCTGCGGCATCGACGTCGTCTGCGATGGGCGCCAGGCCCGGATCCGGGGCCGGGCGGTCATTCTTGCATCGGGCGGGTTCCACGCCAATGCGGCCTGGCGCGCGGGCTACCTTGGGCCGGGTTGGGACCTCGCCAAGGTGCGCGGCTCGCGCTACAACACGGGGGACGGCTTGCGCATGGCGCGCAAGGCGGGGGCGCGCACCGCCGGCCACTGGTCCGGCTGCCACAGTGTGTTCTTCGACGCCAATGCGCCTGCTTTCGGCGACATCGAACTGCTCAATCAGCAGAAGAACTACTTCACGCTGGGCATCGTTGTCAACGCGCTCGGCGAGCGCTTCATCGACGAAGGCGAGGATTTCCGCAACTACACCTACTCTCGCATGGGCGCCGAGCTCCTGAAGCAACCTGGTGCCCGCGGCTGGCAGCTGTTCGACGCCCGCACGGCCGCACTGCTGCCCGACGAGTATCGCGTCCGGCATGCCACTCGCGAGCAAGCCGACACCCTGGCGTCGCTGATCGCCAAGCTGGACGGGGTGGACCGTGAGCGCCTGGCGTCGACCATCGAAGCATTCAATGCGTCGGTGCAACGGGATATCCCCTTCGATCCATCGGTCAAGGACGGCAGGTGCACGCGCGGCCTGCCGATCGACAAGAGCAACTGGGCCATGCCGCTTGAACAAGGCCCGTTCGTGGCATTTGAAGTGACATGCGGGATTACTTGCACTTACGGCGGCATCGCGATCAACGCGGAAGGCGAAGTGCTGTCCGAAGCGGGTCCGGCCGTGCCCGGCTTGTACGCCGCCGGTGAGATGGTGGGAGGTTTGTATTACGGCAAGTATCCGGGCGGTGCGGGATTGACCTCCGGTTCGGTCTTCGGGCGGCGGGCAGGCCGCCATGCGGCGCGGTTTGCGGTGCCGTGAGGCGGCATGGCATCCCGTCGCACCGCCACCTGGTTGCGCCGGGATGCCGCAGCCCTTAGCGTGTTTCCAGTGCCGCCTGCAGCAGGCCGACAGCTTGGCGTGGCAAGGCCGCCTGTTGTGTCAGCAGCTTCCAGGCGGTATCGCGCACGGGCGCACCGTCGATGCCACCCACCAGCAGGCAGCGCATGAACTTGTCGTGTACCTCCTCGGGTGTCGATCCAAGGGTGCGCACGGTATCGCTCTCGACACGGCCGCCTGCGGTTGTTGCCACTGCGACCCGGGCGGGCGGATGCCCCGGACTGTCGGCCAGGCAGGGGTCCAGACGTATGCGCCCTGCCATGTCCAGCACGTCAGCGTCGGTGAGGCTTTCGGCGGTTAGCGAGTCCAGCCCGATGTCGCCATGGACGAGCGTGAACGCCACCAGGAAGGGAATGCTGTACTTCGCGTCCTGCAAGGTGGTCGGCTGACACCGTCGCTGCAACGGTTCGCACAGCTTTCCGGCCGAGGCGTTGATCGCGATGTCGACGACCGCGATCAACGCCCGGTCTGGCATGGCCTCCCGCACCGCGCGCGCAGCCGCGACATAAGGCTGGGCCAGCCTGCAGCATGGCCACGGCTTGATCTCAGTGGCGCTGAAGGCCCACCCGTCCGCCGCTTCCGGCAACCGCAGCAGTTCGTCCATTGCGGCCTGGTCCAGGGGCCCGCCCAGATAGAGCGAGAATAGTCCGGTCTTGCCATCCAGCGCACTTGGCGGGCCTGCCAGGCCGGCACGCGCCGCCAGCGCGGCATGCGTTCCCCCCATCGCTGCGAACGCTGGATAGATGCCACGCGCATTCGCGCCGAAACCGTTTGCCGCCTCCTTGCCGCCCGCGGCCTGCATGTAGGCCAAGCCAATCGCGCTGACCATGGCGTCCTCATCCAGCCCGAGCACCACACCCGCCGCAAGCGACGCACCCAGATAGCCAAGGAGTTGTGTCAGGAACCAGCGACTGGCGGGACCCGTGCCGCATGGCGCAAGAACGGCGCCGAGTCGGCACATCAGCTCCACGCTCGATGCCACCGCATGCACGATGGTCTCTTCCTCCGCGCTCGCGACTTCCGCAACCGCGAGCGCAGCCGGCACGCATACGCTTGAGGGATGCAGCCGTGCTGCATCATGGATGTCGTCGAAGTCGAGGACGTGCATGCTGGCGGCGTTGGCCCCTGCAGCCAACGCCGGCGGTAGGCGTGCACGATGTCCCAGCACCGTACTGCTGCCGCCCGCGCTTCCGGCGAGGCAAGCGCCAAGCCACTGGCGGGCAGGTTCGCCCTCCCGTGAACGGCTACCGGCATAACCGATCGCGATCGCATCGGCCATGTGCACCCCAACTTGCCGGAGCACGGCCTTGGGTATCTGGCCCTGGCGGTCGCCAAAGCGGCGGACGATTTGACGGCTGAGCTGCATGCGCGAATCCCTCCGAGATCGAAACGGTGGCCAGCTTAGGTCAGGTCTGCGCTGGCGGCTGCCGGAAAAACCGAATGCACCTTTCGGGATGCAGTGGCAGGCCGGAGGCGCAATGACAGTAGACTACAAACAAACAAGGCAACGCAGGAGACAGACAGCATGACCACACCAGCCACGGCATCGAGACGGCCGGTCCCTTCGATGGCATTTCGCAAACGCCGCGCAGCGCTCCTGGGTTCCGCGCTATGGCTATGCCTGGCCGGGTCGGCGCCGCTGCCGGCATTGGCCCAAGGCTTCCCGGGCAAGACCATGACACTGGTGGTGGGCTATCCGCCCGGCGGCTCCAACGATATTGCCGCACGCATTATTGCGCCCAAGCTCGGCGCGCTGCTAGGCACAACGGTGGTGGTGGAGAATCGCGCGGGCGCCAATGCCGTCATCGGGGCCAGTTATGTGGCTCGCGCCGTGCCCGATGGCAACACCCTGTTGGTGGCCAGTGCCTCGCCGCTTGTCATCGCACCGCACACCTTTACCAAGGTTCCGTACGATACGCTGAAGGACTTCGCGCCGATTTCGCTGCTGGCCGTCGTTCCGGAGGTTCTGGCCGTCAACCCGTCGGTCCCGGCCACCAGTGCCAAAGACCTGCTTGCGCTGTCGAAGACACGTCAGATGCGGCTGGCGTCTTCCGGCAACGGCGGCATGCCGCACCTGGCCATCGAGCAAATCCGGGGCCTGGGCCAAGGCAACCTGCTGCACGTGCCATACAAGGGCGCCTCACCGGCAGTGATGGACACGGTCGCAGGCCATGTCGATGGCGTCGTCATGGATCTGCCGCCCGTGTACAGCCTGATCCAAGAAGGAAAGCTGCGCGCCCTGGTGGTGACGGCGCGGCAACGAACCGAAGCCCTTCCCAACGTTCCGGCTGCGGCGGAAGCAGGAATGGGGACTGTCATCGCGGAAAACTGGATCGGACTCTTCGCGCCCGCGAAGGCGCCCAAGCCGGTCCTGGACAAGCTCTTTACTGCAATGCAAGCGGTGGCCAGGGATCCCGAAGTCAAGGCACAGCTCAAGCGCGCGGCAATGACGCCGGGGACTTCCGAATCGCCGCAGGCATTTGCCGGCCTTGTAAAGGACGAGCACGCCCGTTGGGGGGAGATCGCCAAGCGCGCGAATATCGTTCCGGAGTGATTCCACGCGCGGCGCCGAAGGAGTTCCGGAACACGTGGCCTCTGGCACGCCCTAGCCGCGCTCCCGTCGTCCCCCTTCCGCATCCGCCTGCACCTTGAACGGCATTGTCACATTGGACAGTGCATAGCGTAAGATCCAACGATGCGAAAGACAAAGCGCTCTATCACGGCCATCGGTTTCCGGCTGCGGCCATCAGCCAAGCGGTGCGCTGGTACTTTCGCTTTCAACTGAGTCTGCGCGATATCGAGGAACTGTTGTTCGAGCGAGGCGTTGTCGTCAGCTACGAAACGATCCGGCGATGGTGTGACAAATTCGGCGCGGGCTTTGCGCATGTCAGATCCGCGCGCCGCAAGCCGGGCTCAACCTGGCTTCTCGACGAGGTGTTCGTGACGCTGCGCGGCGAACCCTACCTGCTGTGACGTGCCGGCGATCAGCATGGCGCCGAACCCGACATCTTGCTGCAGGGGCGATAGGCATCGATGGCATCGAGCGCGAAATCGGTATCCGCCTTGATGGCTTCGTTCTTCAGGTAGTCCATGCCATGCTCGCGAAGCGCGACGCCCAGATTGGCCAGTGACAGGCGCGCTCCGAGGTCGACCACGCCGTGGTTGATGACCGCGCCGAAGGTGTCGGCGCCCTGGCGGGAAAACCTGATGAACTCCATTGGGGTCTCCGAATTTCGGCAGCCGAACCGGTCGGAGTGAAAGCGTCCGCTTTTTCTCTTGTCTCCCGTCAGGCTGATGCCCGGCTGACGAGCATGCAGGTTGCAGTCGCGGTGGCGACCGCCCGGCCGTCCTGCAGGAGTTCCGCCGCGACGTGGCAGACGTTCCTGCCGCGGCGCTCCAGCCTGGCGCGCCCGAGCAGATCGCCTGCCCTGGCCGGCCGCAGGAAGGAGATATTGAGATTCAGCGTCGCGCAGAACTCCTCTTCTCCCAGCGTGGCCGTCACCAGCATGGCCGTCACGTCGTCAAGCATCGCCCCGAGCATGCCGCCCTGGACCTGGCGCGCCGGGTTCAGGAAGGCCGGCGTAGCGAAATAGGCGGATTCCAGCGTTCCCGCTTGCAGATCCACCGCACCGATGCTGCCGCCAAGCAACGCGCAGATGGGGGGTGGCGGCACCTCTCCGCTCTGCATCCTGGTGAAGTAGTTGTCCGAGGCCATATCCAACGTTGTCATTCCCGATCCTCCCCATCAGCAGCCGTGAAAGCGCGGCGCACGCTTCTCCAGCCAGGCCTGCGAACCTTCGCGCAGGTCTTCGGACGCATCGGCGTGCGCAATATCTGCGGCAATCTCCGCCGGGTCGAGCGTGCCCTCCGCAATCCGGTTCAGGTGCTTCTTCATGCCAAGCAGGGCCAGCGGCGCCATGCCGGCCAGGCTTTCGCTCAACTGCACGGCCTGCGCCTGCAGCGCATGCGGATCCGCGACCAGGCGGTCCAGGAAGCCGCATGCCAGCATCTGCGCGGCATCGAGCTTGTCGACGGACAGTAGTACGCGCTTGGCGGTGGCCAGGCCGAGCCGAGACACGTAGCGCTCCAGCCCGCCGCGGTAGAACAGCAGCCCCAGCCGCGCCGCCGGCACGAACATGTCAACGCCCTGCGCGCCCAGCCGGAAATCGCAGGCCAGCGCGAGATCGGTAGCGCCGCCGTACACGCCGCCCTGGATCACAGCGATGGTGACGGGCCGCGCCGCTTCCAGCGCGTTGGCCAGCGCTTCGAAGCGCCTGCCGGCGTCGCTGCCGCCGACCTTTCCGATATTGAAGCCGCTGCAGAAATGCCGGCCCTGCGCCTCGATGCGCAGCACCAGCACGTCGGGACGGGCATTGACGGCGGCGATCTGCTCGCGCATCAAATCAAGGTCTTCCGGCTCGAGGCGGTTCGCGACCTCGGGCCGGCGCAACGTGATGACCGCCACCGCACCGTCGATGGCAAGGTCGGGCTGCTGCCCCGGCGCGGTCGCTTTCGTCATGCCGTCAGTGGAAGCCATAGATCTGCATGGTCGATTCGCCCGCGCGCACGCGGCCGAGAATGGCGGCTTCGGCGGCTTCGCGCTGCTGCGCGCGCGCCACCACGTCAGCCGCACGCTGGCGCGGCACGACCACCACGCCGTCAGCGTCGCCGACAATCAGGTCGCCGGCTTCCACGCGGGTTTCGCCGAACAGCACCGGCTCGTTGAGCCAGCCGATGGCGCCGTAGTCCTTGCCCGTGCCGCGTATGCACAGTCCGCGCGCGAAGACGGGGAAGCCGATTTCATCCAGCAGTACGCCGTCGCGCACGCAGCCGTCGATCACCAGTCCCGCCAAGCCCTTCACCTTAGCGGCCGTGGTCATGATCTCGCCCCAATAACCATGCTCGTAGGCGCCGCCGACATGGACCACCAGCACATCGCCGGGCCGGGCGGCTTCCATGGCGCGATGCAGCCACAGGTTGTCGCCGCCGGGCGAGTGCACGGTCAGCGCCGGCCCGCACAGGCGGAAGCGCGGCGCCACCGGCTTGATCACCGGCGGCAGCACGCCGATCTTGCCGCCGGCCTCGTGCAGGGTGGCGGTTGGCAGCGTAGCTGCGGCGGCGACAACCTCCGCCGGCACGCGCTCGAAATCAGCACGCGTGGTGCTGGCTGCGTCATGTTCCTTCATGCTCAAGCCCCCTTCGTCTGCAGCTGGTGATAGCGGAACTGGCGGCGCGCCTCGTCCAGGCGCATGCCGCCGCGCACGGCTTCGCGGATCGCGTTCTCGGCGTGCTCGACGGCCTCGGCCGTGTCCAGCACCGCCGCTTCATGCTCGCGGGGGATCACCACCACGCCGTCGGCATCGCCGCGCACGATATCGCCGGGCTGCACGCGCGCATCGCCGATATTGACGGGGATATTGGTGGCTTCCACCTGCACGCGGTCCTTGCCGGTGCGCATCCAGTGGTCCTTGCTGAAGACCGGGTAGCCGAGCTGGCGGCACAGCGCCACGTCGCGGCACACGCCGTCGATCACGGTGCCGGCGATGCCGCGGCGGTGCGCGATCTCGGTCAGGATGTCGCCCCACACGGTGGCGTTGTCGCGCCCGCCGTTGTCGAGCACCAGCACGCTGCCCGGCGGCACGTCGTCGATGTAATCGCCCACCGTGCCGGGGGGGTTGGCAGCCGGGCCGTACTGCAGCGTCCATGCGCGCCCCGCCATGGCGAAGCTGTCTCCGCGCGGCTTGATGCGGTAGCACTGCCCGGCGATGCCGAGCTTGTCGAGCGCATCGCTCAGGGTGGCAGTATCGAACCGCGCCGCGCGGCCCACGTTGATGTCCGTTGATTCGCTCATGGTATTCAGTCCTTCAGCATGTGTTCGTAATTGCCACCCATCACCTGCCCGATCGGCGTGCCGGCCAGGATGGCTTTCGACATGGCAGCCTCCTTGAGGACAATGGCCTCGGCGGTGTCGAGCACGCGATCGATCTCGCCCGCCGCGATGAAGATCACGGCACTGCGGTCGGCAAGCACGTAGTCGCCGCCCGCCACGGTCACGTCCGCAATCTCGACCGGCACGTTGGTGCCCTTTTCCACGACACGGCCGCGTGCGGTGAAGGAGGTCAGGCCCCGGCTGAACACCGGGAAATCGAAGGCGATGGCCTCGTCGATATCGCGCACCGGGCCATCGGCGACCACGCCGGCCACGCCGCGCACCTTGGCGCCCAGCGACAGCAGGCCGCCCCAGCTGCCGGCTTCGAGGCCGCTGCGCTGCTCGACCACGATGATGTTGTCGGGACCGGCTTCTTCGATGGCGGTGCAGCCAAGGTGCCGCAGCGGGCCGGCCGGCGGCGCCCCGGTGCCGAGCTTGACGGTGATGGCGCGCCCGGCAATGCGGCCGGCGCCGCTACGCTGCGGCAGGCCCGTGACCACGCCGGGCAGTTGCAGCTTGTCGAGCGCGTCCGAGACGGCGCAGCAATCGAGCCGGCGCAGGCGCTGTACGTAGGGATCAGGATGAGTCATGGTGTTGTCTTGTCTTGTGTTGCGAGATGCGATCAGCCTCAGCCCAGCGTGCGCCAGGCGGCAAAACACAGGCCGGTGCCGGTCAGCGCGGGGGTGCGGTAGCCCGGCACGTAGCTGACCCATTCCAGGTCCAGCTCGCGCACCGCTTCCACGGCGATCAGCCAGTTGCGGATCTCGGAGCTGCCGGCCTGCAGCTGCTTGGGATCGAGCGAAGCCAGAAAACCGGTGTCCTTGTTGCGGATGGCGGCGATGATGGCTTCGTCCAGCGCTTCGTCCACCACGAAGTGGCTCAGGCCGCCGGAGGCCAGCACCCCCACGCGCAGGTCTTCGGGATAGCTCGCGATCAGCTCGCGCAGCGCGGCGCCAAGCTGGATGCAGCGCCGCGGCGTGGGCTGGTTGGGCGGATCGAAGGTGTTGACGATCACCGGCACGACCGGCAGGTCGATATCCTGCAGGTAGCGGCGATGGATGAACGAGAAGGCATGGCCCTCGAACTGCCCGCGCTCCAGGCCATCCATCGCCGTGATGTCGAAATCGCGGTCGCACAGCGCTCGGATCAGCCAGCGCGCCAATGGCGCATGCACGGGGTAGTCACGATCGGCGTCCGGCTCCTGGCGCGCCATGCGCGCCTTCTTGTACCAGCCGTCAGAGGCGCCCACGTCGCGCTTGGCATTGCGGATGGTGTCGCCGTAGTAGATCGCGAAGGCCGGGTTGTTGGTGGTGCGGAACAGCTCGGTCTGGTCGTCCCCCACCACCAGCAGCACGTCCAGCCGGGCGGCGCGGATGCGCTCGCGCAGCTCGTCCATGGCGGCCTCGGCGCGGTCGTAGCGTTCACCCATGCGTTCGGGCGTGACCATTGCCTCGGCCTCGGGCGGCGCCACGGCAAGCAGTTTCTCGTAGGTAGTGGGCTCTCCCGCGCGGTCGAAGTAGTACGGGTTCTTGGGGTCTACCTGCGGAAAGCCGTATTGCCAGTCCTCGCGCTGGGCGGCCAGCATGATGCTGTGGGAAGAGCCGAATGCGGCAACGATTTTTGCCATGGAAGTGTCCTTCGATCAAACGATGAATGCCGCGCGCAGTTCGGCAATGCGCGCCGCGCTGTAGCCAATCTCCGCGAGGATGGTGTCGGTATCGCTGCCCTGTTCGGGCGCCATCCGCGGCGGCGCTTCGCGCGGATAGCGCGACAGGCGCATGGGCTGGCCCACCAGCGAGACATCGCCTAGCTCCGGATGCCGCATCGGCCAAGCCATACCCAGGTGGCGCACCTGGGCGTCGGAGAAGACTTGGTCGATGTTGTGGATCGGGCCGCACGGCACGCCGGCCTTGAGCAGACGCTCGGTCCACTCGCCCGTGGTGCGCTGGCGCAGCGCGGCCTGGATGGCGGCGTTGACCTTGTCGCGGTTGTGCACGCGTTCGGGATCCGATCCCATGCCGGGTTCGTCGACCAGGTGGGGCAGCTCGAGCGCCTCGCACAGCCGCTTCCACATGGTCTGGCCGATCGCCGCGATATTGAGGTAGCCGTCCTGCGTGGCGAACACGCCGGTCGGCACCGTGAGCGGATGCTCGTTGCCGCTCTGCGCCGGCACCTTGCTATCGATGAGCCATTGAGCGGCCTGGAAGTCCAGCATGGCGATCTGCGCTTCCAGCAGCGAGGTCTGCACCCACTGCCCCTGGCCCGAAGCTTCGCGTTCGAGCAGCGCGGTCAGGATGCCCATGGCGCAGAAATGGCCTGCGCACAAGTCGGCAATGGGAATGCCCACCCGCATCGGCCCCTCGCCCGGCTTGCCGGTCACGCTCATCAGCCCGCCCATGCCCTGCGCGATGGAGTCAAAGCCCGGCCAGCCCGCATAGGGGCCGTCCTGGCCAAAGCCGGAGATGCTGGCGTAGACCAGACGCGGATTGATCGCGCGCAGCGCATCGGGCCCGATGCCCAGGCGATGCTTCACGTCCGGCCGGTAGTTCTCGATGAAGACATCGGCGCGCCTGACCAGGTCATGCAGGATCGCCACGCCCTGCGGCGACTTCATGTTGAGCGTCAGGCTTTCCTTGTTGCGGTGCAGGTTCTCGTAGTCGGCCCGGTTGTGGTCGCGCCCGCCGATCATGTCGTCGCCGCCGGGCGCGCCGGGAGGGATCTCCAGCTTGATCACGCGCGCGCCCATGTCGGCGAACAGCCGCACGGCGGTGGGGCCGGCCCGCACGCGCGAGGCGTCGATCACGGTGAAGCGCGACAAAGGGCCGTGGCGCTTCGGTTCCGCTTGCCGGGGGTTGGTTGCGTTCTCTTCCATCTTCAGACTCTCTCCGGTCATGCCGGCGTGAACATCGGCACCGCATGGCCGCCGTCGCTGGGCTTGAACACCACCCGCACGCGCTGGCCGATGGCCACCTCGCGAGGATCGCAGTCCACCAGGTTGCTCATCATGGTCACGCCTTCGTCGAGCTGGATGAAGGCAAGCGTGTACGCCGCCTCGCCCCGCCCCATGGTGCTGTGCGAATAGACCGTACCCTGGCCGCTGGCCTCGCGCCATTCGGTACGCAGGGACTGGCAGTGCGGACAGACGTCGCGCGGGTAGTGATGCGCCTCGCCGCAATCCAGGCAGAACTTGACCAGCAGGCGGCCCTGGTCGGCGGCTTCCCAGAACGGCAGGCTCTCAGGCAGCGTGCGCGGCGCGGGGATCTTGCGCGCGGCGCCGGCAGTGTTCGCGGCGGCGGTGTTGGTAGTAGTGGTGCTCATGGTTTCAGACCCTTTCCAGGATGAGCGTGGCCGCGGTGTGGCGCGAGGCGAGCGCGCCGCCGATGCCGCTGGCCAGCGCCAGATCGCAGTTCTTCACCTGCACGGCGGGATGCGCTTCGCCGCGCAGCTGGCGCACGGCCTCGATCACCTTGGTGACGCCGCCGCGATTGGCCGGGTGGTTGTTGCACAGCCCGCCGCCGTCGGTATTGAAGGGCAGCTTGCCCACGCCGGAGATCAGGCCGCCGTCGGCGACGAACTTGCCGCCTTCGCCCTTCTTGCAGAAGCCCAGGTCTTCCAGCTGCATCAGCACGGTGATGGTGAAGCTGTCGTAGAGCGAGGCGTACTTGATGTCGGCCGGCGTCACTCCGGCTTCGGCGAATGCCGCGGGGCCGGACCACGCTGCCGCGGACCAGGTCAGGTCGATCTTGCCGCCCATGGCGTGCTTGGGCGCCTCGCCGGTGCCCTTCACCTTGACCAGCGGGCGCTTGAGCTGCCTGGCAATCTCGGGACGCGCCACGATCAGCGCGCCGCCACCGTCGCTCATGACGCAGCAGTCCAGGCGATGCAGCGGGTCGGAGACCATGGGCGAGTTCACCACGTCTTCCACCGTCACCACATTGCGCAGCATCGCGTGCGGGTTGTGCTGGGCATGGTGTGAGGCGGCGACCTTGATCCACGCCAGCTGCTCGCTGGTGGTGCCAAATTCGTGCATGTGGCGCCGGGCCACCAGGCCATACAGGTTCTGCGTGGCCGGCCCGAACGGCAGCTCGAAAGCCAGCTCGGGCGCGTCCGGGTCCGGCGCCTTGAGCGAGAGCGCCGCGCCGGCCGCGCGGGGGCGCCCGGCCAGCGTGATCAGCGCCACGTTGCAGCGGCCCGCGGCAATCGCCTCGGCGGCGTGTGCCACGTGCAGGATCGGCGCCGAGCCGCCGCATTCGGTGGAATCGACGTGGCGCGGCCGCAGGCCGAGGTATTCGACGATGGTGCTGGTGCCGAGCCCCGGCGCGTCGCCGGCGCAGAAGTAGCCGTCGATATCGCTCGCCGAGAGGCCGGCATCGGCCAGGGCCCCAAGCGCGACGTCGGCATGGAGGCGGGCCACCGAGAGATCGTCGGCCTTGCGGGTGGGGTGCTCGTAGGCCCCCACGATATATGCGGATCCGTTCAGAGTCATAGCGGGATAGATGGAAGGGTCACTGTTCGGGCTTGAACCCGCTGGCCTTGATGACGGGGCCCCAATAGGCCAGCTCTTTGCGCTGCAGGCGGTCAAGGTCCGCGGCGTCGCGGAAGTCCGGCTGCAATACGGCCTTTTCTTCCAGCATGCTGCGCACATCGGGCATGGCCAGCACCTTGCCGAGCGCTGCCTGCATGCGTTCGAGTTCAGCCTTGGGTGTTTTCGCCGGCGCCCAGACGCCGGTCCAGGCCTCGCCGGCATCCACCTTGACGCCCTGCTCGGCCACCGTGGGCACATCGGGCAGCAGCGGCGAGCGCTTGCTGCTGAACACGCCGATGATGCGGACCTTGCCGCCGCGCGTGTGCGGCAGGATGTCGCCGGCGGTCATCACCGCGGCGGCGAGCTGGCCGCCGATCAGGTCCGTCGCCAGCGGCCCGTTGCCCTTGTAGGGCACCACGTTCAGCGGCACGCCGGCAGCCTTGCCGAACTGCAGCCCGGTAAAGTGCGTCTGGCCGCCAAGGCCGGCGCTGCCGAACACGGTCTCCTTGGGGTGGGCCTTGAGCCAGGCCACGTATTCCTTGACGTTGGTCACCCCGGTCTGGCTGCTCACCACCAGCGCCAGCGGGTAGGAAATCACCACGGCGACGGGGCTCAGGTCGGTCAGCAGGTCGTACTTGAGCGTTGCCGGCGGATAGAGCAGCGTCGGGAAGATCGCGGTGGCATTCGGCGCCACCATGTAGGTAAGTCCATCGGGCGCGCTGTGCTTGAGCATGCCAGTGGCAATGCGGCCGCCCGCGCCGGGCTTGTTGTCGACGATCACCACCTGGCCGAGCACGCCTTGCAGCTTGTCGGCCAGCACGCGGGCGACGGTATCGGTGGATCCGCCCGGCGGAAAGCCCACCAGCAGCCTGATCGGCGGCTTGTCCTGGGCGTGGGCTGCCAGGGTAAAGCCCAGCGCCAGGGCGCAGCACGCCGTCCTGAGGGTCTTGAATATAGCCATGCGTTGTCTCCTTCTATCTTTATGGATGCGCGGTCCGCGCAGCTATGCTTGTCCGGCAAAGCGGCGCAAGTGGTACGAGGCGTCGCCGAACAGCTGGTTGATCACCATCAGCCGCTTGGCGTAATGGCCGACGCGGCATTCGTCGGTCATGCCCATGGCGCCGTGCATCTGGATGGCCCATTGCCCGAGCTGTCGGCCCGCCTGACCGGCCAGCACCTTCGCCGCGGACACCAGCCGGCGCCGTTGTGCCGGCTCGCCCTCCTGCACCGCCATCGCGGCCGCGCAGGCCATCGACTTGTCCTGCTCCAGCGCGATCAGCATGTCGGCGATGCGGTGCTGCAGAACCTGGAACTTCGCCAGCGTGGTGCCGAACTGCTTGCGGGTCTTGAGCTGCTCGGCGGTCAGTTCGATCAGCGCCTCCAGCGCGCCCACCGCCTCCGCGCACAGCATGGCGCTGGCGCGGTCGGTGGCGGCCTCGACCAGCGGCAGCGCGGCGCCGGCCTCTCCCACCAGGGCATCGGCCGCTACGCGCACGCCACGCAGCGTGAGGTGTGCGGCGCAGCGCCCGTCGAGCGTGCTGAATTCTTTGAGCGACAGGCCGGCCAGACCTGATTCGACGAGAAAGAGCGAGAGGCCGGCAGCATCGTCGACTTCGCCGGCGGTGCGCGCGACTACCAGGAACACGTCCGCTCTGCCGGCCTCCAGCACCAGGGTCTTGGTGCCATCCAGCACCCAGCCCGCGCCATCGCGCCGTGCCAGCGTGCCGACGCGGGACAGGTCGTAGCGTGCCTCGGCTTCGCCGCATGCCAGCGCCATGCGCGCTTCGCCCGCGGCCAGCGCCGGCAGCCAGCGTTGGCGCTGTGCCTGGCTGCCTGCCTCGTCCAGCAGCTGGCCGGCCAGCACCACGCTGGAAAGCCAGCCCGCGCCACCGAGTGCGCGGCCGAGTTCCTGCGCCACCAGCATCATTTCCACGGGGCCCTGCGCACTGCCGCCGACATCGTCGGCCAGCGGCAGCCCCAGCAGGCCGAGATCGGCCATGCCGGCCCAGCGCGTGGCGGCCAGTTCCGCCGGCTCGGCCTCGCCGCGCCGGTGGGCGGGATACTCGCCGTCGCAGAATCGGCGTACCGCGTCGCGCAGCGCCAGGTGTTCGTCGCTAAGAGAAAAGTCCATGGTCGGGTACGGTGTCAGGCCGAAAGGAAGGCCTTGCTGATCAGGTTGCGCTGCACTTCATTGACGCCGCCGTAGATCGACAGCTTGCGTGCATCGAGGTAGTTGGCGGCCAGCGCGGCGAGCTCCGGCGGGCTGGCTGCGTCCGCGTCATCGCCGGCATCCCCCAGCAGCGCGGCTTCTTCGAACGGCACCGCATGCGGGCCGGCGATCTCCACCAGCAGCTCATAGATGGCCTGGCGCAATTCGGTCCCGCGCACTTTCAGCATCGATGCCTCGACGGCCGGCACGCGGCTTTGCTGGTTCGGGCTCAGCAGGCGCAGCGCGGTGAACTCGAGCGCCATCAGCTCGATCTCGAACTGCACGAGCCGCGACTGCAGCACCGGATCCTGCTCCAGCCCCTGCCCGCCGGCCAGCGCCCGTGCCCGCGCAAGCTGCTGCTTGCAAGACCCGATGCCGGCGATGCCGGTGCGCTCATGGCCCAGCAGGTACTTGCCGTAGGACCAGCCCTTGTGCAGCTCGCCCACCAGGTTCTCGACCGGCACGCGCACGTTGTCCAGGTAGCACTCGTTCAGGTCGGTGCCGCCTTCGAGCATGCGGATCGGGCGAACCTCCACGCCGGGCGAGTTCATGTCGATCAGCAGGAAGGAGATGCCCTCCTGCGGCTTGGCGGCATTCGGATCGGTGCGCACCAGCGCGAACATCATCGAGCACCAGTGCGCGTAGGAGGTCCACACCTTGTGCCCGTTCACGACGAAATGCCTGCCGTCGGGTTCCAGCACCGCGGTCGTGCGCACCGCCGCCAGGTCCGAACCGGCGCCCGGCTCGGAAAAGCCCTGCGCCCACCAGGTATTGCTTTGCCGGATGTCGGGCAGGTACCGGGCCTTCTGCTCGGGTGTGCCGAAGGCAATCAGCACCGGGCCCAGCATCTGGATGCCGCTGGCGATGATGCGCGGCGCGCCGCCGAGCATGGTCTCTTCATCGAAGAGGTAGCGCTGCACGTGCGTCCAGCCCGGGCCGCCGTGCTCGACCGGCCAGCCCGGCGTCAGCCAGCCGCGCGCTTCCAGGATGCGGAACCAGTTCACATAGTCGGCGTGTTCGAGCCGCAGGCCGAGCTCGACCTTGCGCTTGATGTCGGCCGGCAGGCGCTCTTTCACGAAGGCGCGCACTTCCTGGCGAAAGGCTTCTTCTGCGGGGGAGAAAGTCAGTCTCATCGGGCTTGCCTCATGCCTGCGGCTTCAGGACGACCAGCGCATCCAGCGCCAGCACGCGGTCCGGGTAGGCCACCAGCGGATTGATGTCGATTTCCGCAATGTCAGGATTGGCCCGCATCTGCTCGCCGATCAGCGCAACCACCCTGGCGATGGCCGCGGTGTCGACCGCGGCCGCGCCGCGGATGCCGCGCAGCAGCGATGCCCCCTTCAGCCGGCCAAGCTCCTGCAGGATGTCGGCCTCGGCCAGGTCGGCCGGCAGCAGCCGCACGTCCTTCAGCGCCTCGATCCAGATCCCGCCCAGGCCCACCAGCACCACCGGCCCCCAGTCGGCATCGCGCCGCGCGCCGACCACCAGTTCGAGCCCGCGCGGGCCCATCGCCTCGACCAGCACGCCGTCCAGGCGCAGCCCGGGACGGTGCTTGCCGATGTTGTCGTGCAATTGCTGCCAGCCGGCACGCAAGGCGGCCTCGTCCGCCAGCCCGACAATCACGCCGCCGACGTCGCTCTTGTGCGGCAGCTCGCTGGCCTGCGCCTTGATCACCACCGGATAGCCGATGCGCGCGGTCACCGCGACCGCTTCATCGGCGCTGGCGGCGAGACCACCCTGCGGCACCGGCATCCCGGCACCGGCCAGCCAGGCCTTGCCCTGGTATTCGGCGAACACACCCGACGGTGGCACCGGACCCGGCAGCGGCAGCGCACGAGGCGCCCCCTGCATGGCACGGCCGGCGCGCTGCAGCGTCTCGCCGTAAGCGGCCACGCGTGCCAGCGCCCGCAGCGCGCGATCCGGTGAGCGGAAGAACGGCACGCCGCTGGCGCGGATCGCCTCCACGAAGAACGGTTCGATCGGCCCGCTGTCGCCGGTCACCACCAGCACCGCCGGCTTGTCCGCGCGGGCCAGCGCCGGCACGATGTGCTCGGCCTTGTCACGCTGCGCCACTTCGGGGCCGGCCGGAATGCTCAGCACGATGCTGCCCACGTTGGGATCGGCCAGCATGGTCAGCAGGATCTCGCCGATCAGGCCGGGCTGGCGCACGCCGATGGTGGTGTAGTCCAGCGGATTTTCGGCAACGGCGTAGCCGGGCAGCATGTCAGTGAGACGCTGCGTGGTCGACGCGGTCAGCGCGGGCAGGTCCAGGCCAAGTCCGTCGCAGAAGTCGAGCGCGATGTTCTTCATCGCGCCCGACCCGGTCATAAAGGCCGGCCCGCCGCTGGGCGGGACCGGAAAACGCAGCAGGATCGCCGCTGTGTCGAACAGTTCGTCGAGCGAATCGACCAGCACCACCGCCTCGCGCGCCAGCAGCACCGAAGCCGTGGCGTGGTCACCGGCCAGCGCACCGGTATGCGACTGCGCTGCCTCGCGCGCCCGGGCGCTGCGGCCCGGCATCAGCATCACGACGGGCTTGCCGGCGGCGCGGGCTGCGCGCGCCAGTTGCAGGAACAGGCTTGGCCTGCGCACCTGCTCGGCGTAGACCGCGATGACGCGCGTCTGCGGATCGGCAATGTAATACGACAGCACATCCTCGATGCCGACCGACGCCTCGTTGCCAGTGGATACCGTGGCCGTCATCGGCAGCCCACGGCCGATAAAGGCATCGCGCAGGTTGGCCGCCATGGCGCCGCTCTGCGCCACCACGCCAATGCCGGGACGGCCGCCGCAGGGATAGGGCTGCACGGGCTCGAAGGTGACCGGCACACCGGCTTCGAAGTTGGTGAAGCCCATGCAGTTGGGGCCCAGCAGCACGATGCCGGCCGCACGCGCGGCGGCGGAGAGTTCCTCCTGCTTCGCACGGCCTTCGTCACCGGTTTCGGCATAGCCCGAGGCAAACAACACCGCCGCGCGGGCACGGCGTGCGGCAAGCGCGCGCACGGCATCGAGCACACCGGCTTCGGGAATCGCCAGCACGGCCAGGTCGATGCCGTCCGGCAGTTCATCCACGGTCTTCACGCAGGCACGGCCGTTGATCTCGGTACTGCTGCGGCTGACCAGGTGGATGGCGCCGGCATAGCCGAAGCGCTCCAGGTTATCGAGCACGAAGCCGCCAAAGGACCTCGGGTCCGCCGAGGCGCCGACGATGGCGATCGAACGCGGCTTCAGGATGCGATCCATCGGCACCAGCTCGGATGCAGGGACGGGAGTGGGACTGTTCATGGAATTGCAGCTTCCTGTTGGATGTTGCGGCCCGGGCCATTCAGGCCCCACGAGAGCCGTGATTGGTTCGTGAATTCGGCTTGTTGAATTCATTCTGGCATACCAGAACACCATTTTCAACACACCAGAATAATTTCTTGGCATTCACTGATCGGTGTTTTCCCTAGGCGGAGGCTGCCCGACAGGTGGCGACGCGGCGCTGACGGCACTGCTCTTCGGGCCTTTCCCGCAGCAACAGATTAGGACGCCATTTCCGCCCCAGCCAAGACTTTGCGGGAAATTCTGCGCTGCTGCGGCAAGTCGCAGGGGTGGCTCCGACACGTACAAGCAGGCGTAGCACCAGCACTTTCGCAGCGGCGCATCAGGCTCACTTTACTTGAATGCCTGAAAAGTTCATTTGCATACCACAAACCATGTGTTGTATATTTTTTCGCAACAAGGCTTGATGTGCCCGTACGGGGCAAACCCACCGATGACTTCGCACGCTCTTCACTCCCACTTGCCCGCCCCAGCGGCAGGCCATGGCACCGCCGCCGCTGACGCGCCGGCACGTGCCGGGCTGGCCAACGACATCCGGGCCACGCTTGAGGACGAGATCGAGAAAGGTGTCCTGCCGCCCGGCGCGCTGCTGGACGAGCGCGCGCTGGCAGACCGCTTCGGCGTGTCGCGCACGCCGGTACGCGAGGCGCTGCAGCAGCTGGCCGCGCGCGAACTGGTATGCATTTCGCCGCGCCAGGGCGCCACGGTGGCGCGCCTGTCGATCGCAAAGGTGCGGGCGATGCTCGAGTACGTGGGAGAACTGGAAGCGCTGAGCGCGAAGCTGGCCGCGCGGCGCGTCGATGAAACCGTGCAGGCGGCGCTCGACGAGAGCTTGCGCTGCTGCCAGCTGGCCGCCGACAGCGGCGGCGCGGCCGAGTACGCGGCCGCCAACGTGGTGTTCCACGAAGCCATCTATGCCGGCAGCCGCAACGACTACCTGGCCGAGCACATCCGCCACGCGCGCCGGCGCCTGCAGCGCTACCGCACACGCGACTTCGTCAGCCCGGCCCAGCTTGCCAAGTCGCTGCACGACCACCAGCAGATCGCCCGCGCCATCCAGGCCGGCGACGAGACCCAGGCCGGCCGGGCAATGCTGCTGCACGTGCCGGCCGGCACCACCGGTTTCTCCGAATTCCTGGCCACCGTTCCCCGCCATTTCTTCGACGGCGACCACGGCGCCGAGATCTCCTGACAGAGGATTCCATGACCCGTCCGCTCCGCTCACTCGATGTTCCCGGCCTCGCGCACAAGGCTCCGATCCCGGTCGGCGCACGCGTGGGCAACCTGATCTGCACGTCGGCGATCGCCGGCAAAGACGCACGCAGCGGCGAGCTGCCGGCTGATGCCGCCGCGCAGGCCGCACTCGCCTTCCACAACCTGCAGTGCGTGCTCGATGCCGGCGGTGCCTCGCTCGCCGACGTGCTCAAGCTCACCGTGTATGTCAAGGACGACAGCGTGCGCGACGCCGTCAACGGCGCATGGCTGCGCTGCTTCCCGGACCCGCGCGACCGGCCCGCACGGCACATCGTCGTGCACGACCTCCAGCACGGCATGTTGCTGCAACTCGAATGCCTGGCCGTGGTGGCCAGCGATACCCAAGGCTGAAACCCATGATCATCGATTCCCACGCCCACATCGTCATGCCCCCCGAGAGCTTCCGCTACATGGCGGAGCTGGTCGGCGGCCGCGCCAACCCTTCGACCACGCCGCGCATCCCGGATGAATCGGTGCGCAAGGTGGCCGAGGAACTGGTGCGGAGCATGGACAACGTCGGCACCGACGTGCAGTTCATCTCGCCGCGCCCGTACCTGCAGATGCATTCGGTCAAACCCGGCCGCGTCACGGAGCTGTGGTCGCGCCATTGCAACGACCTGATCGCGCGCTTCGTCGAGCTGTTCCCCGATCGCTTCCGTGGCGTGGCGGGCCTGCCCCAGTACATGGACGAATCGCCGGCGCTGCGCGCGGTGCCCGAGCTGGAGCGCTGCGTCAAGGAGCTGGGCTTTGTCGGCTGCCTGATCAATCCGGATCCCACCGAAGGCGAAGGCCCGACCCCGCCGGGGCTGGGCGACCCGTTCTGGCATCCGCTCTACGACGCCATGACGCGCCTGGACGTGCCGGGCCTGATCCACTCCGCGGGCAGCTGCAGCGCACGCGAGTCGTACACGCTGAAGTTCATCAACGAGGAAAGCATCGCCATCGTCTCGCTGCTGGGCGCCAAGGTTTTCGACAAGTACCCGGACCTGAAGATCGTGGTGGCGCATGGCGGCGGCGCGATCCCCTACCAGATGGGCCGCTTCCGCGCGTGGAACGTGCGCAAGGGCGAAGCCACCAGCTTCGACGACCAGCTCAAGCACCTGTACTTCGATACGTGCAACTACTCGCGCGAGGCGATCGAGCTGCTGCTCAAGGTGGCCGGCACCGACAACGTGCTGTTCGGCACCGAGAAGCCCGGCACGGGCAGCGCGCGCGATCCGGTCTCGGGCCGCGATTTCGACGACATGAAGCCGGTGATCGAAAGCATCGACTGGCTGACCGAGGAACAGCGCCGCAACATCTTCGAGTGCAACTGCACGCGCCTCTACTCGCGCGCCTTCCGCAAGGACGAGGAGTGCTGACATGGCAATGACCCGCGAAGACAACGAACTGCTCACCCGCGTCGAAGGCGGCGCGCCGATGGGCGAGATGATCCGCCAGCATTACTGGCTGCCGGCGGTGCCGTCGGCCAAGCTGGTGGCGGACGGCGCGCCGGTGCGCGTGCGCCTGCTCGGCAGCAACTACGCAGCCTTCCGCGCGACCGACGGCAGCGTGGGCATGGTCGACGAGCTGTGCCCGCACCGCAAGACCTCGCTGCTGATGGGCCGCAACGAGGACAACGGCCTGCGCTGCATCTTCCACGGCTGGAAGCTCAACACCCGCGGCGAGGTGGTGGAGGCGCCCAATCACACGGGCGAGCAGGCGCAGTTCTGCAAGCATGTGCGCGTCAACCGCTATGCGGTACAGGAGCGCGGCGGCATCGTCTGGGTGTGGCTGGGCAAGGGCGAGCAACCGCCGAAGTTCCCCGACCTGCCCTTCACCAGCCTGCCGGAAGACCAGCGTTCGGTCACCAGCCAGGAAGTGCCGACCAACTGGGTGCAGGGCGTGGAAGCGTCGATGGATTCCTCCCACGTCGGCGTGCTGCACGAGTCCACCACGCAGATCACCGCCGGCTCCGGCAACGAGCGCCTGCACATGACGCAGGCCCTGGCGCCGCGGCTGGAGTTCGAGGACCGGCCCTACGGCTACCGTTATGCGGCCATCCGCCCCCTGGCCGACGACAAGGTCTATGCCCGCGTCAACAACTTCGTGATGCCGTGGTTCGGCATCATCTGCGCCCCCGACGCCAAGGGCCCCGGCACGGTGTTTTTCTCGACCCCGGTCGACGACGTCACGCACCGCGCCTGGTTCGTCCATTTCAATCCGCACCGGCCGCTGGGCATGACGGTGATGTCGGCCACGCCGGATGTGTGGAACTTCCCGCCGCTGCCGCCGGGCGGCCCCGACAACAATTGGGGCCAGAACCGCGACCTGATGCGGCGCGGCCACGCCACCGGCTTCCCGCAGCACCTGGGGACCGAGGACTTCGCCATGTTCCTGGGCCAGGGCCCGATCGCCGACCGCACCACCGAACAGTTGTGCTCGGCCGACGGCGCCGTGCTGCGCGTGCGCCAGGCGCTGCTGAAGTCCGTGCGCGAGTTCATGGCCGGCAACACCCCCACGCTGGCGGACAACCCCGGGCTCGACTACGCGCAGGCGGTATCGGTCGGCGGCGTGCTGCCCGCCGGCACGGACTGGCGCGTGCTGACCCAGCCGGCCTGAAGCGCGCCGGCACTGAGAACCAAGACAAAGAGAAACGGAGACAACAGCATGACAAGCACGCGCCGACGCCGGCTTTTGCTGGCGGCCTGTGCCGCCATCGCCGCCCCAGCCGCCCCCGCGGCGGCGTACGCCGGCATGCAGGGCAAACCCGTGATCCGCATCCTGCTCGGGCTGCCGCCCGGTGGCGGCACCGACGCGATCGCCCGCTACTTCGCCGACAAGTTGCCCGGGCTACTGGGCCAGCCGGTCATCATCGAAAGCCATGTCGGCGTGGGCGGGCGCCTCGCCGCCGACGTGCTGATGGCCGCCAAACCCGACGGCCTCACCTACATGATCGCCCCCAACGCGACGCCGACCTTCCAGACCCTGGTATTCGGGCGGCAACTCAAATGGGACCTGTGGCGCGACTTCGCCCCGGTGGCCGGGCTGGTGTCTTACCCGCTGGGCATGGCCGTGCGCCCGGATACCGGCGCAAGCGCCCGCGAGTTCATCCGCTGGGCCAAAAGCCATCCGGCCGAAGCCACCTTCGGCACGCCCGGGCTGGGCGGGCAGAACCACTTCCTCGGCATGCAGTTCGCCCGGGCGGCCGGCATCACGCTGACCGCGGCGCCCTACAAGGGCACGCCGCCGATGATCACCGACCTGGTGGGCGGCCATGTGCCCGCTGCCGTCACCCTGCTGGACGACATGCTGAAGTACCACCGCAGCGGCAAGGTCCGCGTGATCGGCATCTTCAGCCCCAAGCGCTCGCCGCTGGCGCCTGACATCCCGACCATGGCCGAGCAAGGCGTGGACATGCCGTTCGCCGAAGGCTGGACCGCGATGTGGGCACCTGCCCGCACGCCGGCGGCGGAACTCGAGCGCATGCAGCAGGCCTTGCGCAAGATCCTGTCCGCGCCCGAGACCGGGGCGTTCCTCATGCAGCGCCTGTCGGTCGTGCCTGACTTTCTCAATGCTGCGGACATGGCCCGCCGGCAACGCGCCGAGCTGGCGACCTGGGAACCCATCATCAAGTCCTCCGGCTTCCGCCCGGAATGACAACGCGCCGCGCCGACGCGCCCCGACAGGAAAACCGAAGGAAGCACCCATGAGCATTTCCGAAACACTGCAGGTCAGGGTCAAGTCCATGGCCTGGGAGGCCGACGGCATTCTCAGCTACGAGCTGTGGCCCGAGCCGCCGCGCAAGGCGCTGCCGCCATTCTCGGCCGGCTCCCATATCGACGTGCACCTGCCCAATGGCCTGATCCGCAACTACTCGCTGCTCAACGCGCCGCACGAGTGGCACCGCTACGTAATTGGCGTCAACAAGGATGCGAACAGCCGCGGCGGCTCGCGCTACCTGCACGAGGTGCTGCGCCCCGGCGACACGCTGGCCGTCAGTGCCCCGCGCAACAACTTTCCGCTCGACGAGTCGGCGTCGCTCAGCGTGTTCATCGCAGGCGGCATCGGCATTACGCCGATCCTCGGCATGATCCGCCGCCTGCAGGCGCTCGGCGGGCACTGGCAGCTTCACTACGCGGCACGCACGCGCCGGAACGCCGGCTTCCTCGACACCGTGCAGGCGCTGCGCGATGAAGCCGGAGCTGAAGTGCAGCTCTGTTTCGACCGCGAGCCTGGTGGGCGCATGCTGGACATCGCCGGCATCGTCGGCGCGCTGCCGGCCAGCGCCCACGTCTACTGCTGTGGCCCGCTGCCGATGCTGGAAGCCTTCGAGCAGGCCACTGTCGGCCTGCCCCCTGCCCAGGTCCACCGGGAGTATTTCGCCGCGCGCGAAAGCGCCGCCACCGATGGCGGCTTCACCGTGGAGCTGGCGCGCAGCGGCCGCAGCGTCGAAGTGCAGGCGGGCCAGACCATCCTCGACTGCCTGCTCGGCCAGGGGATCGAGCCGCCGTATTCGTGCCAGGAGGGCATCTGCGGCACCTGCGAAGTGCGCGTGCTCGACGGCGTGCCGGACCATCGCGACCTCGTGCTCAGCGAGGCCGAGAAAGCATCGAACCAACGCATGATGATCTGCTGCTCCGGCGCCAGGAGCAGCAAGCTCGTGCTGGACCTCTGACCGCCCCATCCACCGAATGAACGAACGAGCGAGATCCGCTCCTGCCAACTGGAACTCCAATCATGAGCACCGAACTGGTTACCTATGAACTCGACGGGCCGGTTGCGCTGATCGGCCTCAACCGGCCCGACAAGCGCAATGCCATCAACGAAGAGGTGGTCTGGGCCCTGCGCGACGCCGTGGTGCGCGCCGGCGAAGAGGCCGACGTGGGCGTGCTGTATGGCCATGGCAGCAACTTCTGCGCGGGCCTGGACCTGAAAGAGGCGCTGGCCCGAGCGGCCGGCGCCGCGCCGCGGCCACGCAAGCGCCAGCGGCATTCCTGGCACACCGTGTTCGACATCATCGCGCGCGGTCCCATCCCCTTCGTCGCCGCGCTCCACGGTGCGGTGGTCGGCGGCGGACTGGAGCTGGCCACCGCGGCGCATGTGCGCGTGGCGGACGAATCTGCCTTCTTCGGCTTGCCCGAAGGCCAGCGCGGCATCTTTGTCGGCGGTGGCGGCACGGTGCGCGTGCAGCGTGTGGTGGGCTACACCGTGATGGCCGACATGATGCTGACCGGCCGCCTGCTGTCGGCGGCCGAAGGCGAGCGCGAGCACATCGTGCGCTACGTCGTGCCGACCGGGCAGGCCCTGGACAAGGCGCGCGAGCTGGCCGCCAAGATCGCCCGCAATACGCCCGACACCAACTGGCGCATCACCAATGTGCTGCCGCGCATCAACGACCTGTCGCATGACGACGGCCTGTTTATGGAGTACCTGAACTCGAATATGGAGCGCTCCCCGGAAACCGCCGAGCGGCTGCGCGATTTCGTCGAAGGGCGTGCCCAGCCGCTGGTCGCCCCGGCTGGCAAACAAAGCTGAGACCCGTCATGACAAAGCCAACCCCTACCCTTGCCGATGACACCGTGAGCCAGCAGGAGCGCGACGCCGCGGCGGCCCACATCCGATTTGCAACCGCCGAGGCGGCCAGGATTCCCGACATTCCGGCAGACTTGCCGCTGCGCCCGGTGGAACGCGTTGCCGTGATCGGCGCCGGCACCATGGGCGGCGGCATTGCCATGGCACTCGCCAATGCCGGCATTGCCGTCACCGTGATCGATGCCGAGCCCGCCGCGCTGGAGCGCGGCCTGCAGCGCGTGCGCGACAACTATGCGGGCAGCGTGGCGCGCGGCCGCCTGCAGCAGGCGGAGATGGACCAACGCCTGGCGCTGATCCACGGCTCGGTCGATCTCGCCGAGGTGGCGCAGGCCGACCTGATCGTGGAAGCCGTGTTCGAAGACATGGCGCTCAAGCAGGAGATCTTCCGCAAGCTCGATGCGCTGGCTCGGCCCGGCGCGATCCTGGCCACCAATACCTCGGGGCTCGATGTGGATGCCATCGCGGCTGTCACGCAGCGGCCGCAGGATGTGGTCGGCGCGCATTTCTTCAGCCCGGCCCATGTGATGCGCCTGCTTGAGGTAGTGCGCGCGCAGCAGACCGCGCCGGACGTGATCGCCACGCTGATGGACCTGGGCCGGCGCCTGGGCAAGGTCTCGGTGCTCGCGCGCGTCTATCCGGGCTTTATCGGCAATGCGCTGTTCCGCAACTACACGCGCGAGGCGCATTTCCTGCTGGAGGAAGGCGCGCTGCCGCATGAGGTCGACCAGGCGCTGACGCGCTTCGGCTACGCGATGG
This sequence comes from Cupriavidus sp. CP313, assembly GCF_054072015.1. Classification (NCBI taxonomy): domain Bacteria; kingdom Pseudomonadati; phylum Pseudomonadota; class Betaproteobacteria; order Burkholderiales; family Burkholderiaceae; genus Cupriavidus; species Cupriavidus sp. CP313. The sequence continues at coordinate 29,537 of NZ_JBSVZB010000037.1, read as the reverse complement.
GGATCTTTGCCGTGCACGACATGGCCGGCAACGACGTGGGCTACCAGACTCGCAAAGCGCAACTGGCCACGCGCCCGACCGACCGGCGCTGGAACGACTTGATCCTCAAGCTGACCGAGATGGGACGCCTGGGCCAGAAGTCCGGTGCGGGGTGGTATCGCTACGAGCAAGGCAGCCGCACGCCGATGCGCGATCCGGTGGTCGAGCAGTTTATCGCCGACGAATCCGCCCGGCTGGGCATCGAGCGCCAACCGGTCAGCGAAGAAGAAATCCTCAAGCGCTGCCTGTACGGCATGATCAATGAAGGCGCGAAGCTGCTCGAACAGGGCGTTGCGCTGCGCGCGAGCGATATCGACGTCGTCTACGTCACCGGCTACGGCTTCCCCGCGCACCGCGGCGGACCGATGTATCTCGCGGACCAGCTCGGCCTGGCCAACGTCTGCGCGGATATCGAGCGCTTCCACGCCCGGCACGGCTACTGGTGGACCCCGTCCGCACTGCTGCAGCGCCTGGCGCGCGAAGGCCGTCGCTTCGCTGACCTCGAGCCTGGCGTCGTGCCGGCCTGAGTCTCTACCCCTCGCTACCCGACTGCCCGAAGGATTGGCCGCCCTGTCCGGGGCTGCGCCTCGGGCGCGGGTTCATGCCGCCAGAAAACGCCATTTCCGGTCCATTCGCATACCAATAGCCATTTCGTTCATGCCACTTGTGCATTGGCATCCCGATGCAGCGGCGGGAACTCGCCGCGCAATCCGTTCACCCTGGAGGAGAAAAGCAATGAAAAATCGCACCATCGGCATCGCGTGCGCCCTGGCCGGCCTGGCCGGCACGGCGCAAGCTTCGGTCACGCTATACGGCGTGGTCGACGCCAATATCGAGTACAGCAATCACAACCTGGCGACCGGGCCGGACGGCAAGTCAAAGGTGGCGCTCAGTTCGGGCGGCCTGTCGCCCAGCCGCTGGGGCCTGCGCGGCGCGGAAGACCTGGGCGGCGGCAAGCAGGCGATCTTCGCCCTGGAGAGCGGCTTCAGCGTTGATACGGGGATTTCCACGCAGGGCGGCAGGCTGTTCGGGCGCCAGGCCTGGGTCGGCCTGGCGGCGGGCCAGCAGAAGCTGACCTTCGGCCGGCAATACTCGTCGCTATTCCTGACCATGGCGAACTACTCGCCCACCGCGTACGCAACCCTGTACGAGCCGGTAACCACCATCGCCGGCGCCGGGCTGCGGCAGGACAATATGGTGAAGTACCACGGGGACTTCGGCCCACTGGCAACGGAACTGCACTGGAGCTTTGGCGAGCAGCCGGGATCGATGACGGGTTCCGCAGGCTACGGTGCCGGCCTGGACTACCGCATCGGATCGTTCGGCATCGCCGCGGCCTATGACAACGTGAACAGCCCGAAGGTGGCGGGCGACTACCAGCGCAGCCAGAAGGCAGCACTGGGCCTGCGCTACCAGATCACGCCGCAGCTGCTGGCCCAGGCCGCGTATCGCTATGGCAAGAACGATGTGGCAGTGCCAGGGTCGATCGCGCGCGACGACCTCTGGTGGTTCGCCCTCAATTACCAGGCAACCCAGGCGCTGCAGCTGACCGGCGCGGTCTACTACGACAACCTCCGGTCGGTCCATGGCACCGCGGGCAATCCGGCCAACCCCTGGCAGGTCACGTTCATTGCGGATTATTTCCTGTCCAAGCGCACCGATGCCTATCTCAGTGCCGCTTATACCAGGAACGCCGCGCTGAATTTCGAGAACTTCAACGGCGCCACCGCCGCCTACCGGATCGCGCCCAACGATCACAACCAGATCGGCGTCGCGGTCGGCCTGCGGCACCGCTTCTGAACGGTAGCCGGACTCAGGCCACGCTGACGGGGCCCCGCTTGCGCCGGGCCTTGGGCGTGGCCTCACCTTCTTCTCCCGTGGCCGTCCGCCTGGGACGCTTGCCGCCCGATGCCGCCGCGACTCCAGCGCCCTGTCCGCTCTCGGACTCGAGATAACTCATCGGCAGCGTGGAGAGAAACTCGGAGAATCCGGTAGTACCCACCGGCGCATGCTGCAGCATGGCTTCGTGTGCCGCCGCTTCATCGCCGCTCAGGATCGCATCTGCCAGCCTCTGGTGGTCCTGCAGCGCGCGCTGGCGCTGCCCCTGGGTCAGGAAGATCTTCGGCCGATAGCGCTGCATCAGCCGCCGGATCCCCTGGATCTGCTCGACCAGGTATTCGTTGTGGCTGCCGGCATAGAGGAGGTCATGGAAGTCTGCATTGGCTTCCGCAAACTTCTTTCCGTCTTCCTGCGAGAACGCCTCGACGCACTGCTGCATGCTTGCCTTGAGCTGGACGCGCTGCTCGTCGTCCATGCGGCGCGCCGCAAGCTTGGCGGCAACGGCCTCCAGTTCGCCCAGCAGTTCAAGCGTTTCGCGTAGCTGCGTGATGGACAGGCGCGAGACAAAGACCCCGACGCGCGGCGCGATGCGAACGAGATTCTGCACCGCCAGTTGCTGCAGGGCCTCGCGCACCGGCGTGCGCGAGACGCCGAAGCGCTCCGCCAGGCTGCGTTCGTCCAGCGGCGTTCCGGGAGGCATTGCGCCGCTCTCGATCTCGGCCTCGATGGCCGCGCGGATCTCGGCGGCCATGCTCTGCTTTTGCGGTTGTGTCATGGCGGGTGTTTGGTAGGCGAATACGCCAGCCGGTGACGCCGCCTGCACTGGCGGCGACCGGCCGGTAGTTCCGGCGGGACCGGAGCGCGCTGCCGAAGTATACCAAATGTACCCGCTGGCATTCCAAGCCGCCCCTGAAGGAACAGCTTGCCGGAATGCCCAGGCTAGGCGCCCTGCCGCTCGCGCAGCAGATCCAGCGCCACATCGACGATCATGTCTTCCTGGCCGCCCACCATGCGGCGGCGGCCCAGTTCGACCAGCACGTCGACCGTCTTCAGGCCGTACTTCTGCGCCGCCGCCTCGCTGTGACGTAGGAAGCTTGAGTACACACCGGCATAGCCGAGCGCGAGCGTCTCGCGGTCGACCCGCACCGGGCGGTCCTGCAACGGGCGCACGATGTCGTCGGCAGCATCCATCAGCTTGTACAGGTCGCAGCCGTGCTCCCAGCCCATGCGTTCGGCGGCGGCGACGAACACTTCCAGCGGCGCATTGCCGGCGCCGGCGCCCATGCCGGCCAGGCTGGCGTCGACGCGGTCGCAGCCTTCTTCCACCGCGACAATGCTGTTGGCCACGCCCAGGCTCAGGTTATGGTGGGCGTGGATGCCGGTCTCGGTCTCGGGCCGGAGCACGTCCTTGAAGGCACGCATGCGGTCGCGCACATCGTTCATGCTCAGCGCGCCGCCCGAGTCGACCACGTAGACGCAGGTGGCGCCGTAGCTCTCCATCAGCCTGGCCTGCTCGGCCAGCCCCTGCGGGGTGTGCATGTGGCTCATCATCAGGAAGCCGACCGCTTCCATGCCGAGGTGACGGGCGTACTCGATATGCTGGCGCGAGATGTCGGCCTCGGTGCAATGGGTGGCCACGCGCACGATGCGCGCGCCGGCCTCGTAGGCGGCCTTGAGGTCATGCACGGTGCCGATGCCCGGCAGCAGCAGCGTGGCGATCCGGGCGTGCTTGACCACGCTGGCGACGGCCTCGATCCATTCCAGGTCGGTGTGGGCGCCGAAGCCGTAGTTGAAGCTGCCGCCCTGCAGGCCGTCGCCGTGCGCGACTTCGATGGAGTCCACGCGGGCCTCGTCAAGCGCACGGGCGATGGCCCTGGCCTGCTCGACGCTGTACTGGTGGCGCACGGCATGGCTGCCGTCGCGCAGCGTCACGTCGGAGATATAAAGTTTCTTGCGGTTGCTCATGGCAAGTTGTCCTTGGTGAAGTCAGGCGGCGGCTTTTCTGGCCAGCATGGATTCGGCCATGCGCTCGGCGGTGGTCAGCGCGGCACTGGTCATGATGTCGAGGTTGCCGGCGTAGGCGGGCAGGTAGTGCGCGGCGCCTTCCACTTCCAGGAAGACGGAGGTCTTAAGCCCGCTCACGCGGCCCACGCCCGGCACCAGCAGCGGCGCGTCGGCGGGGATGCGGTCGAATTGCACCTTCTGCTTCAGGCGATAGCCCGGCACATACTGCTGCACGGCCGCGGCCATCTCCTCGACGGAGCGCGCGATGGCGTCCTCGTCGGCGGACTCGCTCAGGCAATAAACCGTGTCGCGCATGATCAGCGGCGGCTCGGCGGGGTTCAGCACGATGATGGCCTTGCCCTTCCTCGCGCCGCCGATCACTTCGATGGCGCGGGACGTGGTCTCGGTGAACTCGTCGATATTGGCGCGCGTGCCCGGCCCGGCGCTCTTGCTGGAGATGCTGGCAACAATCTCCCCGTACAGCACTGGCGCCACGCGCGACACGGCGGCCACCATCGGGATGGTGGCCTGGCCGCCGCAGGTGACCATATTGACGTTGAGCGCGTCGAGGTGGGCGTCGCCGTTCACCACCGGGATGCAGTAAGGGCCGATCGCCGCGGGGGTCAGGTCGATGATGCGGATGCCGGGCTTGAGCTCGCGCAGGAAGGCGTCGTTCTTCACGTGCGCGCCGGCGCTGGTGGCGTCGAACACCACGTCGATTTCGGCAAACACCGGCAGGCGGGTGAGCCCCTCCACGCCTTCGTGCGTCGTTGCCACGCCCAGCCGCCCGGCGCGCGCCAGGCCGTCCGAGGCCGGGTCGATGCCGACCATGGCGCCCATCTCGATATGCCTGCCGTGGCGCAGGATCTTGATCATCAGGTCGGTGCCGATATTGCCCGAGCCGACAATGGCCGCTTTGAGCTTGCGGGTCATCTTTGTCTCTCCAATTAGGTTCATTCCACGCTGGCGCCGCTGGCCTTCACCAGCGGATACCAACGCGCGCTTTCGCTGTTGAGAAAGGCGCCGAACTGCTGCGGCGTCATCGGCATGGCCTCAAGGCCCTGGTCGGCGAAGCGCTTGGCCACTTCCGGCGCCTTGAGTGCCTTGATCGCTTCCTGATTGAGGCGGGCAACGATGGCATCCGGCGTGCCGGCCTTGACCACCATGCCGAACCACACGCCGGCATCGAGTCCGGCAATACCCAGCTCGGCCAGCGTGCGCACGTCAGGCAGCGAAGGCGAGCGGCGCGCGGCGGCGATCGCCAGCGGCTTGACCTTGCCGCCCTTGATCAGCGGCGAAGTGGTGATGACCGGATCGAACATCATGTCCACCTGCCCGGCCATCACGTCCTGCAGCGCGGGCGCCGAGCCCTTGTAGGCCACGTGCGTCAGTTGGCCGCCGCTCTTTTCTGCGAACAGCCCGCCGAGCAGATGGCCGATCGAGCCGATCCCCTGGGAGGCATAGTTCACCCCGGCCGGCTTGCTTTTGGACAGCGCCATCAGGTCCTTGACCGAGTTCACCGGACTGTTCTGCGGCACCACCAGCACCAGCGGCGACGAGGCCAGCGCCGTCACCGGCTTGAAATCCTTGAGCGGGTCGTAGGAAAAGCTGCGGTACAGGCCGGGGTTGATGGCAAACATCTCGGTGGCCGCCACGAAGACGGTGTATCCGTCGGCGTCAGCCCGCTTGACCGATTGAGCCGCGATCTGACCACCGCCGCCGGGTCGGTTCTCGACCACCACCGGCTTGCCCAGCCCGGTCGCCATCTGCACCGCGACCTGGCGCGCGATCATGTCGGTGATGCCACCCGCGGGGAACGGCACCACGATGGTGAGCGGGCGGCTCGGATAGATGTCGGCCATGGCCGCCGGTGCGGTCAGCCATGTGGTGGCCGCAACCATTGCGGCCATGACGAAATGCTTGGGGGTGGTCATGCTGTTGTCTCCGTCTTATCTGTTTGAATGGGCTGGTCAAGCCTCTTGTTCAGGCCTGCGCGAAGCGGGCGCGCACGCTGCCGACGCCGCTGATGCGTGCCTCGTAGCACTGGCCCGGCTCCACGGCCACCATCGGGCCGAGGGCGCCAGTCAGGATCAGGTCGCCAGCACGTAGCGGATCGCCAAGCGAGGCGAGCTTGCGGGCCAGCCACACGGCGGCGTTGAGCGGATGGCCGAGACAGTCCGAACCCTGCCCAAGGGACACGCGCGACTGTGCCCCGCCTTCGTCACGGAGCATCTCCATCTGCACCGTCTTCAGGTCCAGGCCGGCCAGCGGAACCGGCACGGCGCCAAGCACCACCAGTCCGCTCGAGGCGTTGTCCGCCACGGTGTCGACGTAAGAAATGTTCCATTTGTCGATGCGGCTGCCGACCACCTCGATGGCGGGCAGCACATAGTCGACGGCGCCAATCAGGTCGACCAGCGTCGCATCCTTTGCCGCCACATCGTGCTTGAGCACGAGCGCGACCTCCGCCTCGACCTTCGGCTGCAGCGTGCGCGCTACCGGAATGCGCTCGTCGTCGCCGAACACCATGTCGGCGAACAGCGTGCCGAAGTCCGGCTGATCCACGCCGAGCTGGCGCTGCACCGCGGGCGAGGTAAGGCCGATCTTGCGGCCGATCACGCGGCGGCCCTGCCCGCGCCAGAACTCGACGTTGGCACGCTGGATGGCGTAGGCGGTGACGGCATCGCCGGCCGCGATTTCGCCGCGCAGGGGTTCGATGGGGGCGCGCATCTCGTCTGCGCGGCGCAGGCGCTCGGCGAGCGCGAGCACGGTTTCCTTGCTGGTCATCGTTGGGGGCGTCCTTGATGAAATCAATGAAAGGCGGATCAGGCGGCCGGCTGCGCATGCATGAGCGCAAAGCCGGCAATCCACTCGGGAATGGCGCGGTAGTAATCGAGCTGCGCCCGATAGGGCCCGTTCGCCGCAAGCGCGCCGAAAGCGGCGATCCAGGTGCGGATCTCGTGCCCCGACTTGCCGCCGTCGCGGGTGATGGCGTCGTTGGTCATGCCGTCGACCGCGCACAGCTCGCCACTGGCGAGCAACGCTAGGAAGGCCTGGTCCCACTCCGGATTGAGCGCGCGCAGGTGGCTGTCGCCAGCGGCGAACGCCTGCGCGGCAGCCACGGTGCGCGCCTGCCGCGCCGCGCGGGAGTCCGGCGTGGGATTGCGGCCGGCAATCAGCCTTTCGGCGGTTTCCGCATTGGCGGCGGCAATCTCCGGCACCGGCGGCTCATGCGAGATGCCGCCCGAGCCCACGACCAGCACGCGCTTGTCCAGGCGGCCGGCAAAACGGCCGATCGCATCGCCCAGCAGCCGCGCGCGGCGGCAGGTTGCCATCGGCGGCGCGACGGAGTTGATAAAGACCGGAATCACGGGATAACGATCGAGCCCGCCGGTCAGCACTTCCAGCGCCTGGGCGCAGCCGTGGTCAACCTGCATGCGATAGGACACCGCTACGTCGATATCCGCCGCCAGCACCGACTCGGCCAATGCCAGCGCGGTGTCGCGCGGCACGTCGAGCGGCCCCGCCAGGCTCTTGAAGTCGCCCACCGCGCTGGCGGCCACGCCGATGCAGAACGGCGGCATCAGGTCGTAGAAGAAGCCGTTGTAGTGGTCCGGCGCAAAGGCGATCACCAGTTCCGGGTCGAAGGCTTCCACGCGCGCACGCGCTTCGGCCTGCGCACGCTCCACCTCCGCCACCACCTCCGGGCGCGGATCGAGGTAGCCGTGCAGCGGCGTGTGGGACAGGCATTCGAGATGAATCGGCATCTCAGGCTCCCCTGGCAAAGGCCAGCACCTGGCCGTCAAGTTCGGGCTGGCGCGGGACCTGCACCGGCCTTTGCGCGCTCACCGCTTCGGTCAGCGCCAGCTTGTCGGCCAGCGCCAGGATCGATGGCGATATCCGCTGCGGCGAACATGTGCCGGCAACGAAGCGGTCCGGACGCAGCAGCACCACGGAATCGGGCAGCTTGCCAAACCAGTCCTTGAGCCGTCCCTGCACGTCGCCGACGGCGATCACGCCGGCGGGCACGTCGTCGCGATACGACAGTTGCGTATCGGGCTTGCCCATCACGAAGCAGGCGCCCAGCCCCTCCCATACCGCGCGTGCCTGCGGCGTCAGCCCGAAGGTGGGATCGGTGCCCCAGCTGAGGATGGCAAGGCGGTTGCCGATCACGTCGTCGAGGCGCTCGATGCGCCCGTCCGCGGTGCGCACCATGGGCTGGATGAACATCCGGCCCACCGGCGAACTGCCGAGCGGATCGCGGCCATGGACAATGCGCCCGAACAGCGACTCGCGCTTCTCACTCATCAGGCCCAGCAGGCGGCCGAACGCCGAATTGCCGGCGCGCTCCAGCCGGCGCGCGAGGAAGCCGGGCCGGGTATCGCGCTCGGGCAGCAGCACCACGCCGTGCTCGTAGCGCGGCATCGGCTTGAAGCGCATCTCGACGAAATACTGCTTGACCGAGGGGAAGGCGTTCATCACGCGGGTGAAGCCATCGCGCACACGGGCGCCGAAGCGGCTCGCCGGCGCGAAGATGTCGCCCGCCACTTCCGACAGGTGGATCATCGAACGCGCATGGGCGCGGCGCTCCTGGCCATAGGTGTCGAGCAGCGCATCGCCCGACTGGCCCTTGACCACCATCGCCAGCTTCCAGCCCAGGTTGGCGGCATCGCGGATGCCGCTGTTGTAGCCCTGCCCCTGCCACACCGGCATGATGTGCGCGGCGTCGCCCGCCAGCAGCACACGCCCCGCGCGGAAGCTGCGCGCCAGCCGCGCGTTGTGCGTGTAGACGCGCTTGCGGATGTAGTCCACCTGGTCCGGCTCGGGCACCACCTTGCGGATCAGCGCGGCCATGTTCTCGGGGCGGGACAGTTCCTCTTCGGTTTCGCCGGGCATCACCATGAACTCAAAACGCCGGATGCCGTGTGGCAGCGCCGCCGACACATAGGGACGCTCGGGGTCGCAGTGCATATAAATGTGCGGCGTGCCGACCGGGTCGTTGCGCACGTCCACCACGATCCACTGGTTGGGCTTGGTGCGGCCTTCGAAGGGAACGTCCAGCGTGCGGCGCACGAAGCTGTTGCCGCCGTCGGCGCCGACCAGGTAGGCGGCGCGGATGCGGACCGGCCGGCCCTGCGCGTCGGCGGCGTCGATACTCACGCCGCTGTCGTCCTGCGTGAAGCCGGCCACGCTGTGGCCGAACCGCACCTGCACGTGCGCGAAGCGCGCCAGCCCTTCATACAGCAGCCGGTCGGCCAGGGGCTGGATAAAGGCGTTGCGGCGCGACCAGCCGAACTCGTCGGTGCGCGGCTCGATCGAGGCAAAGCAGCGACCGCCCGGCGTGACAAAGCGCATCCAGTGGTGCGGCGTGGTATGCGGCAGCAGCGCGTCGACCAGGCCGACCGACTGGAATACGCGCAGGGCCTCGTCGTCCAGGCCGATCGCGCGCGGGTAGTCGATAATCTCGTCGAGCTTCTCGACCAGCACGACGCGCACACCCTGCAGGCCGAGGATGTTGGCGATCATCAGGCCCACCGGCCCGGCGCCGATGATGGCGACGTCGGCGGACAGATCTTGCGGGCGGCCGTCTCCAGCCGCCATCTCGATGGCGTTTGTCATGTCTCCTCCTTACGCTTACTGCGGGCTTGCCGCGGTCAGACCGTGGTGGCTTCTGGCACCGGATGGCCCAGCAGGAAGTCGATGTGGATGCGGTTGAAGGTGGGCGCGTCCTCGAACTGGGGCCAGTGGCCGCAGCCGTCCATCACGGTGAAGAAGGCGCCGGGGATCATGCTGGCAATGCGCCGGCCTTCGGAAACGTCGGCGGTGGGATCGTCCGAGGTCCACAGCACCAGCGTGGGCGCCTGGATGCGGCCGTAGTCGTCGGCGCGCAGGATGTTGCGCTGGCGCGTTTCCATGTCCTGCAGCACCATGTTGTCGCGCTGGGCCTCGACCATGCCCGGCTGCATGTAGATGGCCTGGCGCGTCGCGATCAGGTCATCGAAGGCCTTGCGCTTGTCGGCCATCAGCCATTCCACGCGCGCCTTTATGAAGTCCCAGCCCGGGTCCTCGACCGCGCGCATCGACAGCGTCTTGAGGCGCTCCATCACCACCGGGTCGGCTTGCGAGCCGCCCGCGGTATTGAGCACCAGCCGCTCGACGCGCTCGGGATGGTCGATGGCCAGGCGCGAGGCGACCCAGCCACCCAGCGATTCGCCGCTGATGGAAGCGCGCTCGATGCCGAGCGTGTCCATTACCCGGATCACGTGGTCCACATAGGCTGGCACCTCGCGCGGGCCGGCCGGCTTGTCGGTCCAGCCATGGCCGATCATGTCGATGGCCCAGACGTTGAAATGCTCGGCATGCGCCTGCAGGTTGCGCACATAAGCCTCGGCGTGGCCGCCGACGCCGTGCAGCAGGATCAACGCGGGCTTGTCTTCGCTGCCGGCGTGCAGGTAGCGGGTGCGGATGCCGCCCGCGTCGAGCCATCCCTGGCTGAACGTGACGCCGCGCAGTTCGCTCCAGATGCTCTGGAGTTCAGGCTCCAACGCCGGGACGGTGGCGGGTGAGGTGGCGAGGTTGGACATTTGTCTGCTCCTGTTGTCGGTTCTGGTATGGAGCAAAGTCTAGGGATCGGCTTGCCTGCGGACAAAAAAACGTTCAACATGTGCAAGGAGTGCACAGCGTTGATTTATAAGGATTTTTTCGTGTCCGACAAAGCACTGCAGCAAAGTTCGACCTATGCCAGCGTGCGCGGCCTGTCGCGCGGGCTAGCCGTGCTCACGGCCCTGAACCGCATGGAAAGCGGCCGCGCCACGGCGCAGCAGCTGAGCGAGCACACCGGCCTGCACCGCACCACCGTGCGCCGTTTGCTGGAGACATTGATCGCGGAAGGGCTGGTCAGACGCAGCGGATCAGACGACAGCTATCGCCTGACGCTGCAGGTACGCGCGCTCAGCGAAGGCTTCACTGACGACGAATGGATCTCGACGCTGGCGGCCCCGCTGATGGGCGAACTGCTGCAGCGCGTGGTGTGGCCGTCGGACCTGACCACGCCCGACGGCGATGCCATGATCATCCGTGAAACCACGCACCGCTTCAGCCCCTTGTCCTTCCACCGGGCGATGGTCGGGCGGCGCCTGCCGATGCTGCTGACAGCGGCCGGGCGGGCTTACTTCGCATACTGTGGCGCAAACGAACGCGAAGGCATCCTGGACATGCTGCGCTCGGGCGCGGGCGGCGCGGAGCAGGCGGCCCTGGCTGACAATCCTGCCTTCGTGCGCAAGCTGGTGGAACGTGTACAGGCCGATGGCTACAGCACAAACCGCGGCGACTGGGCCGAGCAGCGCAAGATCAGCGCGATCGCCGTGCCCGTCAGGCATGAGCAGCGCACGCTTGGCAGTCTGAACGTGGTGTACCTGTCGCGCGCAATTAGCCCGCAGGAGGCCGTCGCGCGATTTGCCGAACCGCTGCAGGAAATCGCGGCGAGGATTGAAGCGGTACTGGTAGAGCGCGCGGCAGCGCGGCAGGCATGATTAGGCCGGCTACTGCGCCGCCCTGCTCGCGGCCATGCCCGCGCTCGGCTGCCGCCGGGCGACGAGGTCAGCGCAATTTGCACCGGAGCTGCTACGGATCGGCAGCTCTCAGCCTTACAGCAATGGCCGGTCAACCCAAGTGGATGCGAGCGCGAGACGCCGACAGTGGGATAAGGATGCCTCGACGACCGCTTTCAGACGACCCACATGCATGCCATGCGCCTTTTTGAATCTGCGCGAAGGGGCGAATCTGCTCTTGGGCAACTCGGATGTCGGCCATCGCCTCTGATGCGAATGGCAATGTCTCACCGGGATGTTGGCGTTCGCGGAGCAGTGCGGCGATCAGCCGCAGGCCCACATCCATCGGCACGAAGCGGTCGTCGCGGCCCCAGATTACCAGCGTGGGGGTGGCGATTTCGGCAGAAGGAAGAGCGTGGCTGCTTACGAGACTGCGTCCCTGCTTATATCCCTGTCTTGCGGTTGTCGTCACATCGTGGAGCGGTTATCCCTGACAGTGGACTCCATAAGGCTGTGCCTTATCCGAGGCTCCTCCTGTGCGTTATGGAAGGCCGGCTTGCGATCGCGTAGCTCTGCATCACTGTTGGTGATGCGGTCCAGTCGCCGTAGGTGGTCGTTCCACGATGAATCGACGATCATCTCCACAAAACGCCCGGGATCGTGAAGATCATGCAGCAGTTCTCACGACATCGCGCCATGACGAAGGCGGCTCGAGCGGCCTTCGTTCAACATGAGCGCGCGAAATTCGGAAGCGCGTGCGACGTCGACACTGTATTCAATTGTCACCATCACCTGGCCGGCCACGGGTGGCTCTTCAAGTTCGGGCATTGGCGATACTCGCTTGGGCGTCAGGTCTACAACAGTGCCGAGGTCGGGCCATATCCGATTAACCAAGGCGATGGCAACAAAGACGAGGGCGGCGGCGCTTGCCAGGCTCAGCGGCACACTGGTCCAGGCAGCAATCTGTCCCCATACCGCTGCGCCGATGGCACTCGCGCCCATGACGGTCATCTGGTTGATTGACAGACCGCGCGCGCGAACCCAATCGGGCAAGTTCAAGTGGGAGGCCAGCGTCAAGGTATTGCCGATGGAAATGCAGGCTGATCCGGCGACGAACATTGCTGGCATGGCCAGCCACATCCGGTCCGCTAATGCCATCGCTATCATCGCGGCCGCCTGCACGGCTGCGCCGCGCAGCACCAGGGCATCGCGCGAGTAGCGCTCTCGCAACCACGGCAGCCAGTAAGCGGAGGCGATTGCCCCGGCGCCCATGGACGCGATCGGCAGCGTGTAAGCGCCGGCGCCCCCTCCTTCCATCCGGCGCGCGAGCAGACGCAGCATGCCCATCAATGCGGTTGCGCAGTGGAAGAAGATTCCGAGCCGCAACAGTACCAAGGATTCGTGAGGTGTTGACCGATATCGCGCTGAGCGCCATCGCTGCTGGCAGTTGCGTGCGGGGTACCACTTCGGGCAAGGCGGCTGCCAGCACAGGCATGCGCATTGCGAGTCCGATGCCGTTGGCGAAGATCAATGCCAACAGCACCGTCGGCGGGGAGTGTTAAAATCCTTGGGGTTGTATGCTTGGCACTGATTCGCGGCACCGCCTATCCTGTGGTCGGGCGCGTGACAATGAACACGCTGATGGTCGATGTCACGGAGAGTCCTGACATCCTGCCTGGGGACGAGGTGGTGTTGTTTGGTACGCAGGGCCCAGCGTGCATCGATGTGGCAACGATTGAAGCTGCGGCCGGGACGATTTATCCAGACCTGTGCGTTGGCTGGGGCAACTCCGTTGCCAGGGTCGCGGTGCCTGCTGTTGGGGGAGCGGGATGAAGTTGGGGAATGCGCCCTTCTGCACCTGATCCTGAAAGAGGTGTTTGGCATGGCCGCGGGCGCGGGCGCGGGCGCGGGCGCGGGCGCGGGCCAGAATGGGAACCGCAAGCCGCGGTGCTGGCCAGCGCCTCGGCGCACTGGCTGCGCCACACCGCCGGTTCGCACATGACTGACTATCTGACGACATTATCGTCATCCTGACGATTTAGTCAATATCAAAAAGACGAGCACGGCGTTCGTCCGCACCAGCTTGCGCCGTGTGCTTCATTCGGCTTGATTCGCGTGCGGCCCGCGTGCGACGCTTTCCCTGTTCCAGGCTCTTGCACAGCCGCTGGTGTTCAGTTAATTCGGCTGTTGAGGATCACAAGCTTGCGGCCGGCTCCGTCGCGTGCACGACGGGCATGCTCCGAACTGAAGACCACACTCGGCAAAGTGTTCTACTGCCGCCATCGATCCGCTACGCCAGCCGGCCGCGCATCACGCGCTATCTGAGCCATGAGCTGTGGGCGACCGTCAAGGAAGCCGTCGAGGCGATGCCGGTCGGCACCGTGCGCGAGCGCCTGCATGCGGCGCGCTGCCGCTGGGTACTGACGGCGCTCTATCTGGGTGGGTTGCGCGCGTCGGAAGTCACGAGCACGCCCATGGGGGCGTTCTTCTGCCGGCGCGACGCCCAGGGCATCGAGCGCTGGTGGCTGGAGGTGACCGGCAAGGGCAACAAGGTGCGCCTGGTACCGGCCACTGATGAGCTGATCGCCGAACTGGCGCGCTACCGCCGCGCCCACGGACTGCCGCCTACCCCGCAGCCTGGGGAAGCGCGCCCGCTGGTGCTGCCGGTCATCGGCGGTCAGAACGACGAGAAGGCCCTGTCACGCGGGGCGCTGCACCTGGTTCTGAAGGAAGTGTTCGGCATGGCGGCCGCGCGCCTGCGGGCGCGCGGGCCCGAGTGGGAGGCGCAGGTCGCTGTGCTGGCCAGCGCATGCGCACTGGCTGCGCCACACCGCCGGCTCGCACATGACCGACCAGCAGGTCGACCTGCGCTATGTCCGCGACAACTTTGGCCATGCCTCGATCGCCACCACCAGCGCTTACCTGCACAGCGAAGAGGATGCGCGGCACGAGGCGACGCAGGAGCGGCATCGAATCGGATGGACTAGCAAGGCGTAAGGCGCGTCCGCCCCTCCAAGCGAATGGCATTTCCGCACCTATCAAGGACCGCCTCCGAGAATGACGCCCAGCCTGATCGCGTCTCTACGCTTCCAGCCAGGTATGCTGTTCCCTGGTCGCATCCTCGCCAATCTTGGCCGCATGGGCCGCTGCCTGTTCGAGCCAAGGCGCATGGGCCTTGGGCACGACCAGCATCGTCAAACCGAGTCCGTCCAGCACACGCAGGGCGTGCTCGAGATTGACGCCCTTGCCGTTTTCGAGCTTGGACAGCATGACAGAGACACCGCAATGCCTCGCCGCCTGGTCAATGGGCATCCCGTCCCCTTCCCGGGTGGCTCGAATGCGGTCGCCCAGTTGCTGAATTGTGCGAATGGTTGCCCGCGAAGGAGGCGTCGGATCAGGGAGTGGTCGCGGCATGGGGCGGGTTTGTGCAGAAGGAAAAGCCCAGCGTGGAGGCTGCTCGCCAGGTTGTTTCATGATTGTGAAATTTTACGCTGCAACGCTGATGACTTTCTATCCCGAGGGGAACTGCCTCATATGCCAGCCAGCGATCGACGGTTGCAGGCGAAGCTCGGCGATTAATTGCATTTTAAGTTCGGCGTAACGGCTTGGCCTTCGGCCACGCCGCAAGTCGGCAAAGCTTGCCTCAGACTTTCGATAAGTCCTCCGGATGGTATCGCACCACGACGCGACGGTTAGCCGCCCGCCAGGCGGCGAAGATCGGATGCCAATAATGCAGATAGAACAGCATCAAGCCGTCAGCCTGGATGGTGCGACGGGCCATTGGCAGGAACTGAATAAGGAAGCGAAGTTCTTCGGCAGCCGAGTCGGGAAGAAGCCGCGGCTTCGATGCTTCAGACAACGTCGACCACGCGGAGTATGGTGTCGCGCCGCTTAACCCTCGATGGGCACTGTGATGGTAGGTCTGTCCGATTTCATACATCAACCATTGCTCAAACTCTCGGAGGGTCAATGCGGCCTCGGCTTCTGGCTTGCGAGCTTTTCGTCCTTTCGTCGACGATCCAGTCGAGCCTGGCAGACTGTGCACCTTCTCCATCATGGTCCGGTTCAGTCTTTCTATGTGGCCCCCGAAGTAGGGTCGGCCAGGCGTGCGATACATCAGTTCGATTCCGTACTGATTGCAACCCGCTCGCAGCGCTTTACTTTTGAACTCAGCAGCGTTGTCGAGATGCAATACCTTCGGCACGCCATGCATCGGCCAGTCTACGGCGACCTCCCGGCTCGCCAACCAGGGCGCCTTCGACAGGACCATCCGCGTGAGAAGTAGAGCGACAGTCGCCGCATTAGGGCGGTCGAAACCGACATACAGGGCCACGACCGATCGTGTGGCAACGTCGATTGCCAAAGTAAGCCACGGTCTGCCAATCGTGTGGCGATACGCCTCATCAACCAGGATGATGTCGGCAAGCGTGTGATCGATCTGCACAATATCCAATGGATGCCGTGCCGCAAAGTGGCCCGGCGCTGCGTCCGAAAGCTTCATGCATTCTTTGTCACGGTGGTCAGCCCACCGGCGGGATATCGTTGCGCGCGAAGGTGGTGTGGCGCATGCAGCGGTGCACCGCATGCGGACCTCTCGACAAATGGCATGAAGGGGATGGGCTAGATGCTTCTGCCGCGGAAGCCAATCGGATAGGACATCCTGAACGATTGCCTCCACCTGCTCCGATAACATGTATTGCCCTCGCCGTGGTCCAGGCGGAGACGGGAGCAATGACGCTGTCACCTGGTCTTCTAGAAAGCGTCGACGCAACCGGTACACCGAAGAACGGTGCAAGCCTAATAGCTGTCCTGCAAGCAATCAAGATTTTGCTGCTGACGGAACGCACCGAACATCTCAACGCCATCCAGGCTGCGTTGGACGGGCAAATTTCCCCGCTATTCGTGCTGCACGGACGGATGTCGAAGCCGCAACGCGCCGCATTGATCACGGCGCTCGACGCCCTGCCAGCCGACGCACCTCACGTCTTGCTGGCGATCGGCAAGCTGGTTGGTGAGGGTTTCGACCACCCGCCACTCGACACCCTGGTGCTGGCGATGCCTGTGTCGTGGAGGGGAACCCTGCAACAGTACGCGGGCCGGCTGCACCGGGAGCATGCCGACAAGACCGACGTCCGGATCATCGATTTTGTCGATACGGGCCATGCGGCATTTCTGCGGATGTGGGACAAGCGCCAACGAGGGTACCGGGCAATGGGGTATCGGATGGTGGGAGGAGCCGGGACAGAATGATTGTTTCCCTGCAGCTGGGTTCCTACGAGCGCTTCTTCGCCGATTCCGCCCCCATGGGTTGCCGCCCGCAGGAGCGGCACCGCATCGGATGAACCAGCAAGACGTAAGGCGCGCCCGCACGCCAAGCGAATTGCATTTCCGCACCGATCGAGGACCGCATCCGAGAATGACGCCCATCCAAATCGCGCCCCTACGCTTCCAGCCAGGCATGCTATTCCCTGGCCGCATCCTCGCCGATCTTGGCCGCATGGGCCGCTGCCTGTTCAAGCCAAGGTGCATGAGCCTTGGGAACGACCAGCATCGTTAAACCCAGTCCGTCCATCACACGCAGGGCGTGCTCGAGATTGACACCTTTGCCGTTCTCTAGCTTGGACAGCATGCCGATGGAGACACCGCAATGCCTCGCCGCCTGGTCAATTGGCATCCCTTCCCCTGCCCGCGTTGCGCGAATGCGGTCGCCCAGTTGGTGAATGCTGCGAATTGTCGCGCGCGAAGGTGGTGTCGGATCAGGTAGTGGTCGCGGCATGGAGACCCGTCCCGTGAAGAAGGGAAGTCAGCATGAAGGCTGCTCGCCAGGTTGTTTCATGATAGTGAAATTATACGCCACAACGGTATAGCTGCCCTCGATCGTCGCCCCCAGGGTTTCTACCAACTCGCGCACACCATCTATTTCGCTACAATTTGGTCAGACCAACATGGTCCTACCAACATGGTCTGACCAATTAATATTGTCCGGCGCATGCCCCGAGGTACGGACTGCTTTGTCGAGTCATGTCGACGGTTCTGGCTAGCGGGCGGCAGCGTCGGCTTAAATGAAGAATGGAGGGACA
Source organism: Cupriavidus sp. CP313 (assembly GCF_054072015.1). Classification (NCBI taxonomy): domain Bacteria; kingdom Pseudomonadati; phylum Pseudomonadota; class Betaproteobacteria; order Burkholderiales; family Burkholderiaceae; genus Cupriavidus; species Cupriavidus sp. CP313. Next base: position 12,025 of record NZ_JBSVZB010000037.1, on the reverse strand, counting down.
GATGATTCAGAAGACCCCGGTGCTGATCGTGGGAGGTGGACCAGTCGGCCTGGCATTGGCGGGCGATCTCGGATGGCGTGGTGTCGAGTGCACCCTGATCGAAAGGAGCAACGGAATCGTTCCTCAGCCTCGCATGGACATGGTCGGCATCAGAACCATGGAGTTCTGCCGGCGTTGGGGCATCGTCGAGGCGGTGGAACAGGCCGGCTACAACCGGGACTACCCGCAGGACTGTGCCTGGGTGACCGACTTGAATGGATATGAGTTCGGCCGGGAGACATTCCCGGCGCCAAAAAACGAAGCATGTCCGCCGCAAAGCCCGCAAAAGCGTGAGCGCTGCCCACAGAACTTCTTTGATCCGGTGCTGCAGCGCTTTGCCGCCAGCACGGGGGCCGCGGAGTTGGTGTACGAGACGGAGCTGGAAACACTGGAAGACCGTGGCGACCACGTAACCGTGACGGTCAAGGATGGGAAAACCGGAGCACGCCGCCAGATCGAAGCGCAGTACGTGGTGGGCTGCGACGGCGGTGCCAGCGCAGTGCGCCAGGCACTCGGCATCGGCATGTCGGGCGATGCCGTGCTGACTTACACGACCAACGTCATCTTCCGCTGCGACGGGCTCGAGCGGCTCCACACCAAGCAGCCCGGCTACCGCTATATCTTCATCGGACCAGAGGGCACCTGGGCGACGCTGGTGGCCATCAATGGCCGTGATCAATGGCGATTCTCTCTGGTAGGCAACGCCGAAAAGCGCACGCTCGGCGAGGACGAGATCCGCCGCGCCATCGTTCGAGCCGTGGGACGGGAGTTCGACTTCGAGATCCTCTCGGTCCTGCCCTGGGTCAGGCGGCAACTGGTGGCGGACCATTACCGCAAGGGACGGGTTTTCATCGCCGGCGACGCTGCGCACCTGACCTCCCCGACAGGCGGCTTCGGTATGAACACGGGCATCCTCGATGTGGTTAACCTGAGCTGGAAGCTGACTGGCACGCTGCAGGGCTGGGGCGGCCCCCTTCTGCTCGATTCCTACGAGGATGAGCAGCGGCCGGTCGCGGTGCGCAACGTCACAGAAGCCGGAGAGAATCTCCGGCGGATGCTGTCGCCGCGGGTGGTCAAGCCCGAAGCGGCCATCTTCGACAGCGACAACGTGCATATCGATGCGGCACGCCGTGAGTACGGTGCGCGTTATACGGAGATGATGAAGCGCGAATGGTTCTCCATCGGCATCCATCTCGGTTATGTCTATGAGGATTCGCCGATCGTCGTTCCCGATGGCACGCCCGCCCCGCCCAACGAGGTGGCACGGTACACGCAGAGCGCGAGGCCGGGATCGCGCGCGCCCCACGTGTGGCTTTCCAAAGAAAAGTCCACGCTGGACCTTTTCGGCAAGCATTACGTACTGCTGCGCTTTGGCGATCATCCTCCCGGGGTGGATGCCATCACGCAGGCGGCTGCGGAGGTCGGTCTGCCGCTGGAGGTGGCCGATATCGCGCAAGGCGAAGCCCAGGCCGTCTATGGACGCCGCCTGGTGCTGGTACGACCGGACGGCTCAGTGGCATGGCGTGGCGACACTGTCCCCGCAGATGCCCGCCGCATCGTCGATGTCGTGCGGGGCATGGGCGCCGCCGGCAGTCCTGTTCCGCGCCGCGCTTACCAACTGGCGGAGGTCTGATATGTCAGACGAGTTCATCGGCCAGGACGCGGATCGCAGACGTGCCCTGAAGCAGGACCTGGCAAAGTACCACTGCCGAGTGCACCAGCCAGATGATCCCCCATTGTTCACGCGCAGCCCGCGGCCTGCGACCCAGTCCGTACATTGGCGCTGGGAGGATCTGTCCCCCTTGCTGGAACGCATCGGACAGGAGGTCGACCTGACCGCAGGTGGGCCGCGCCGGACACTGCGCCTGCACAATCCCGGCCTGCCGCGCGGCACCACCAATACGTTCTGGGCGTCGATCCAGGTCATCCTGCCCGGCGAAGTCGCCACCGCGCACCGCCACACTGCCAACGCCCTGCGATTCATCATGCAAGGCGAGGGAGCATGGACGACGGTGGATGGCGAGTGCTATCCGATGCGCACGGGCGATCTCGTGCTGACGCCATCATGGGCGTGGCACGATCACGTGCATCGGGGCGACCAGCCGATGATCTGGCTCGATGTCCTTGACATCTCGCTGATGCAAGCGCTGGAGGCCACGTTCTTCGAACCCTACACGGATGACCTGCAGCCGGTGGACACGGTGCCGGATCGGAGCTGGCGCCAGTTCGGCAGCGGCTTGATGATGCCTCCCGGCGCGCAGCCTCGCGCCGGCGGCGCCAACCCGCTGCTGGCCTACCCTTTCGACATTGCCGAGAAGGCTATCGCTGCCGCCGCCGGCATGCCGGGTGATGCGTATGACGATGTTGCGCTCGAGTATCGCAATCCGCTGGGCGGCGGCCCTGCCATGCCAACGCTCGCCATGAGGATGCAGCTGCTGAGGTCCGGCTTTGTCGGGCGGAAGCGGCGCCACACCGGCAGCAAGCTCTACTACGTCATGCGCGGCGAAGGGGCGACCAGCGTCGGGGACCAGCGCTTCGCGTGGTGCGCCGGCGACCTCTTCACGGTTGCGCCATGGGATTGGCACGCACATGAGAACACCGGCGGGCAAGACGCCCTGCTGTGGCAGGTCAACGATCTGCCGGTACTGAAATCATTGGGTTACTTTAGAGAGGAACTGGCATGAAGATCGGGTCGTTCGACAATTACCGGATTGGTCTGGTGGAAGGAGACCAACTGTACGATGTCACCGCGGTGGTGCCTTCCGGTATCGACGCTTTTCCGCAGCAGCGATTGAACTGGCTCGTCGCGAACTGGGACAGTGTTCAGGAGGAACTCAAGCGATGCCGCGCGGCAAGCCTCCCTCGACGCCTGGATACGGTGCGCCTGCTTCCCGCCGCGCCCTGCCCGCCGCATGTATTTGCCGCGCCGGCAAACTACCGCAAGCACATCGGCGAACTGGGGGACCGCGTCGTCACCAAGGGCGGCCGCAGCGCCAGGGAACAAGGCTTCTTCTTGAAAGCACCCGGCTCCCTAATTGGGGCCGGCGGTACGATTTTCCTGCCCAAGGGTTCCACCCGGCGCTTCGATCACGAATCCGAGCTGGCGGTCATCATTGGGAAAGCGGGTCGCGATGTTCCGCGCGAACACGCCATGGAATACGTGTTCGGCTATGCCTGCCTGATCGACGCCACCATGCGTATCGAACCCGGCGTCGCGGAAGAAGAGCGCTCGATGCGCAAATCCTTCGAGGGTTTCACCCCGCTGGGGCCATGGATCGTCACGGCCGACGAGGTCGGCGATCCGCAGGGGTTGAGCAACCAGCTATGGGTCAATGGCGAACTGCGCCAGCAAGCTTCAACACAGCACATGATCGTCGGCGTGGCGGAGCTGATCGAGTTGATCTCGTCGGTGCTGCCGCTGTCGCCTGGCGATGTCATTGCCACCGGCACGCCGGAAGGCGTTGGACCGTTCGCGGCAGGCGATACGTTGAAGATCGCCATCGAGGGCGTGGGTGAAATGAGTCTGGACGTCAAGGAACGCGAAGCCGTTGCACCACGTGCGTACTAAAACGGACCGGGCCTTGTGACCAACATCGCGACGACCGCGCCACGATGTCCGATAACCCGGTGCAGGCAAGGACTGCCGGCGGCACCCGGACAAGAAGATCAGGAGACAACATGTTCAAGAAGATAACGCTGTTCGCATCCAGCGCCCTGCTGCTCGCTGCCGCGCCGGTGCTGGCTGCCTATCCGGAAAAGCCCGTCACCGTCATTGTCCCGTTCGCCGCCGGGGGCGGCATCGACGTCCTCGTCCGCGCCATGACAAGTCGGTTGACTGCCCGCTGGAAGCAGCCGATCGTCGTGGATAACAAGGCCGGCGCGGGCTCCGCGATTGGCGCGGCATTCGTGGCGCGCGCGCCTGCAGACGGCTACACACTGCTGGCAACGGTGAACCAGACTGTCGTCTCGAACCGCTTCCTGTACAAAAAGCTGTCGTACGATCCCGAGACGAGTTTTGCGCCAGTCATCATGATGGTCAAGGCCGACCAGTTGATCGTGGCCAATGCCAAGCTACCCGCAAATTCCCTCAGGGAGCTGGTGGAACTGGCCAGGAAGAAACCGGACAGCCTGAACTTCGGCTCCTACGGGAACGGCAGCCAGCCGCACCTGCTCTTCTCCGCGATCAACGATCACGAGAAGATTCAACTCCTGCATGTCCCCTACAACGGCATCTCGCAGAATCTGACCGCATTGCTCGCGGGTGACGTGCAGCTTGCCAGCGGCAGCGTCGCCGTGATGGAAACCCATATCAAGTCCGGCAGGCTCAAGCCGCTGGCAGTGGCAGGAAATACCAGACTGAGCCAGTACCCGTCCGTGCCAACCACGGTGGAACAAGGTTTTCCCTATGCCAAGAGCTCGATCTGGTATGCGCTGTTTGCGCCGGCCGGTACACCCGACGCCGTAGTCAAAGAGATCCGGGCGGCCGTAGCGGAAGTGCTGAGGGATCCGGTGTTCGTCGAGCAGCAAGTCCATGCGAAGGGTCTCACCGTTGTAGCCGGCGATGGCAAGATGCTGGCTGATACAATCCGAGCCGAAAGCCAGCAGACCTCCGCCATGATCAAGGCTGCCGGCGTAGTTGCTGAGTAGCGCCAGCGCGACAAGAGAGCTGTTCATCCTCGGCCCCACATTTTGCTCATCTATCCAGTGCGATTTCCAAGTATGGTGCCAACTCCAGATTCAAGCGCGACGACTGACAGGCCGCCACGGGTCTTCGAGGACATCTGCGAAAGGATCAAAGAGCAGCTGGCAAGCGGCGCCCTCAAGCCAGGCGACAGGCTGCCTTCGGAACGGGATCTCGCCGAGGGATTTCAAACCTCCAGGTCGGCAGTCCGGGAGGCACTGAGAAGCCTCGAGCGTTCAGGCGTGATCGAACTGCGCAAAGGTCCAAAGGGCGGAACCTACATCGCGCAGGTTGGCTCGTCCGTGGTCTCCAGCTCGCTGAACGACCTGCTGAGTTTTGGCAGCATCTCGATCCACGATCTGACGGAGAGCCGGGCCATCGTTCAGGACGCAGTCATTCGCCTCGCCTGCATGCGCGGCACCGAGGCGGACTTCGACGCGCTACAGCGCAGCATCGAGTTGACTGAGGCGCTCACCAAGGAAGGCAAACTGATAGAGCGCCGAGCCCAACTGCTGGACTACTATCGCGTCCTCGCACGGGCCACACACAACGAGGTGATGGTGCTGCTGGTCGGCGCCCTTACCGACCTGGTTTCCTCGCTACTGCAGCGGGACAATGCGGTGCCCTTGCCGACGACCGTTAAGACGCACTTCCGCATTCTGCAACACCTTCGGGCGCGCGAGGTCGAACAAGCCTCCCTGTTGATGTCCGAGCACCTTAAGAAGCTGCACTCCTATCTGGCCAAGGCGGAGAAAGCACGCCTCAAACAGCCATCTGGGAGTGTTAAGAACCTTGGGGTCGGCGTTTAGCATTGAGCGACTTGTCGCCTGCCGAGGTCCGAGATGAAAGTCATCATTCGCGAGGAGACCATCACCGATTGGGGCGAATGCAACACCCAGAAAAGGAGATGCCCCCCGAAGTGGCCGAGTTCCTCGACCGGTTAGGACGGATGGCTGAAGCCGAACCCCAAGGTTTTTAACGCTCCCATTCCGGAGTGACAGAATTGCTTTGTTCTACGGCAGGGGCGGCCATCAACGGCGGTTCCGGTGCGGCCGTAGGCGCCGGGGAAGGCCTGGTCGCCGGCTCGGCAGTTGGTGCCAGCAATTTCGCTGCACAACCGCCGGATTTACGCCGCCTTCCCTTGATCACGAGAACTTCGCGGTTCTATGCCCGCTCGCCCTGGTCGGCACCGCCTTCGATCCGGTTCGTGTTCCTCGGCTCGCAGCTTCCTCCCCACGATCGGTCGCCCTTTAGCAGTTGCGCTTCGCTTCGTTCGCTGTGATCAACTTACGGGGGGACACCCACAAGAGTGCGCCCATGCTGGGCGCACATAAAAAATGCCGTTCAGTTCTTAACTGAACGGCTTTACCCCCCACAGGAAGGCGTCCAACACGCCAGCCGACGCGAGTCCTGTGCACGGGGCATTGGTGCGCAGGACGTGGGCCCGCGGCGGGTAATGTGACAGCCTCCTCGAAGGTGCTGCCCGCCGACATGCTGCCGCACATCAGGCAAAAAAAGCCGCCTCCACGCATGCACGCGGAAGCGGCGCTTGGCGGCGGCCTGGATTGCCGCCGCGAGCTTTTAGTCTTTATGCCAGCAGGTAATTATTGCTGGCCGCCTTTCTGGCCTTGCTGGTTCTGCTGCCCAGCCTGGTCGGTCCGTTGGCCTTGTTGCCCTTCCTTGTCGTGCTGGCCGCCTTGTTGGCCTTGGCCACGATCCTGTTGCTGTTGTTGGCCGCCCTTCTGGTCCTGGCTGCCAGACTGGCCGCCTTGCTGGCCGGATTGCTGCTGTTGCTTGCTTTGGTCTTGCTGGCCTTGGCCGGGTTGCTGTTGCTGTCCCATCGTGCTCTCCATGGTGCGGCGGAATGCCGCGTTTATGAAAGGGTGCAAGCTGCGTGCCCCGCTTCGGGCCGCATGCCACCTCTCGATCAGTCGAAATCTAGCGCCATAAATTATTGCTAGCCAATAATTCACACTAATTGCTGGCCAGCAAACACGCTACCGGTCGCCCTCCGTGCAGGCCCCATCGGAGAACACGTCGCGCCGGTCACTTACACCCGAGCTCCATCGGAGAACACGTCGCGCCGGTCAGTCACCCGGGGCACCGTCCCCATAGCATAGGCCCGTAAGCGTCACGCCGACGCATCGCAGCAGACGGTTTTCTTATCGGGCTTATGACGCGCGGCTATATGAGATCGCGGCACCCATGACGCGCCGCGGATCGCCGAACACGGCAGCCGGCACGAAAAAACAGGATGCTGGTTCAACCAATTTCGTCATCGCTTTGAGAAGCTTCGCAAACCTGCGTGGGTATCCCTCTCCTTGCAAGCAGCCTTGTTATGCTGCCGCGCTTCGCGTCATATAGGTCGAGTCGCTGCTGAGCAGCGCCTGGATGACGCGCGCGTTCGGTTCGTGTTGGCCAGCGCGACCACCGCGCAGTTGTGCCCCCGCATCGCGCAATCATCTGCTGCAGCCAGACGCTCTGCGGATCGGCTTTCGTCGTTGCGTAGCGCAGGACCGCCCGCGCCCCGTGGATGAGTAAGGTTGGCATCGCTCCGATCACCGCCACCGCCACCGCCATGGTCGCCGCCGTCGGTGACGCGAAGCCCCAATCATACCCACCTGAAGTTCGGCATCAGGTCGCTGTGCTCGTCGATACTGACGCCGCCCAGTTCGTTGATCATCTGCTTCATGGATTCCTTGGATTTCGAGTCGCAACTGGCAATCATCAGCAACTGGCCCGGTGTCATTTGCGCCTTCTGCCGCCCCAGCCCGAGGCGGCCGATCTTGGCGCCGACCAATCCGCCGATCCACCAGCCGATCATCGCGCCGAGCATGATGGCGCCAACATACGCAATGGCAGTGGCGCCCGTACCGGCGGAGACTCCGTATCTGAAAATTACCAGCGCGGCGAGGATCGCGCCCACGAAAATCCCGGTGATCGCCGCTTCTTCGCGATACGTAGTCTGGCCGACGTCAATCTTCGGCAATCCGTCAACTGGCTGATTGTCGCGCTGGACAAACCACGGTCCCGCGACGAGTGCTGATGTACCGGCCAAGTCGCCTAATCGCGCTTGCGCCAGCCTCGCCGTGACGGCGTCTTTCAGCCTGAAATACAGCAGCGTGCGCATGGTGTTACCTCACTCAATCTCAATTTCCACTTCCGGCGAACCGGCGGATGTTTGCGGAATGATTCCGGCTTAGGCTCCAGCGCAGGTTAGGCCAGCCTTCGTTGACAGCGCGATCCCAGTCAATCAGTAGCGTGGCTGCCTGATGCCATTGTGTTGCCACCAATCGTATGAATCCAAATCGCTGGATGGTTCCCTTCGGCGACTGGCCGACCTGGCGGTCGCGCAGTAGGCGCGTGGCGGGAATGGCCCGGTAGGTGGTCTTTGCAGGATTGTTCGGCACGATTTTTCCTTTATTGCTTGCAAGGTTGTGCTGCAGTTGTGACCAAGCGCCACCGCTGTGGGCTCCGATCTTCCATTGCGAACGGGTAATCATTTCCATCCGTCCCGCATTGCTGAGGATCTTTACGGCATCATCGTCACGATGAGATCGCGACTCGGCTAGCCTGAAACGCGGAAGAGCAGCAAGGAAAGCGGAAATCAACCTTGCGATCGGTTTTTCGGCAAATAATCCCAATCGCCGGACATCGATTGCATCGATCTTGGCGAACGACCGGCTTCCTTGGTTACTGGGGGAGTGGGCGAACAGAGGTCGCCGCGTGGCATCTTGCATGAAATTTCCAGGAATCCCCGTGAGTGACTTCAGGAGTCACCAGTCCTAAGACGTCATCGAGGGGGAAGGCCCGGAAACGAGTGATAGGCGAACCAAAAGCACGCGGCTTCAAGGACGCTACAACTAACAGTATAGGGGGCCGTTGCATGCCGTCCTAACGCCCTTACAAAATGGCCTGGCAGGCGTTGCGCGCGCACCTGCGGCGCCCACTAACCCGGACCGGTCGTCCACCGCTGGCTCTACACTGAAATGGAAATCCACAGCAAACTTCGCTGGCCGGATCTCTTTTCTTTTTCTTCAGATCGTCGTTAACGCGAGGCCTGAGATGAACCGTCTCCGATACTCGGTGAGCCTGTCCTACGAGGTCATGGATCCCATGGTGGACTTCCTGCTCAACATTGAAGCTGCCAGGACTTCCCGGCAGTTCGTCGTCGCCGAGCGATTGATTTTTCCCCCGTCAATTCAGGCAACCCACTACACAGATCTTGTGCAACCGCCTGCTTAGGATGCGCGTACGAAGGACTGCCTTACCATCCGCTATGAGGCAGTCGTTGATATCGATCACTGCCTGGACGACAGCGATCGATTGTCAGAAGTGCCTGTTGCCGAACTACCGTTCGTTGCCTGGCACTACCTGGCACCTAGATTGTGAATCTGACCGTCTGATGGAATTTGCGATGCGTGAGTTCGGGGGCATGCAGTGCGGTTATGCCCGCGTCTATGCGATTCGGGAGTGGGTGCGCAATCACGTGCGTTTTCGCTCGCGCTCCACCAACGAGCGCACGTCGGCGGTCGATACCATCGTTGAACGCACCGGTGTCTGCCGAGACTTCGCCCACCTGATGATTGCGATCTGCCGCGCCCTGAGCATTCCGGCGCGCATGTCCAGCATGCCTGGACTATGGATCGGACCCGACAACGGACCCGCCGGATTTCCATGCGGTGGTAGAAGTGTACTTGTCCCACCGGTGATACCTGCTCGATCCCTCTGGCTTATCGATCCCGACGGGGCTGCTCCGTATCGGCACCGGCCGGGATGCCGCTGACGTACCGTTCGCGGTTCATAGGTCAACGTGGCGAGGTCTCGCAGCAGCGTTTGCGGGCTATGCACGGGTAGGTCGTCGTCGGTACGGTGGCGCAGCTTTGGCGTCGGCACCCCGGATTTCTGATCACCCAGCGTTGCCAGATCCTCATCGTCGTGGAGCAGTCGCTTGAGCCCTTCGCGCAGATGCCACTCGACGGAGTAGGCGAGCATGCATAGAAACACATGTGCGTGCACGCGCGACACGCTGAAGTGATAGATCGGACGCACGTGCAGATCGATGGTCTTCATCGAGCGGAAGGCCCGCTCGACCTGCGCCAGGCTCTTGTAGGCCAGGACCGTCTGAGCTGCCGCGCGGGTTCCGTAAATGTCTGCTCGACGAAGGTCCGCAACTGGCCCAGGTCGGTCCTGGCGTAGGCCGCTGTGGCCTGCACCGAGGCATGCCCGAGCAGCGCTTGGACGGCAGGCCCGCGCGGCCGGATGCGCTGTCACGGCTTTCGAATCAGCTCGGGCGAGTCGTGGGCTGGTCGAGAGGGCTTACGATCCAGTCCCGCGCCTCCGAGGCCTGATCGACCCGGAATGTCCTGATGTGGCCCGGCACCACGAAGCGGAAGACATCGACTGCGCGGCGGATCCAGTCATGATCTGTCAGAACGGCTATGGCTTCCCAGTGCCAGTAATGGGCGATTCCCAGTTTCAGGTCATCCCATGCCGCACCTGCGGCCATCCGCGTGAAACCGGGCCCGAGCTCATAGTAGACGCGAACCTTGTCGTGTCGCTCCATCGTGGTTGCCACGGCGGGAATCAGAACCCGCTCGTAATCATCTCGTGTTACTTCGCCGGACGCACGCACGGCGACGACGTTGCCGGGGAATCCTTCCAGGATTTCGATCATGGCAGCTCCTGCCTGCGGGCCTTCGCAGGCGCGCGGCCGCCTGCATGCATCGCTGATGCGGACGCGCCTTGTGGTACCCGCTGAAAGACTTGCTTCCACAGTACATGCGGCCTGCGTGCGGGCCCAAGGAAGATTACAGAATAGGCAAGTCAGAATGCGGGCCGAACCAGCAACATTGGCTTTTTCACCAGCTGCGGCACCCGGAGCAGCCGCGCCACGGGGCGTGGAGCTGGCGCGACGGCTGACGTTTTACTAGCGCGCCTAGGGTTCTTATGACGGTAAGCAGCCACTCATGAGGTAAGTTCGCAACAGCTTCTTATTGCCAGGAGGCGCTCGGACGGATACTCACTCGTGCAGTATATGAGCTCGCGCCAACGTCCACTTCTGGCCAGCACAAACCGCGGCGAATGCTCGATTCGTCGCGTCGCTACAGTCCCACCAATTTCCCCGCAGGACTCCAAAATTGCACCCTGCCAGATATGGCTTCCCTTGATTGCGACGCGCGGAAGCAAGCAAGCGAAACTCCGAGCGATTCTCGGCCGCCAGAACAAGAAAGCGACGAGTGACGGATACCGCTAGTAGCGTGCACGCAGTTGCCTAACGCCAGGAAGGCCCAGTCCGCCATGTGCCAAGCATCGCTCGCACACGTCACTACCTGATAAAGATAGCCCCTCTCATGCGAGACCATACCCGTGAGGCGCCCAAACTCCCACGGAGCTTCTCCAGAAAATCGCCAGAGGCCTGCAGAGCGAAAGTCTTATCTTGACGCTGATGCATCGGGAAGCCTCCAAATGTGTTGGAAGGAATCCTAGCATGACCAAAGAGCGTCCCATTATCTTCAGCGGCTCCATGGTGCGCGTGCTAACTAGAGCGCGCATCAATCTGCTTTCTGGCCCACACCGAAGCGTGCTGCTGTTGCAGATCACTATTTCGGCTAATGGCGCTCACTAATTCTGCAAGTGTGGGGGCTAGCCAGGATGGATGGATATGATGAAGGAAAAATGCCCTTTTTCCTGCCGACGCTCGCGGGCGCTTTCAATGGAGATCTCACTGGCGCGCAGATCGTGGCGTGAACGCGGATCGCCAGAATATGCCTATTTTTCCGATCTTTCGCGAGGTCATACGCATGGCTCTACCGAACTATCACCCTCCCCCTCCGCCCTGCCCGGCCGCCAATAGAATCTCGCCGACACCGGCTCGGCGCTCGCACACCTAAAGTTGTGACTCTGGTCAATCGACACCGAGACTCGAGAAGTCCCTTCAAATCAGGGCGCTGCTAGGCTCTACCTCGCTAGGTGCGTTGCCTTTCCCACGGAAAGTTGTGTTCCGGGGAAGCGATTTCACCTAATGTTGTGTCTAGTTGGAGCGGGATGGAGGGCCGTAGAGTGCGCGCCAGATTACGTCTGCGAGCCCGAACCGTTGCTGCTGATGCGTCAGACGTCGAGATCAACTTGGCGACGTGGCCCGCGGTCGACGACCAAGCTTTGCCCGAGGCTCAGCGTGCCAACTTCCGCGCACGCGTTTGCGCGGTGCGGCTTTGGAGCGGCCCCCTGAATCGCCGGACACAGTCCCCCACTTACAATAGCGGGTAGGCATACGACTGTGTTTATGACTAAAACGAAGCAGGA
>NZ_JBSVZB010000036.1:0-82420 GCF_054072015.1 Cupriavidus sp. CP313 | reverse complement strand
CATGGTAGGAATGCAGCGGCCATTCGCATGTCGAGTCGTGTTTAGCTGCACTGCGCCCTTCATGGCGGAGTGCTTTTCAACAGCCTGCTAAAGGCGACGCGTTTCTTGCCACGCCCGGCGGCGCCTGGCTCCGCTACAAGGACGAACCGCAGCGACTACCAAGGCAACGAATACGTCTTGGTATTGGTGAAACTCTTCATCGCCTCCAACACCCCTTCCTTGTACCCCAGCCCAGAGTCCTTGATCCCACCGAAAGGCGTCAGTTCCAGCCGATACCCCGGCACCTCCCGCACATTGACGCTGCCAACCTTCAGCTCCCGCACGAAGCGCGTGATGTAGTCGAGCCGGTTGGTGCAGACCGACGAAGACAGCCCGTACGCAGTGCCATTCGAGATGCGGATCGCATCTTCAATGTCCCTGAAGCGGATCACCGGCGACACCGGCCCAAAGGTCTCATGCCTGGCCACCGTCATTTCGGGATCGACATGATCGAGCACCGTCGGCGAATACAGCGCGCCGCGCCGGATATTGCCGTAGCGCAACGTGGCCCCGGCGGCAATCGCCTCATTGACCACCATCTCGAACTGGATCGCGGCGGCTTCGTCGATGACCGTGCCCATGTCCACCTTCGGGTCCATGGGATCACCATAGCTGAGCGCTTCGGTCTTCGCCACCAGCAGATCGACAAAGCGGTCCGCCACCGACTCATGCACCAGCATGCGCTTGATCGCCGTGCAGCGCTGCCCGGAGTTCTTGTAGGAGCCGCTGGCGGCGAGCGTGGCGGCCTCCTCCAGGTCCGCGTCTTCCATCACGATGATCGGGTCGTTGCCCCCCAGCTCCAGCACCTGGCGCTTGTAGGTGGCCGTGGCGGCAATGTACTTGCCGATCGGCACGCCGCCGGTGAAGGTCACCAGGTCCACGTCCGGGTGCGTCAGCATCTCGTCGGCGATCTCGCGCGGGTCGCCGGTGATGACCGACAGCATCTGCGGCGGCAGTCCGGCCTCATACAGGATATCGGCCAGCAGGTAGGCCGCCAGCGGCGTCTTCTCGCTGGGCTTGAGCACCATGCGGTTGTTGGTGGCCACTGACGGCGCCACCTTGTGGATCACCTGGTTCAACGGGTGGTTGAACGGCGTGATCGCGGTGATCACGCCCAGCAGCGGCTCGCGCAGCGTATAGACCTTGCGGCTCTTGCCATGGTGGGTCAGGTCGCACGAGAACACCTGGCCGTCGTCGACCAGCGCCTGGTTGGCGGCAAACAGCAGCACGTCAGAGGCACGGCCCACCTCGTACAGCGAATCCTTGCGGCACAGGCCGGATTCCCGCGTGATCGTGCGCGAGATCTCGTCGAGGCGCGAGGCGATGATCTCGCCGGCGCGCATCAGGATCTTGTAGCGTTCATAGCGCGTCAGCGTGGGCTGGTAGTCGCGCGCGATGCGGTAGGCGCGGCGCACGTCGTCGAGCGTGGCCTTCGGCACGGTGGCGATGACTTCGCCGGTGTACGGATAGGTCACCTCGATCACGTCTTCGCGGTAGATCTTCTCGCCGGCGATGCGCAACGCTTCGTGGCGAATTTCGGGGATGGCTTGCAATGCGGTCATGATCTTGCCCTCTCGGGTCTTGAGCAGTGTCGGGAAAAGGGTTGCAGCCGTGGCGGGCGGGCAGGAGTCATGCCGGCCCTGCGCACTCAGCGGCGAATGAATGCCGCGATGACGGCGCTGATGATGCAGCTGGTCGCCACGATCGGGAACACCAGCGAGGTATTGCCGGACTGGTCCAGGATGCGGCCGATAAGCGGCTCGCCCAGGCCCGCAAGCAGGTACGAGAAGAAGTTCAGGATGCCGGTGGCAGTGCCTGCGCGCTTGGCGCCCACCAGGTCCGGGCACAGCGCCCAGAACGACGAGGCCGGGCCGTAGACGAAGAATCCGGCAAGGAACAGCGCGACGATGGCGCCCATGCCCGTGGGCAGCTTGTACATGACCATTGACGCCACGGCACCCAGGACCATGTACAGCATGATGGCCTTGCTGCGGCTGGAGCCGAACAGCCGGTCGGAAATCCAGCCGTTGGACAGCGCGCCGAAGGCCATGCCCACCGGCAGCGCCACCGAGATCCACGCCGGGTCGATCAGCGTCTCGGCGCTTTTCCAGTTCTTGCCCAGGAAGTGGACCGGTACCCAGACGATCAGGCCATAGCGCGCGGCATTCTGGAAACCGATCGACAGGCCCGCGATCAGCAGCCGCGGGTTGCGCAGCACGGCCTTGTAACGCGACCAGGAGCTTTCGTCGGCATCGGTCTCTGCCGCTGCGGCCTTGTCCGCATCCTCGGCCTTGGCGACGCCGGTGTCGGGTGACTTGAAGCCCAGGTCTTCCGGCCGCTCGCGCACGATCAGGAAGAAGGTGATGCCACCCACCAGCATCAGCAGCACCGGCAGGCGGAAGATCCAGCGCCAGTCCAGGTGCAGGATATTCACAACCACGATCGAGGTGACGAACGACAGCACCGAAGCGCAGCCGGCCGCGAACACATAGAAGCCATAGACTTTGCCGCGTTCTTCGGCGCCCCACCAGTTCGACAGCAGCCGGCTGCCGGGCGCCCAGCCGAGCGCCTGGAAGTAGCCGTTGATGCCCCATGGAATCGCCAGGCTCTTGAAGCCCACGGCGAAGCTGACCACCCAGTTGGCCGCGCACGACAGGATCGCGCCGGCGGTCATTACCCGGCGCCCACCGAACTTGTCGCCCAGGTTGCCGTTGATGGCCTGCCCGATGGCGTAGCACCACAGCAGGCAGGTCGAGGCCCATCCCAGTGCCTCCTTGGAAAGCCCAAATTCCTGCTGGATGCCGGGAATGGCGAAGCCGAAGGTCTGCCGCCCCGTGTAGAAGAAGAAGTAGCAGAACATCGCGGCCAGCAGCATGCGCCACTGTGCCCGCCGGAACGATAGCTCGGCCGGGGCGACGAACGCCCCGGCCTGGATGCGATCGGCAGTTTCCATTTTTGTCTCCTCTTGTATTGTCGGCCCGTATTGCGGGCTCGTGTTGGCCGGCGGTACCGTCGGCCGGGGTCGTGCCACTAGGCCGACACAGCGCCGATGAAGTTCTTGCCACGGGCGCCGTCCAGCGCACGCGCGATCATGGCGCCGGCCTCGTCGTCGGTGACGCCGTAGTCGGCAAACTCGGTCTTCACGCCCAGGCCCTGCAGGAAGGCGCGCAGCCGTTGCTGCCCGTGGTCCAGTGCGGGCCCGAACAGCCTCTGCAGGGTGCGGTCGCGGTCGGGCCGGCGTGCCCACGCTTTTTCGAGCACCAAGGGCAACGTGAACGAGCAGGCGATGCCGTGCGGAAGGCCATGGCGCAGCGTCATCTCGTAGGAGATGGAGTGCGCAAGTGCCGTCTTGGTATTGGAGAACGCCAGTCCGGCCTTGAGGGCGGCCAGCGCCATGCGCTCACGCAAGGCAATGTCGTCCAGGTTGCGCACCAGTTCCGGCAAGGTGTCGAAGATGTCTTCCACCGCCGAAATGGCGAAGGTGTCGGAAATCGGGTTGGCGTTGACATTCCAGATCGATTCCAGCGCATGAGACAGGGCGTCAAGCCCGGTGGAGATCGTGGTGCCACGTGGCACTGACACCATCAGCTCCGCATCCACGATGGCCGCTTCGGGCCAGGTTGCCTCCAGGTGGAGCGAGTACTTCTTCTGGTTCGCGGCGTCCCAGATAGTCGCCCAGGGCGTCACTTCGCTGCCCGTTCCGGCCGTGGTCGGCACGGCGATCAGCGGCTTGACCCGCGCCGGCGTGAACGCCTTGCCGGTCGCCAGCAGGCTGATCAGCGAATCGAACCGCCCCGTCCTGGTCCCGACCATCAGCGCCTTGGCGGTATCGATGGCGCTGCCGCCTCCGACCGCAACGATGGCGTCGCAAGCGTCGGCGTCTTCCCAGAAGCGGTCATACAGGCCGGACAACTGGGTTACGTCGGGGTTGGGGTGCACGTCTTCAATCATCCCGACAAGGTCTGCACCCAGCAGGGCTTCAAGCCGCGCCACCAATCCCAGCGCGCGCGCTTCGGGAAAGGTCACGACGACGGCGCGCCGTCCGTGCAGCAAGGCCGGAAGCTGGTCAAGGCTGCCAGCCCCGCAATGGATCGACACGGGGTTGTGGTAGGCATGGATCATGGGGTCTCCTCACTTCTTTCCTGGGTAGCCTGGGCGGCGGCTTGAGCCGCGTTCCTTGGTGCCTGAAGTGTGGGAGACGCCAAACCCCCGATCCAATCGCATCTTTGACGGCGAGGTGCGCCAAAACCGATGGATCGCCGGGACGCTGCCGGCCTCGGGGAAACCCTGTACGCATCGGCACGCGTCTGTGGGAGACTCGCCGCACACGCCGCGCAGAACGGCGGCCAGCCCCCATCGAGACCCCATGTTCCACCAGTACTACAAGTCGATCCGCTGCTTCCATGCGGTCGCCCGGACGGGCGGCTTCACTGCCGCGGCGCAGTACCTGCATATCGGGCAGCCGACCGTGACCGACCAGGTCAAGGCGCTGGAGACGCGCTTCGGCGTGGAGCTGTTCCTGCGCGCAGGCCGCACCGTGCGCCTGACCGACACCGGCGAGCGGCTCTACGCCATCACCCAGGGATTGTTCGGGCAGGAAGACGAGGCCATGCAGTTCCTGCAGAGCGCGCACAAGCTCAAGACCGGGCTGGTGCGCGTGGGCGCGGTCTCGCCGCCGATCGCGCTGGGGCTGGCGCGCAGCTTTCGCACCGCGCACGCTTCGCTGGAACTGACAGTCACCATCGGCTCAGAGGCATCGGTGCTGCGCGGGTTGCAGGATTTCGACATCGACGTCGGCATCCTGGCGGAACCCGATCCCGTCGAGGGCCTGCATATCGCGCCCTATCGCCGCGAGCGCATCGTTGCCGTGATGCCGGCCGGCCATCCGCTGGCCGCGCGCCCTTCGATCACGGTGCAAGACGTCGCCGGCGAAGCCGTGATCCTGCGCGAGCCGGGATCGAAAACCCGGCTCCGTGTTGAACGCGCGTGCGCACAGCATGGCGTAGCGCTGAACTGCGTGATGGAAATCAACAGCCGCGAGGCCATCCTGCATGCGGTGGCCAATGGCATGGGCATCAGCTTCGTCACGCAGATCGAATGCATCCCGCTGCCGGGCCTGCAGGTGGTGCCGGTCGACGAGCCGCTGTTATCGATCGACTATTCGCTGTGCTGCCTGGAGGTGCGCAAGGAGCGGCCGCTGATTGCGGCGCTGTTCGCGGTCGCGCTGGGCGAGCACCACCCCGTCATCCGCCCCAACCTGCCTGCACCAGCGTAGCCACGCCCACGCCGACCAGGACGGCCCCGGTAAGCCGTACCGCAAGCCTGGTCACGCGCGCACCCGCCGGCATCCATCGTTCGAGCGTCATCGCCAACGTCACCGCTGCCATCACACGCAGGTCCATCACGCCCATGACGAGCAATGCCGCGGTCAGGCCCGCACAGCACCGGGTGCAGTGCAGGCCCAGCCGCAGGCCATGGCGCCACGCCGAGCCGGCATCCGCCGGCAGGGCGCGCGTGCGGCCCGCTGCGTTGGTGCAGCAGGCAAGCTGCCGTGCTTTCCACGCGGTGAACTGCAGCACGCCTGCCATCACCAAGACCACCGCAGCAGCGAGCGGCGCCGCGCGCGCCAGGCCCTGGGCCTGCGTGGCGATTGCTGCCAGCGCAGCGCCAACCGGGAAAACGGCGAGGCCCACCATGCCCCACACGATGAAGTAGCCGGCGCCCGCGAGCGCCATCGACATGCCCGGGCGGACCTGCCCTGCCGCCGCCAGCGCCTGGCGGTAGCGCCACAGCATCGGTGCCAGCGAGGGCAGCATCATCGGCACCATCATGGCGATCCACATGCCGAGGAAGACCATTGCCGTGCGGGCCCAGGTCTGGCCGCACATCCGCATCCACGCCATCGACATGGTCCAGCCGCCGGGCATCGGCGTCGCGCCCATTGCCGGCATGGACGCATGCCAGGCGAGTGTCGCCGCCACGCCGGCGATGAACAGCACGGCCAGGACGCCAAGGAAGGCAAGGCGCGGGCCGGCGCTGCGTGAGCGCGCCGGCCTGTGCGCGGTGAGTACGCTGGACACGGCCTGCCTCAGCCCTGCTCGTACTCATCATGCCGGCGCCACCAGACCCCGGCCTCGTTGCGTCCGCGCGGCGCGCGATCCAGCCACTGGTACATGCCCCACAGGCCATCCAGCCCGCGCGCATAGGTGGAATAGGTGTGGTACACAACGCCATCTTCCAGTGCGAAGGCGCTCATGCCGGGCCGGTCGCGCTGGTACGTCGCGGCATCGGTGCCGCACATGGCAGCAAACCTGGCCTCGGCCGCTGCGCCGCCGGCCTCCAGCTCAGGGCGCCAGGCGAATGCCGCCTCGCGCCGGTAGTTGTAGTCGATATCGCCCTGGCGTTGTTGTGCTTCGCTGAACCAGACGTTGAAGTCCGTGTTGAAGTCGCTGCCCTGCGACGACGCCCACGGGAAGGTCCAGCCCATGCGCCGCTGGTACGCCTGCAATTTCGCCAACGGTGCCCGCGACACCGCGGCCAGCGTGACGTCGTGATGCGCCAGGTGGACGGTGAATCCGTCAAACCCGTCTGCAATCGCGGAGCAGGACGGGCAACCTGCCTGGTAGTCCGGGCCGAACATGAAGTGGTAGACCAGCAGTTGCGAACGTCCCTGGAACAGGTCTGCCAGCGAGGCGCTGCCCGCCGCGGTCTCGAACCGGTAGGGCTTGTCGATTCGAACCCACGGCAACGCCTGGCGCTGCCGTGCCAGTTCATCGCTGCGTCGGGTGAGATCCTTCTCGGCCTCGAGCAGTTCACGCCGCGCGGCGAGCCATGCTTCACGGGTTCCGGTGCTGTGTGTGGTCATCGTGCATCCCTCCGTTGGTTGGTGTTCGTGTGCTAGATTAGGCGCCGGCTTCCAACGGTGGGAGTGACAAGTGTGGCGGGATTTCTGGCGGGATTCGGATGGACTCACGCATTGCCGCCGCGGCGCTCGCGCTTGCCGCGGGTGATCCGCTTGGCGCGCTGAACCGGGTTGCCCTGCGCGACGATCCGCCGGCGCTGGCGTTGCGCGGCATCGCCATGGCGCAGCTGGGCGACTTCATCCGCGCCCGGGCACTGTTGCGCAGCGCGGCGCGCGCCTTCGGTCCGCGGGAAGCCGTTGCGCGCGCCAGGTGCGTGGTGGCCGAAACGGAGATCGCCTTTGTCTCGCGCGACCTGGGCTGGCCGGCAAAGACGCTGGACAGCGCGCGCGCCACCCTTGAAGCGCACGGCGACTGGGTCAACGCCGCCCATGCGCGGTATCTGGCGATCCGGCGGCTGCTGCTGATCGGCCGCATCGACGACGCCGAGCAGGCGCTTGCCGGGCTTGACCCCACCCCCTTCCCGCCCGCGTTGCGCACAGCCCATGCCCTGATCGTGGCGGGCATTGCGATGCGGCGCGTGCAGACCAGGCCGGCGCGCAACGCGCTGGCACAGGCCGCGCGCGCGGCGCAGCGCGCCGGCATCCCATCCTTGAGCGCCGAGGTTGAAAGCGCGGCCCTGGCGCTGCACAGCCCCGCGGCACGCCGCATCGCGCGCGGCGAGGAACGGCCGCTGCTGCTCGAGGAAGTCGAAGCGCTGCTGGCGTCGAAAGCGTTGGTCGTGGATGCGTGCCGCTATGCCGTGCGCTGCGCGGGCACCGCGGTCTCGCTCGCCAGGCGACCGGTGTTGTTCACGCTGGTGCGCGCGCTGGCCGAGGCCTGGCCCGCCGACGTGCCCCGGGACACGCTGATCGCGCACGCCTTCCGCACCAGGCACGCCGATGCTTCGCACCGCGCGCGGCTGCGTGTCGAGATCGGGCGGCTGCGCACAGTGCTTGGCGCATTTGCCGGCGTCACCGCAACCGGGCGCGGCTTCGCGCTGGTGCCGCACCGCGCGCGCGAGGTGGTGGTGCTGGCGCGGCCCGTGGAAGAGAAGCACGCGGCGGTGCTAGCCTTGCTTGCCGATGGCGAGTCATGGTCCAGCTCTGCCCTCGCGCTGGCGCTGGGTGCCAGCCAGCGCTCGGTGCAACGGGCACTTGAAACGCTGGCGGCCGCGGGCAAGATCCAGTCCCTTGGCCACGGGCGCGCGCGCCGCTGGATGACGCCGCCGGTGCCGGGATTCACGACGACCTTGTTACTCCCCTCGCCGCTGCCGATTGACTAGCATGTAGCCATCCCCAAGCCACCAGGACGACAGCATGAAACGATCACAAGCCGAAGTGCTTCGCGAGTATGGTCCCTTCCCCGGGGTCGAGAACGTCCACGGTGTCAGCTATGACGGCCAGCGGGTCTGGTTTGCCAGCGGAGACAAGCTCAATGCCCTGGACCCGGTCACCGGCAGGACACTGCGCTCGCTCGATGTCGCCGCCCATGCCGGAACGGCTTTCGACGGCCAGCACCTGTACCAGATTGCCGAGGACCGCATCCAGAAGATCGATCCGCAAAGCGGCCGCGTGCTGGCCACGATCCCCGCGCCGGGCGGCGGCGGCGACTCGGGGCTTGCCTGGGCCGAAGGCACGCTGTGGGTAGGCCAGTACCGGGAGCGGAAGATCCACCAGGTCGATCCGCAGACGGGGGCGATCCTGCGCACCATCACGTCCGACCGCTTTGTCACCGGCGTCACCTGGGTCGATGCCGAGCTCTGGCACGGCACCTGGGAAGGCGACCAGAGCGAGCTGCGGCACATCGACCCGCAATCGGGCGCGGTGCTGGAATCGGTCACCATGCCGGCCGGCGCGGGCGTGTCGGGGCTGGAGTCCGACGGCGGCGACCAGTTCTTCTGCGGCGGCGGCAACAGCGGCAAGATCCGCGCGGTGCGCCGGCCCAGGCCAGCCGGGAAGCGCCCCGCCGACGCCGCGGGCAAGTAGCCGGCATTCACCCTGAGCGGACAACTTTCACTATTCCTTACAGACAACGGCGCTGCCACCATCTATTCTCCTGTCGCAAACGGAATCCCCCACAACAAGGAGAATGCGATGAAATCCGCTCTGGCCCTTCTGGTCGCCTGCAGCGCACTGCTGGGCGGCTGCGTGGTAGCCCCTTATGACGGCTATGGCAGCGGCCCCCAGGGCTGCCCGCCGGGGCAGGCAAAGAAGGGCAACTGCCGCGTCGACCCGTATGGCAACGAGTCCTTCTGCCCGCCGGGCCAGGCCAAGAAAGGCCGCTGCTGAGCCAGCGCCAGCGCCGCACTGACCGGCCGGTCCCGGCTGGCGCCCCCCGGCGCCAGCCGGTGTTGCACGGGCCGGCCTGACGGACGGAGAATGGCGGGATGCGGGCATCTCGTCCGCAGGAGAGCGCCATGCAATCCCGCACGCCATCCCGGTATATCGGCAAACTGTGCGTTGCCGCTGTCGTGCTCGCCTCGCTCGGGGCCTGTGCGACCTTGCAGCCGGAACAGACCGGCAAGCAAATGATCGGCAGCCCTGAAAGTGCCGTACGCAGTACATTCGGATCCCCCACCGAGACCTACCGCCTCGCCGACGGCACCACCCGCTGGATCTGGTCGCGCCAGCCCCTCGGCCATGAGGTCTATGCCGCTGATTTCGACGCCGGCGGCAAGCTCACCAACTATCGCCAGATGCTGACCGAGACGGAGATCTACCGCGCCCAGGTCGGGACCTGGACCAAGAAGGACGTGCAGGAGCGCTTTGGCCTGCCACGCGAGCCCATCCAGTACTACTCCCTGATGAAGCGTGAAGCCTGGTCCTGGCGCATGTACAAGGATGGCTTGCAGACCGCGCATTTCAGCTGCTACTTCGATGACGCCGGCGTGCTGCGCCAGACCATGATCATCGTCGACCCGCTCGGCGGCGACTCGCGCCCCTCGCGCTGAAGCGAGGCCGGCAAGGCAGCCGGTGCCATTGCCGGCAGCAGGGGCTCCCCGGCCCACGGGCCTTTTTGCGCGCAGAATGGTGGCGATGCGGCAACCGCCGCCAACCCTCCATGCGGAAAACGAACGTGACCACTGCGATCCTGCTCGAGAACATCCACCAGAGCGCCAACGCCCGGCTGGCTGAAGCCGGCCTGCAGGTCGAGCGCCGCACCGGCGCCCTGGCCGGTGCCGAACTGCGCCAGGTGCTGGCCAGCCACGACGTGGTCGGCATCCGCTCTGCCACCCACCTGCGCGCCGACGACATCCGCAGCGCGCCCGGGCTGCTCTCGGTCGGCTGCTTCTGCATCGGCACCTCGCAGGTGGACCTGGAAGCCGCCACCACCGCCGGCATCCCGGTGTTCAACGCGCCCTTCTCCAACACCCGCTCGGTGGCCGAGCTGGTGGTGTCCGAAGCGGTGATGCTGCTGCGCCGGATTCCGGAGAAGAACACCCTGGCACACGCCGGCAAATGGGCCAAGGGCGCCGCCGGCGCATTCGAGGCGCGCGGCAAGACCATTGCCATCGTCGGCTACGGCAATATCGGCTCGCAGGTGGGCGTGCTGGCCGAATCGATGGGCATGCGCGTGGTCTACTACGACGTGCTGGCGCGGCTCTCGCACGGCTCCGCGCGCGCTGCGGGATCGCTGGAAGAAGCCGTGTCGCAGGCCGAAGTGGTGACCCTGCATGTGCCAGCCACGCCGCGCACGCGCAATATGATCGATGCGCGCATCCTGGCCGCCTGCAAGCCGGGCGCGATCCTGATCAATGCCTCGCGCGGCAGCGTGGTGGACATCGCCGCGCTGGCCGCGGCGCTGCGCGAGAAGCGCCTGGGCGGTGCCGCCATCGACGTGTTCCCGGAGGAGCCGAAGACCAACAACGACCCCTTCGTCAGCGAACTGCAGAACCTGCCCAACGTACTGCTGACCCCGCACGTGGGCGGCAGCACCGAAGAGGCGCAGGAGAATATCGGCACCGAAGTGGCGGCCAAGCTGGCGCACTTCCTGGCCACCGGCGGCACCATCGGCGCCGTCAACTTCCCCGAGGTCGATCCCGGCCCGCTGCACGCGCCGGCGCGGCTGCTCAACGTGCACGGCAACGCGCCGGGCGCCCTGGCGGCACTGAACACGCTGCTGGCGCAGGAAGGCGTGAATATCACCGGCCAGCACCTGCAGACACGCGGCCACACCGGCTATGTGGTCACCGACCTCGACCGCGTGCCGTCAGACCAGTTGATGCAGGCGCTGCGCACCCATGCAGGCTTTGCCCGCTCGCGGCTGATCCTGCGATAGGACAGCGGCCGTCCCCAAGCTCAATTGTCACAAGAGTGTCACAACTCTTAAGAATGTTCTGAAACCGTCGCTATGATGAATGTGGCAGCCCACGCGCGGATCCGTGGGCCTGCACTGTGCCGGTTCTCAGTGGCGGCCTGCCTCAGCGCCACGCTGACAATAAGAGAGAGTAGCCATGAAAGCGGTCGAACTCAGCAGGAAGGCCGCCGGCGTTGCCGGCAGGCTGGTCGCAGCAGGTCTTCTGGCAGCCGCGGGTGCCGGCCCCGCTGCCGCGCATACCGGCACCATTACGTTCCTTGGGGGAATCTCGTACCCGTCCTGCGGCTTCAGTCCGTCCGCCGGACTGTTGCAGGCGAGCTGCCAGCAGCCGTCGGGGCAGATCGTCTCGGCCCCGTTGCCGATGTCGCCTGCGCGGATGCCCGGGCAAGCCCGCATCGGCGTGGCAAGGCTGGACGTCGAGCCCGCCCGTGCCGGGCACCGCGGCACGCCGGACGCGTACGTGGTGGTAGTGACCTACCAGTAAACGGCACGGCAGGCAGGTGCCCGCACAAGCCGGCCCTGCCTGCCGCCATCCCCTGCCGGCGCCGCGTCAGTCCAGGCGGATATTGGACGCCCGGATCGCTTCAGCCCAGTAGGTCTGCTCCACCTTCACCACATCGGCAAAGGCCGCGGGGGAGCTTCCCTTGACGATAATGCCGAGATCGACCAGCCGCGTGTGCAGCTCGGGGTTCGCCAGCACGCGGTTGACGTCGGCAGACACCTTGTCGACCACCGCGCGCGGCGTCGCCGCCGGCGCGAACAGGCCCAGCCAGCCCTGGCGCTCCAGCCCTTGCACGCCCGCCTCCTGGAAGGTCGGCACATCCGGCAGCAGCGGCGAGCGCGACTGCCCGGCCACGGCGACTACCTTGAGCTTGCCGGCGCGCGCATGCTGGCGCGCGGTGACCGCGGCCACGATGCCGGCTGGCAGTTGCCCGCCAAGCAGGTCGTTGACCAGCGGACCCTCGCCCTTGTAGGGCACGTGGGTCAGCTCGACCCTGGCGTTGCGGCCGAAGACCTCCATCTGCAGATGCCCGCTGGAACCCAGCCCGTAGGTGCCGTACGGCAGCGGCTTGCCCAGCTTGCGGATGTAGTCGATCAGTTGCTTCACGTTGGCCGCCGGCACGTCGGGCTGGACCACCAGCGCCAGGTTGGAGGTCGCCAGCTCCGAGATCGGCGCGAAGTCACGCACCGCGTTGTAGTTTGCCTTGCTGTACAGGAGCGGGGCCTGGACCAGGCCGGTCAGCGCGAACAACAGCGTATAGCCGTCCGGCTCCGCCTTGGCCACCATGTCCGCGCCGATCATGCCCCCGGCGCCCGGCCGGTTGTCCACCACCACGGCCTTGCCCCATGCCTTGGCAAGGCCGTCCGCGACCATGCGCGCGACCACGTCGCCGGTCCCCCCCGCGGCGTACGGCATCACGATGCGCACCGTGCGTGCCGGGAAATCCACCCCCGCACCACCCTGCGCCCGCGTGCCCAGCCCAACCCCTGCCAGCGCCGCACCCGCGACGCCCAGACCCATTTGCTGCAAAACCCTGCGCCTGCCGTGCTGCATACCTTGTCTCCTGTGTCTCGTCTCCGGCAGCCGGCCTCGTGCCGTGCCGGCATCCTGCCACGCCATGCCCGGCCAGCCTCTGCGGGCCGCTGCCGGGAGCGCGTGCGGGCCACTGTAGGAGGCTCGGGCGCCGGTGTCGTCTGCCAAAGGGAGGAAATTCGGCAAGCCGCCAGAATCGTCCAAACGAACTAGGACGCAACCCTTAGGGCCATGGAACAATCGCCCGGACCTGATGCCCTTGCGCCAAAATATTGCCGATACAGCACTTATGATCCTGTCCACCGCATGCGGGCCAGGGTGGCGGTGACGGGCATCGCCCCACCCCAGGAGAGTGCATTGCATCCCTTTGCCAACCACGCCGTGAGCGGCGGCCCACTGCCGCTGCCGACGGTGCTCGCCTCCAAGCTCGCGCCCCCCGTGGCGCACCCCGCCACGATCGGCCGGCCGCACCTGGTCGCGCGCATGGCGCAGGACCGCGCGGCCCGCGTGATCCTGGTGCGGGCCGCGGCCGGCTTTGGCAAGACGACGCTGATGCAGCAATACGCGGAGTATTGCGCAGCGCAGCAGCAAGCCACGGTGTGGCTGCGCCTGGATGCGGGTGACAATGACCTGGAACGGCTGCTGGTCCACCTGGACGCCGGCCTGGCCGCGCTGCGCGGCGGCAAGCGGCGCGGGGCCGCAACGCAGGAGCCGGCCAGCGGACCGCGCCTGGCGCACCGCATCCTGGGGCTGGTGGGCGCCGCGGCGCAGCCGTTCGCGATCGTGCTGGACGATTTCGAGACCTTGCAGAGCCCGCCGGCGCTGGATCTGGTGCAGCAGCTGATCGAGGCGATGCCGCCCTGCGGCACGCTGGTGATCGGCTCGCGCACCGCACCGGAAATCGGCCTGGGCCGGCTGCGCGCGCGCGGGCAGTTGCTGGAGATTCCGCCCGCCGCCCTGCACTTTTCTGTCGACGAGGCCGCGCAGCTGCTGCGCGGGCGCTGCGGCCTGCCGCTGCGCGACAGCGACATTGCCACGCTGCACCGCCGCACCGAAGGCTGGGCCACCGCGATCTACCTGGCCGCGCTGTCGCTACAGCAGCGCAGCGACCACGCCGCCTTCGTCGCCGCGTTCTCCGGCACCCACCTGGAGCTGGGTGAATTCCTGGCCGAGGACATCCTGGCGCGGCAGTCCGACGCATGCCGCGCCTTCCTGCTGGAAACCAGCGTGCTGGGCCAGCTGAGCGCGCCGCTGTGCGACGCCCTCACCGGCCGCGCCGACGCGCGCGAGATGCTGGATCACCTCGAACGCGCCAACCTGCTGCTGTTCCCGCTCGATGCCGAACGCACGTGGTACCGCTACCACCGGCTCTTTGCCAGCTTCCTGCAGCACCGGCTGGCCGTGCAGGCGCCGGAGCGGGTCGCGCCGCTGCACCTGGCCGCCGCGCACTGGTACCTGGAGCACGGCTACCCCATCCCCGCGGTGGACCACCTGCTGCAGGCGGGCCGGCATGACGAGGCGCTCAGCGCCATTGCCAGCCAGTCCGACTCGCTGCTGGGCACTGGTCGGGTGCGCCTGCTGTTGCGCTGGTTCGACCAGATCCATCCCGCAACGCTGGCGCGGCAACCGGCGCTGGCGCTGACGCGCGCGTGGGTACTGCTGCTCAACCGGCGCCACGCCGAGGCCATGGCCGCACTGGCCTCCTTCCAGCCCGAACTTGAGCAACTCGGCGACGACAACCAGCGCGCGCGCCTGGGGGTGGAAGCACAGACCATCCACTGCGTGCTGCTGGCCATGACCGACCAGGTCGAGACCTGCCGCGATGCCGCCGGCGCGCACCTGCGCCGCCTGGCGCCGGACGAGCCCTTCCAGTACCGCATCCTGGCCAATTCGCTGGCCTACGCGCTGATCTGCACGCACCGCTACGACGAAGCGCGCAGCGTGCTGTCGCGGGCGACGCTGCGCGCGCAGCAGCCGCAGTCGGTACGCGGCCTCAGCGACACGCTGGAAGGCGTGATCGACCTGGTGCAGGGACGCCTGGGCAACGCGCTGGCGCGCCTGCGTGCAGCGTCCGGCGACAGTCCGGGCAGCGACGTGTTCTGGGCACTGGCGCTGTATGAGCACGATGCGCTGGAAGAGGCCGGGCGCCTGCTGGCCAATGCGCTGCCCTACAGCAAGGGCAACGGCCCGCCCGATTCGATGATCGCCTGCCACGTGCTGAGCGCGCGGCTGGCGCTGGCGCGCGGGGACCGCGGCCAGTGGCTGCAGCGCCTGGCTGAACTGGAGCAACTGGGACAGCAGTCCGGCACCGCGCGCAGCGTGTGCTCGGCCTGGCTGGAGCGCGCACGCGTCGCCACGCTGGAAGGCAAGCTGGAAACGGCATTGCAGGCATTGCAGGCGGCCGACCTGTACGGCGGCTGGGAAGCGCTGGACGCCACCGGCCATGCCAACGATATCGACCGGCCTTCCATCGCGCGCTGCCGGCTCGACATCGCGCGCGGCAATATCGCGCCGGCGCTGTCCGCGCTGGATGCCGCCATCGCGGCCGCACTGGCATGCCAGCGCTACTGGCGCCTGATCCGGCTTCGCATCCTGCGCGCCACCGCGCTCGACGGCATGCAGCAGCGCGATGCCGCCCTGCAGGAAATCACCGAAGCCCTGCGCCTGGCCAGCCATGAAGGCTTCCTGCGCTCCTTCCTGGAAGAAGGCGAACGCGTTGCCGTGCTGCTGCGGGCCTGGGCAGGCGCCCATCTGGCACAGGCAGCAGCGCTTGGCGTGGCCGAGCCTTTTGTCGCCAGCCTGCTCGCGCGGCTCACCGGGCCAGGCTCAGCGAAGCCGGCCGCAGAACAGCCCGCGGAAACGGCGCACCAGCCCGACCCGCTGACCGGGCGCGAACTGGAAGTGCTGCGCATGCTGTCCGCGGGCTACCGCAATCGGGTGATCGCGCAGAAGCTGTTCCTGTCCGAGCTGACCGTCAAGTCGCACCTGCGCCGCATCCATGCCAAGCTGGGCGCGCAAAGCCGCACAGAAGCGGTGGCACTGGGCCGCGCGCGCGGCCTGATCCCGTGAGCCGTGGGCACGGGCAAGCGAGTGCAGTCTTGACACCCTGGTTCCTGCTTCCTTTAATGGTGTAACGCATCAGGTGCCGCGCCTGATCACTTTTGCCGATTACTTCAAACCATGATGGAAACCGGTGAAGCCCGCGATCCGCAGCGCAAGCAAGAAGAACTGCGCAGTTTCCTTTTCCTGACCGCCGTGATGGTGCCGGTACTCTCCGTCATCATCGTGGCAGGCTATGGGTTCATTGTCTGGATGACCCAGCTGATCAGCGGTCCGCCGTCACATTGAGCGGCCCGGCAAGCCCGGTGCGCAATACTTGCCGCGACCGGGGCGGCATTTGACAGATAAAAAAAGCTGCAGCACAGACTGAAACGGCATCGAACCGGAGCTTGCGCATGCCCGCAGCAAGACGTGCCATCCCCATCCAGCCGCTGCCCGCGAGCGAAGAGTGGCATATCGCCGGCATCGTCGTGCATGCCATTCCCGACAGCCTGGCGCAGGTACGCGCCGCGATCGAAGCCATCACCGGTGCCGAAGTCCACGCAGCCAGCGATGCCGGCAAGCTCGTGGTCACCATCGAAGCCCCCACCTCGCGCGCCATTGCCGCGCACCTGACGTACCTGCACCAGCTCGAGGGCGTGCTGTCGGCCGCGCTCGTTTACCAGCACAACGAAGACGCCGAGGCGATGCACGAAGCAATGGACCCGGCAATGAACGAGGAGGCAGGCACATGACCATCTCTCGTCGTGATTTCATCAAGCAGACCGCTGTCGCCGCGACCGCATCGGTTGCCGGCGTGACGCTGCCGGCCGGGGCCGCCAACTTTGTCACCGACAGCGACATGACCAAGCTGAAGTGGTCCAAGGCGCCCTGCCGCTTCTGCGGCACCGGCTGCGGCGTGACCGTGGCGGTCAAGGACAACAAGGTGGTGGCCACGCAGGGCGATCCGCTGGCCGAGGTCAACAAGGGCCTGAACTGCGTCAAGGGCTATTTCCTGTCGAAGATCATGTACGGGCAGGACCGGCTGACCAAGCCGCTCTTGCGCATGAAGAACGGCAAGTACGACAAGAACGGCGAATTCGCCCCGGTCACGTGGGAGCGCGCCTTCGACGAGATGGAACGCCAGTTCAAGCGCGTGCTGAAGGAAAAAGGGCCGACCGCGGTGGGGATGTTCGGTTCCGGCCAGTGGACGGTGTGGGAAGGCTATGCCGCCTCCAAGCTCTACAAGGCGGGCTTCCGCTCCAACAATATCGACCCCAACGCGCGCCACTGCATGGCATCGGCCGTGCAGGGCTTCATGCGTACCTTCGGCATGGACGAGCCGATGGGCTGTTACGACGATTTCGAGGCCGCCGATGCCTTCGTGCTGTGGGGCTCGAACATGGCCGAGATGCACCCGATCCTGTGGACCCGCATCACCGACCGGCGCCTGAGCTACCCCAAGACGCGCGTGGCGGTGCTGTCCACCTTCACGCACCGTTCCTTCGACCTGGCCGACATCCCGGTCATCTTCAAGCCGCAGACCGATCTGGCGATGATGAACTACATCGCCCACTACATCATCAAGAACAACAAGGTCAACAAGGACTTCGTCAACAAGCATACGGTCTTCAAGGAAGGCGTGACCGACATCGGCTATGGCCTGCGCCCGGAACATCCGCTGCAGAAGGCGGCCAAGAACGCTGCCGATCCCGGTGCCTCGCGCCCGATCACCTTCGATGACTTCGCGCGCTTCGTGGCCAAATACGACGCCGACTATGTCAGCAAGCTGTCGGGCGTGCCCAAGGCCAAGCTGGACCAGCTCGCCGAGCTCTATGCCGACCCCAACATCAAGGTGATGTCGCTGTGGACCATGGGCTTCAACCAGCATACGCGCGGCAGCTGGGCCAACAACATGGTCTACAACCTGCACCTGCTGACCGGCAAGATCGCCACGCCGGGCAACAGCCCGTTCTCGCTGACGGGGCAGCCGTCGGCGTGCGGCACCGCGCGCGAAGTGGGCACCTTCTCGCACCGGCTGCCGGCCGACATGGTGGTGACCAACCCCAAGCACCGCGAAGAGGCCGAGCGCATCTGGAAGCTGCCGGCGGGCACCATCCCCGACAAGCCGGGCTACCACGCCGTGCTGCAGAACCGCATGCTCAAGGACGGCAAGCTCAATGCCTACTGGGTGCAGGTCAACAACAACATGCAGGCCGCTGCCAACCTGATGGAAGAAGGCCTGCCGGGCTACCGCAACCCGCAGAACTTCGTGGTGGTGTCCGATGCCTATCCCACCGTGACCGCGCTGGCCGCCGACCTGATCCTGCCCAGCGCGATGTGGGTGGAAAAGGAAGGCGCCTACGGCAATGCCGAGCGCCGCACGCAGTTCTGGCACCAGCTGGTCGATGCGCCGGGCGACTCGCGCTCTGACCTGTGGCAGCTGATGGAGTTCTCCAAGCGCTTCAAGGTCGAGGACGTCTGGCCCGCCGAGCTGATCGCGAAGAAGCCGGAGTACCGCGGCAAGACCCTGTTCGACGTACTCTACCGCAATGGCCAGGTCGACAAGTTCCCGCTCAAGGAAGTCAACGCCGAGTACCACAACGCCGAGGCCAAGGCATTCGGCTTCTATGTGCAGAAAGGCCTGTTTGAAGAGTACGCAACCTTCGGCCGCGGCCACGGCCACGACCTGGCCCCGTTCGACGCCTACCACGAGGCGCGCGGGTTGCGCTGGCCGGTGGTCAACGGCAAGGAGACCCGCTGGCGCTACCGCGAGGGCAGCGACCCTTACGTGAAGGCCGGCACCGGCTACCAGTTCTACGGCAACCCCGACGGCAAGGCGGTGATCTTCGCCCTGCCCTACGAGCCGGCCGCGGAATCGCCCGACAAGGAATACCCGTTCTGGCTGGCCACCGGCCGCGTGCTGGAGCACTGGCATTCGGGCTCGATGACGCGGCGCGTGCCGGAGTTGTACCGTTCCTTCCCCAATGCAGTGGTGTTCATGCACCCGGAAGACGCCAAGGCAATGGGACTGCGCCGCGGCGTGGAGGTGGAAGTGGTGTCGCGGCGCGGGCGCATGCGCTCACGCGTGGAGACCCGCGGGCGTGACGCGCCGCCACGCGGGCTGGTGTTCGTGCCGTGGTTCGATGCCAGCCAACTGATCAACAAGGTGACGCTGGACGCCACCTGCCCGATCTCGCTGCAGACGGACTTCAAGAAGTGCGCGGTCAAGATCGTCAAGGTCTAGCCCGGAATCGAACAGGGAGACGCCATGAAACCAAGCCGATCCTGGATGCCCCTGCTGGCCCTGTGTGCGCTGCTGCTGGCCGTGCTGGCAATGCCGGCGCACGCCCAGGGCCTGGTCGACGCGATGCGCGGGCCCACGCCCATCGCCAGCGAGAGCAAGGCGCCGCTGCTCTACCCGACCGAGAACAAGGACATCCGCCGCACCCGCAACTACACCATGCAGCCGCCGACGATCCCGCACAAGATCGACGGCTACCAGGTCGACAAGGACTTCAACCGCTGCATGTTCTGCCACGCCCGCACGCGCACCGAGGAAACCCAGGCGATCCCGGTCAGCATCACGCACTACATGGACCGCGACAACAACGTGCTGGCCGACGTCTCGCCGCGCCGCTACTTCTGCACGCAATGCCACGTGCCGCAGGCCGACGCCAAGCCGCTGGTGGGCAACACCTTCATTGACGTCGAGCAGCTGCTCAAGCGCAAGCCCGGCGTCAAGGGCTCGTCCAACTAGCGGATGCGCGCCATGCTCGACCTGATCAAGCGTTACTGGCGAACCATCAACCGGCCCAGCGCGTATTTCAGCCTGGGCTTCCTGACCCTCGGCGGCTTTATCGCCGGCGTGGTGTTCTGGGGCGCGTTCAACACCGCGCTGGAACTGACCAACACCGAGCAGTTCTGCACCGGCTGCCACGAGATGCGCGACAACGTCTACCAGGAGCTGCAGGGCACCATCCACTTCACCAACCGCAGCGGCGTGCGCGCCAAATGCTCGGACTGCCACGTACCGCACAACTGGACCTCCAAGATGGCGCGCAAGATGCAGGCGTCCAAGGAGGTGTGGGCCAAGATCTTCGGCACGGTCGACACCCGCGAAAAATTCCAGGCGCACCGGCTCACCCTGGCCCAGCACGAGTGGGCGCGCTTCAAGGCCAACGATTCACTGGAATGCCGCAACTGCCACGACTACCAGTCGATGGACTTCACGCGCCAGAGCCCGCGCGCGCAGGCCATGCATTCCACCTACCTGGCCAACAAGGAGAAGACCTGCATCGACTGCCACAAGGGCATCGCGCACCACCTTCCCGACATCTCCAAGGCCGAGGAGAAATGACGCGTGCAAGTCCGCTCGCCCGCGCCGCCATCCGAGCTTCTGCCTGAATCCCCACGTTGCGCCGCCCCCGTGCTGAGCGCCAGCGGGCTGGCCATCTCGCGCGCCGGACGCCCGGTGTTGCGCGGCATCGACCTCGACCTCGCCCCCGGCGGCTTGTTGCAGGTACTCGGCCCCAACGGCAGCGGCAAGACCAGCCTGCTGCGCGTGCTGTGCGGGCTGGCCATGGCCGATGCCGGCACGCTGCACTGGCGCGGCCGCCCGGTGCGCGCCGCCGACCCTGACTATCAGCACGCGCTGGCCTATGTCGGCCACACCAACGGCATCGACCCTGACCTGAGCCCGGCAGAAAACCTGCGCTTTGCCGCGCGACTGGCCGGATCGAACGACAGTGCCGATGGCGTCGCGCGCGCCCTCGCCGCGCAAGGGCTGGAGCGGGTCGCAAACGCGCCGGTGCGCACGCTCTCGCAAGGGCAGCGGCGGCGCGTCGCGCTGGCGCGCCTGTCGCTGGCGCAGCGCGCCCTGTGGCTGCTGGATGAACCGGTCATCGCGCTGGATGCCGATGCCTGCGCGCGCTTCGATGCCCAGCTCGACGCGCACCTGGCCGCCGGCGGCATGGCCGTGATCGCCACGCACCAGCTGCTGCCCGCGGGCGGCGCGGTGCTGCACCTGGGGGCGCCGGCATGATGCGCACGCTCGCCGCCATCGTCGCGCACGATGTCTCGCTGTCCTGGCGGCGGCGCGGCAGCCTGCTTGGCGGCGTGGTGTTTTTTGTCATTGCCGCCAGCCTGTTCCCGCTGGCGATCGGCCCCGAGCCGCAGCAGCTGCGCGCGCTGGCGCCGGGCATCCTGTGGGTGACGGCACTGCTGGCGTCGATGCTGTCGCTGTCGCGGCTGTTTGCGCAGGAGCACGCCGATGGCAGCCTGGACCAGCTGCTGCTGTCGCCGCATCCGCTGGCACTGCTGGTGCTGGCCAAGATCGCCGCGCACTGGCTCACCAGCGGCCTGCCGTTGCTGCTCCTGACGCCGCTGCTGGCGCAGCAGTACGGGCTGCCCCTGAGCGCATCGCTGCTGCTGGCGGCGTCGCTGCTGGTCGGCACGCCGGCGCTGAGCCTGATCGGCGCGGTGGGCGCGGCGCTGACGCTGGGCGTGCGCGGCGGCGCGGTGCTGCTGTGCATCCTGGTGCTGCCGCTGTGCGTGCCGGTGCTGGTGTTCGGCGCCAGCGCAGCGGCCGCTGCCGATGCGGGGCTGGACGTGATGCCGCAGTTCTCGCTGCTGGGCGCCTGCCTGGCGCTGTCACTGTTCCTGTGCCCGTTGGCCACCGCCGCCGGGCTGCGCATTGCCATGGAGACGCCGGCATGAGCCAGCCGCTGCCATCCGTCCACCCCGCTGCCGCGCCGCGGCCCCCCGTCCGCGGCGGCTGGCTGGCCTATGCGGCGCCGGTGCGCTTCTATCCGCTGGCCGGGCGCATGGCGCCATGGTTCTTTGCCGCGGCGGCGCTGTTCGCGGTGGCGGGACTGTGGCTCGGCTTTGGCGTGGCCCCTACCGATGCGCAGCAGGGCGAGGTCTACCGGATCATCTTCATCCACGTGCCGGCGGCGTGGATGTCGATGTTCATCTACCTGGTCATGGCCGGCTACTGCGCGCTGGCACTGGTGCTGCGCACGCGGCTGTCGTCGATGATGGCCTCGGCGCTGGCGCCCACCGGGGCGCTCTTCACCGCGCTGGCGCTGTGGACCGGCGCGCTGTGGGGCCAGCCCACCTGGGGCACCTGGTGGGTCTGGGATGCGCGGCTCACCTCCGAGCTGATCCTGCTGTTCCTGTACCTTGGCTTTATCGCGCTGGAAGCCGCCATCGACGAGCCGCGCCGGGCCGAGCGCGCCTGCGCGGTGCTGGCGCTGGTGGGGGTGATCAATATCCCGGTGATCTATTTCTCGGTGCAGTGGTGGAACACGCTGCACCAGGGCGCATCGGTCAGCCTGACCGCGGCGCCGTCGATGGCGGCCACCATGCTGGCTGGCATGCTGCTGATGACGATGGCGTACTGGATGTACACGGTGGCGGTGGCGCTGGTGCGCGTGCGCTGCATCCTGCGCGAACGCGGCGAGGTGCCGCACGGCCCGGCCATGGTTCCCGGAGAAACCTCATGACGCTGTCCTCGCTGCTGCCCTACGGACATCACGGCTTCTTCATCGCCGGCGCCTTCGGCGTGAGCGCGGTGCTGCTGGCGCTGGAGCT
Source organism: Cupriavidus sp. CP313 (assembly GCF_054072015.1). Classification (NCBI taxonomy): domain Bacteria; kingdom Pseudomonadati; phylum Pseudomonadota; class Betaproteobacteria; order Burkholderiales; family Burkholderiaceae; genus Cupriavidus; species Cupriavidus sp. CP313. The sequence goes on along the minus strand of NZ_JBSVZB010000036.1, from coordinate 59,995 downwards.
GGTGCTGCTGGCCCGCCGCTGCCGTGCCACGCGCCAGGAAGCCGGCCAATGACACCACGCCAGCGCCGCTTCGGGCTGCTTGCCGCGGCGCTGGCCTGCTGCGGCATCGCGGCGGCGCTGGTGCTCAATGCCTTCCGCTCCAACCTGGTGTTCTTCTTCAGTCCCAGCCAGGTCGCCGCGCAGGAGGCGCCGGTGGCACGCAGCTTCCGGCTGGGCGGGCTGGTGGCACCCGGCTCGATCCGGCGCGAGGGCGACGGCATGACGGTGCGCTTCGTGGTCACCGACACGGCGCGCCAGGTGCCGGTGCTGTACCGCGGCCTGCTGCCCGACCTGTTCCGCGAAGGCAAGGGCGTGGTGGCGCGCGGCCAGCTGCAGGCGGACGGCACCTTCATCGCCAGCGAGGTGCTGGCCAAGCACGATGAAAACTACATGCCGCCGGAAGCCGCCGACGCACTCAAGCAGGCCGAACAGGTGAAGCGCCGCATGGCCGAGGCTGCGCCGGCCCAGGGAGTGCGCCAGTGATCGCGGAACTCGGCCATTTCGCGCTGATCGTGGCGCTGCTCGTCGCGCTGGTGCAGGCCGTGGTGCCGCTGGCCGGGGCCGCGCGCGGCCAGCTGGCGTGGATGGCGCTGGCGCGCCCCGCCGCGCGCGTGCAGTGCCTGCTGGTGGCGCTGTCCTTCGCCGCGCTGACCTGGTCCTTCGTCAGCAACGACTTCAGCGTGCGCTATGTCGCCGCCAACGCCAACAGCGCGCTGCCGCTGGCCTACCGCGTCGCCGCGGTCTGGGGCGGGCACGAGGGCTCGATGCTGCTGTGGACGCTGATGCTGGGCCTGTGGTCGCTGGCCGTGTCGCTGTGCAGCCGGCAGCTGCCGCTGGCCGCCGTGGCCCGCGTGCTGGCCGTGATGGGCGCGATCAGCGCCGGCTTCCTGGCGTTCCTGCTGTTCGCCTCCAACCCCTTCGTGCGGCTGCTGCCGCCGGCGATGGAAGGCCGCGACCTCAACCCGCTGCTGCAGGACCCGGGCATGGTGTTCCACCCGCCCCTGCTCTACATGGGCTATGTGGGCTTCTCGGTGACCTTTGCCTTTGCCGTGGCGGCGCTGCTGGCCGGGCGCGTCGATGCCGCCTGGGCACGCTGGTCGCGGCCGTGGACCACGGTGGCGTGGGCCTTCCTGACGCTGGGCATCATGCTGGGCAGCGCCTGGGCTTACTACGAGCTGGGCTGGGGCGGCTGGTGGTTCTGGGACCCGGTCGAGAACGCCTCGTTCATGCCGTGGCTGGCCGGCACCGCGCTGATGCATTCGCTGGCGGTCACCGAGAAGCGCGGCGCCTTCCGCGCCTGGACCGTGCTGCTCGCCATCTTCACTTTCTCGCTGAGCCTGCTGGGCACCTTCCTGGTCCGTTCCGGCGTGCTGACCTCCGTCCACGCCTTCGCCGTGGACCCGAAGCGCGGCGTCTTCATCCTGGCGCTGCTGGGGCTGGTGACCGGGCTGGCGCTGGCGCTGTATGCATGGCGCGCGCCACGGCTGGCGCGGCGCGTGGCGTTTGCGGCGGTCTCGCGCGAGTCGATGCTGCTGGCCAACAACGTGCTGCTGGCGGTGGCCGCCGCCACGGTGCTGCTGGGCACGCTCTACCCGCTGCTGGTCGATGTACTGGGGCTGGGCAAGATCTCGGTCGGCCCGGCGTATTTCGAGCAAGTCTTCGTGCCCTTGATGGCCCCCGCGGTGCTGCTGATGGGCGCCGCGCCGCTGGCGCGCTGGCGCCACGGCAGCCTGCCCGACATGGCGCGCCGCCTGCGCTGGGCCGCCATGGCCAGCGCGGCCATCGGGCTGGGGCTGCTGCTGGTGCTGCGCAATGCGTCGGCGCTGAGCGGGCTGGGGCTGCTGCTGGCGGCCTGGTGCGTGCTGAGCGCCGTGGCCAGCCTCGCGGCGCGTTTGCGCCAACAGCAAGGGCGCCGCCTGGCCGCGCTGCACCAGTTCACGCCCAGCTACTGGGGCATGCTGCTCGCCCACGCCGGCGTGGGCGTCTTTATCGCCGGCGTGACGCTGGTATCCGGCCAGGAAAGCTTGCGCGAGTTGCCCATGCGCGCCGGCGACAGTGTCAGCGTGGGCGGCTATGACTTCCGCTTTGCCGGCGTGACCCAGGCCGGCGGCCCCAACTACGACGCGCTGCGCGGCACGCTGGTGGCCTCGCGTGACGGCAAGCGGGTAGCACTGCTCCACCCGGAGCGCCGCATCTACCGCAGCCAGGACATGCCCACCACCGAGGCCGCGATAGACAGCGGCCTGGCGCGCGACCTCTACGTGGCGCTGGGCGAGAATGTCGATGGCAGCGCCTGGGCCGTGCGCATCCACGTCAAGCCCTTTGTCGACTGGATCTGGGCCGGCTGCGTGCTGATGGCGCTGGGCGGGCTGCTGGCCGTCTGCGACAAGCGTTACCGGCTGCGCCGCCGTGCCGCCAATCCTGCCGCCGCGCCAGCCGCGCCGGATGCGCCCGCAGTGCCGGCATTGGCCTCCGTCCATGAGGAGACGCCCGCATGACGCGCTTCCTGCTGCCGCTGGCCGCCTTCCTTGCCCTTGCCGTCGCGCTGGCCGCCGGGCTGCGCCACGACCCGCGTGAACTGCCCTCGCCGCTGGTCGGCAAGGCCGCGCCGGCGTTCCGCCTGCCGCTGCTCGAACCCGAAGGCCGCACGCTGGCCAGTGCCGACATGCGCGGCAAGGTCTGGTTGCTGAACGTGTGGGCGTCGTGGTGCGCGGCCTGCCGCACCGAGCATCCGTTGCTGGTGGATTTTGCCGCGCGCTCGCCGGTGCCGCTGTATGGCCTCAACTACAAGGACGAGACCGGCGCCGCGCGCGACTGGCTGCAGCGGCTGGGCAACCCCTATGCGGCTTCGCTGGTCGATGCCGACGGCCGCGTCGGCATCGACTACGGCGTCTACGGCGTGCCCGAGACCTTTGTCATCGACCAGCACGGCGTGGTGCGCTACCGCCAGGTGGGCCCGGTCACGCGCGAGGTGCTGGAGCGCAAGCTGATCCCGCTGATCGAGCAGCTGGAACGGCAGGGAGGCAGCCATGCGTAGCCGGATTCGCGCAACGCTTGCCGTGTGGCTTTGCTGCGTTTCGCTGCAGGCGATGGCGCTGACGGAAGCCGAACTCGATGCCCGCGTGCACGCGCTCTCCAACGAGTTGCGCTGCCTGGTCTGCCAGAACCAGACCCTGGCCGACTCCAACGCCGACCTGGCGGTCGACCTGCGGCGCCAGATCCGCGCGCAGTTGCGCGGCGGCGCCAGCGACGAGGCGGTGAAGGACTACCTGGTCCAGCGCTATGGCGACTTCGTGCTGTACAAGCCGCCGCTGCGGCCGCTGACGTGGCTGCTGTGGTTCGGCCCGCTGCTGCTGGTGGCCGGCGTGGCGGCCGCGATCCTTCGCGCGCGCTCGCGCAATCGCCAGGCGGATGCGACGCTGGACGCCAGCGCGCAGCGCCAGCTTGCGGACTTGCTGGACGAATCGGCCGCAACACCCGTACAGCACCGCCAGCCATGACCACCTTCTGGCTGCTCGCCGCCGCCCTGATCGCCGCCGCCACGGCCTGCCTGCTGTGGCCGCTGCTGCGCCGCCAGGCAGCGCCAGACCCGGGCACGCCGGAGCGCACCTTGCTGGTTGACCTGTACCACGACCAGCTGCGCGAGCTGGACACCGACCTGCGCGGCGGCACCCTCACCGCGGCGCGCCACGCCGAAGCCCGCGACGAACTCGGCCGCCGGCTGCTCGATGACGCCGCCGTCGCCGCCACCGGAACGGGACGGGCCGGCACCTCGCCCCTGCTCGCCGCGCTGCTGCTAGCATTGCTTCCCAGCGCCGCCATCCTGCTGTACCTGCACCTGGGCAACCCGGTCGCCCTCTGGCGTGCCGACGACCTGCCCGAAGCCAGCGGCAGCCAGCACCAGCTGAGCGGCGCGCAGGTCGAGGGCATGGTGAACCAGTTGGCGCAGCGCCTGCGCGAGTCGCCCGGCGATGCGCAGGGCTGGGCCATGCTGGCGCGCTCATACAGTGTGATGGAACGCCATGCCGACGCCGCCGCGGCGTACGCGCGCGCCGTCGAACTGGCGCCGGACGTGGCCGCGCTGCGCTCCGACTACGCCGATGTGCTGGCCAGCCTGAACGGCGGCTCGCTGGAAGGCCCGCCCATGGCGCAAATGCGCCAGGCCCTGGCGCTGGACCCGGACGACCCCAAAGCACTGGCGCTTGCGGCCAGCGCCGCGGCCGAACGCGGCGACAAGCAGGCGGCGATCGGATATTGGGAACACCTGTACCGGCTGCTGCCGGCGGATTCGCAGACCGCGGCGCGCATCGCCGCCAACCTCGCCGCCGCGCGCGGCACGGCTGCCGCGGCGCAAACCCCGAAGATCACCGGCATGGTCACGCTCAGCGAAAAGGCCGGGCGCACGCCGCAACCCGGCGACACGCTCTTTGTCTATGCGCTGCCCGCTAACGGGTCACGCATGCCGCTGGCGGTGCTGCGTCGCCAGGCGCGCGACCTGCCGCTGTCGTTCACGCTGGATGATGCGATGGCGATGCGGCCCGACCACCGGCTGTCAGGGCAGCAACAGGTCATGCTGGAAGCGCGGATTTCGGCCAGCGGCAGTGCCTTGCCGAAGGCCGGGGACCTGGTGGGGCGCACCGGACCGGTGGCAGTCGGCACCGAGGGCATCCGCATCGCCATCGACGGCGCGATTGCCCCGTAGCGGCTCAGGCGGGCAGCGTCGCCTTCAGGTTGGCCAGCATGTCCGCCACCATCTCCTTCAAGCCGTACTCTGCCTTCCAGCCCCAGTCCGCGCGCGCGACCGAATCGTCGATCGAATCCGGCCAACCCTGCGCAATCGCCTGGCGATAGTCGGGTTCATAGCGGATCTCGAAGCCCGGCACCTGCTCGCGGATGGCCGCTGCAATCTGCGCGGGCGTGAAGCTCATGCCGGCGATGTTGTAGCTGCCGCGCTCGCTCAGCTTGTCGGCCGGCGCTTCCATCAGTTCGATGGTGGCGCGGATCGCATCGGGCATGTACATCATCGGCAGGGCCTCGTCTTCCTTCAGGAAGCAGGTGTAGGGCTCGCCCTTCACCGCCGCATGGAAGATGTCGACCGCATAGTCGGTGGTGCCGCCGCCGGGCGGGGTCTTGTGCGAGATCAGGCCGGGATAGCGCACGCTGCGCACATCCACGCCGTGGTTGGCGTGATACCAGCGGCACCAGCCCTCGCCCGCCTGCTTGGAGATGCCGTAGACGGTGGTGGGCTCCATCACGGTCTTCTGCGGTGTCTGTCCGGCAGGCGTGGTCGGGCCGAAGGCTGCGATCGAGCTTGGCCAGAACACCCGCTCCAGCCCGGTCTGCCGCGCCAGTTCCAGCACATTGAGCAGGCTGGTCATATTGAGGTTCCAGGCCCACTGCGGCGCCTTTTCACCGGTGGCGGACAGCGCGGCCGCCAGCAGGTAGACCTGCGTGATGCCATGGCGCTCGACCACGGTCGCCAGCTCGCCGCGGTCGGTGGCGTTGAGCATCTCGTGCGTCAGGTGCACATGGCGGCCGGTGGGCACCACGTCGGAGGTGATCACATTGGTGCGCCCGTAGCGCTCGGCCAGCGCCAGTGCCAGCTCGGACCCGATCTGGCCGTTGGCGCCGACGATCAGGACCTTCGGTTTGCCATCTTCCATCAGATCAGCCCCAGTTCGCGGCCAGCCTGGCCAAAGGCATCCAGCGCCGCCTGCAGCGCGGCCTCGTCATGCAGCGCGCTCATCTGCACGCGGATGCGCGCCTGGCCCTTGGGCACCACCGGGTAGAAGAAGCCCACCACGTACACGCCCAGTTCCAGCAGCCGCTGCGCGAGCTGCTGCGCCTTGTCGGCGTCGTAGACCATGATCGGGATGATGGGGTGGTCGCCCGCCTTGACGTCGAAGCCCAGCTGGTCCAGCCCCGCGCGGAAGAACCTGGTATTGACCTCCAGCCGGTCGCGCAGCTCGGTGCTGGCCTCCAGGATATCGAGCACCGCGATCGACGCGCCCACGATGGCCGGCGCCACCGTATTGGAGAACAGGTACGGCCGCGAGCGCTGGCGCAGCAGCGCCACGACTTCCTTGCGCGCGCTGGTGAAGCCGCCGGAGGCGCCGCCCAGCGCCTTGCCCAGCGTGCCGGTGATGATGTCGATCTTGCCGAACACGCCGCGCGCCTCATGCGTGCCGCGCCCGCGCTGTCCCATGAAACCGGTGGCATGGCATTCGTCGATGCCCAGCAGCGCGCCGTACGCATCGCAGATCGCGCGCATCTCGTCCAGCCGCGCCACGGTACCGTCCATCGAGAACACGCCATCGGAAAACACCAGCGTGTAGCGCGCACCGTCGGCCCGCGCCTGCTCCAGCTGCACGCGCAGGTCGTCCATGTCGTTGTGCTGGTAGCGGTAGCGGCGTGCCTTGGACAGGCGGATGCCGTCGATGATCGAGGCATGGTTGAGCGCATCGCTGATGACCGCGTCTTCCGCGCCCAGCAGCGTTTCGAACAAACCGCCATTGGCATCGAAGGCCGAGCCATAGAGGATGGTGTCCTCGGTGCCGAGGAAGGCCGACAGCCGCGCCTCCAGCGTCTTGTGCAGGTCCTGCGTGCCGCAGATAAAGCGCACCGAGCTCAGCCCGAAGCCATGCGTGCGCAGCGCTTCGTGCGCGGCCTCGATCACCTGCGGGTGCGACGACAAGCCAAGGTAGTTGTTGGCGCACAGGTTGATGACCTCGCGGCCGTCGGTGGTGCGCACCCGCGCACCCTGCGGCGTGGCGATCACGCGCTCATTCTTGAACAGCCCCGCCGCGCGGATGCTTTCGAGTTCAGTACGGATGGATGCATAGAATGCCTCGGCATTCGACATGGCTTGGCTCCCGGTGGTGGCGGTGTGCTAGGCGGGCGTGCTAGCATCTGATCGATAAATCGAACACGTTCTGTATATCGAACATTTTGCGCAATATAACGAACATTCTCCCATGACGCAAGCCCTTGCCCAGATGCCACAGGCCGACGGGCCGCCCGCCGTCGGCATGGCGCTGCAGGCGCTGCGCCAGCAGCAGCGCCTGTCGCTCGATGAACTGTCGCGCCGTGCCGGCGTATCCAAGTCGATGCTGTCGCAGATCGAACGCAACCTGGCCAACCCCACCGTGGCGGTGCTGTGGCGCCTGGCCAATGCGCTGGGCGTGAGCCTGACGGATTTCCTGGCCGGCGGCGCGGCAGAGCGGCCGGGCGGCGGCATCACCGTGATCCAGCCGCATGCCACGCCGTCGCTGAAAAGCCCCGATACCCGCTGCGACCTGCGCATCCTGGGCCCGATTGACCTGGCCGGGCGCTTCGAGTGGTATGAGCTGACCATCCAGGCCGGCGGCGTGCTGGCCTCCGAGCCGCACGAGGCCGGCACCCAGGAACACCTGTCGGTGCTGAGCGGATCGATGACGGTGCGCGCGGGCGCCGATGAGAAGAAGCTGAGGCACGGCGAGACCGCGCGCTATGCGGCCGATGTCGCACATGCGATCTCCAATGGCGGCAAGACCACTGCCACCGCACTACTGGTTGTAGTGCATCCGGGCTGACGCGGGCAAGGGTTGCGACAGCCCGGCGGGCGGGTTCAGCGGGCGCCGAACCACCGTTTGACCCGCTCCCACAGCACGCCGAAGAACATCGCCACGGGATTGAGGCGTACCGCCTGGTTGCGTTCGGCATCGCTCAGCGTCGGGTCCATCCGGCGCGCCACCGACTTTCCAAAATCGGCGATCATGCGCCGCACGAAATCCCGCACCAGCCCCGACCGCGAAAACTGCGCCAGCGGCCCTTGCAGCGAATACTGCAGGTCGACCGCGACTTCGGTCTCGCGCGCGGAGAGCGCCTTCAGCTGGTAGGCGATGTCGCCCGCGGCCTTGGAGTTGCTGAGCGAGTCCTGACCCGCGCCCTTCAGCACGCCGCGCTTGAGCGCGTCGTCGCGCTGCAGGCGCGCGGCGCCGTCGAACCTCGCGGACATCGGGCCGAACTTGATGGCAATATGGCCCTTGACCTTCTCCCCCGCCATTTCAGTGAGCACCGCACCCGGCAGGCAGCCCGCCACGGCCGGCAGGTCAGCCATGAAGGCCCATACCGCGTCGAGCGCGTAGGGGACGGTGAAGCTGCCTTCGATGCGCGACCAGCCCTTGCGGTCGGCTGACCGTTCCGCCTCGGCGCCGGTGCCGGCGGCCAGGTGCGGCAGCGTGCCGAGCGCTTCGTCCGCAACGGCAAAACCGGTGAACGGCGCTTCGGCCGGCGCCGCGCCCGCGACGTGCCGCGCAATCACGCCGGCTGCGTCGCGGCGTGCGTCCAGTACGGAGCGGATGGCGGCGACGATTCCCATATAGCCAGTGCAGCGGCACAGGTTGCCCGACAGCTCATGGCGGATGGTGGCGTCGTCCGCATCGGGCAGGCGCAGCACGATGTCGCGCGCGGTCGCCAGCATGCCCGGCGTGCAGAAGCCGCACTGCAGCGCGTGATGCTGGTTGAACGCGGCGCGCAGGTCGGCCATGACGGCATCGTCCTGGTAGCCTTCGACGGTGACGATGTCGGCGCCCTGGCAGGCGGCGGCGAAGGTGATGCACGACCGCACCGGCTTGTCGTCGAGCAGCACGGTGCAGGCGCCGCACACGCCGTGCTCGCAGCCTAGGTGGGTGCCGGTCAGCCGGTGCGTGTCGCGCAGGAAGTCGCCCAGGTGCGTCCGGTCCGCGCACGCGCCGGAAACCCGGCGGCCGTTGACATTGAATTCGATGGTCTGCACGGGCACTCCTCAGTTCAGCATTTGCGTGACGCAGCGCATCACGACGGTACGGTAAAGCTTGCGGTCGATGGCGTCCTTGCCCGGCGCGGCCTGCGCCACCGCTTCTTCCACGGCACTGGCCGTGAGCGCCGCTGCGCCTTGTGCCGCAACCGCGCGCGTGAGTCCGGGCAGCACCACCGGCGGCCCGTCCAGCGCGCCGAGCACGATGCGTGCGAAGCGGCGGCTGGCATCGAAGTACGCGGCGCAGCTGGCTTCGGCAAACTCGCCGGTCTTGCGGCACAGCTTCTGGTAGCCCCAGCGGCTGTGCGCGCTGGCATGCGGCACGCGCACGGCGGCGATCAGCTCGCCGTCGGCCAGCACCGTGGTGTAGGCGCCGATCATGAAGGCCTCCATGGGCACCTCACGCGTGCCGGTGCCGGATGCTATCTCGATGCGCGCACCCAGCGCGGTCATCGCCACCACCCAGTCCGCGGCCGGGTCCGCATGGGCCAGGCTGCCGCCCACGGTACCGCGGTTGCGGATCGCGCGGTAGGCAATGCCGCCCGCCACGGCCTGCAGCATGGTGCCGCGCAGCGGCGCGAACACGCCGTCCTCGATCTGCGCATGGGTCACGCAGGCGCCGATGCGGATGCCATCGGGGGTGGACGCGACTTGCCGCAGTTCGGCCAGCCCCGACACATCGACCACCGTGTCGGGACGGGTCAGCCGCAGGTTCAGCATCGGGCCGAGCGACTGGCCTCCGCCCATGGCCTTGGCCACATCGGTGCCCGCGCCAAGGCGGGCCAGCGCCTCCGGCAGCGAGCCGGGCTCATGATAGGAAAAAGCGACGGCTTTCATCGGTCAGGCTGCCTTCTTGCTTTGTGCGCCGGCTACTGCCGCATCCAGCGCTTCAAGGATCTTTCTCGGGGTCAGCGGCGTTTCCTGCAGTTCGACGCCGAAGTCGCGCAAGGCGTCGTTCACCGCGTTGAAGATCGCCGCCGGCGGTGCGATGGCACCGCCCTCGCCCATCCCCTTGGCGCCGAATTCCGTATGCGGCGACGGCGTCTCGAAATGATGGATGCGGATCGACGGAATCTCGGTCGGCCCGGGCAGCATGTAGTCCGCCAGCGTGGAGGCCAGCGGCTGTCCGTTGCCGTCATAGCGCATCTCTTCGAACATCGCGGTGCCGATGCCCTGCGCCACGCCGCCATAGGTCTGGCCCTCGACCACCATCGGATTGATCATGGTGCCGCAGTCTTCCACCACCACGTAGTCCAGGATCTCGACATGGCCGGAATCGATGTCAACTTCCACCGCGACCGCGTGCGTGGCGTAGGTGAAGCTGCCGGTATCGACCGCGGGCTTGAAGCCCATGGTGACCTCCAGCCCTTGCGCATCCACATCGGGCGGCAACAGGTGGGGATTGATGTACCAGGCGTCGGCAATGCGGCCGATATCGATGGCGGCGTCGCTCGCGCGCACCTGGCCGGCGGCGAACGTCACCGCCTCCGCAGGCTGCCCGAGCATATGCGCGCCAATCTTCCGCAGCCGCGGCAGCAGTGCCTTGCATGCCCGCGATACCGCGCCGCCCGACATCACCAGCGAGCGCGAGGCATAGGTGCCGGTGGAGAACGGCGTCAGCCCGGTATCGCCGTGCACCAGCTTGATCCGTCCGATATCGATGCCCAGGATCTCGTGGGCAATCTGCGCGAACGTGGTCTCCATACCCTGGCCATGCGAATGCACGCCGACACGCACTTCGAGCCCGCCGTCCGGCGTGATGCGCACCGTGGCCGAGTCAAAGCCGGGGATCACCGGCGTGCCCCAGGCCGCGAATACCGAGGTGCCATGCGCCGACTGCTCGGTGTAGGTGCCAAAGCCCACGCCGACATAGCGGCTGCCCTGCGGACCCGCCTGCTGCCGCGCGCGGATCGCGGGCAGGTCGATCATCTCCATCGCCTGGCGCACGCTGGCCGGGTAGTCGCCGCCGTCGAAGTGCTTGTTGGTCACGTTGACGTAAGGCATGGCCTGCGGCGGCACCAGGTTTTCAATGCGCACTTCCCACGGCTCGCGCCCCACCTCGCGCGCGATCGCATCGATCATCAGTTCCATGGCGAAGCAGACGCCGGTCCGGGCCACGCCGCGATACGGCACGAAGCCCGGCTTGTTGGTGGCCACGCAAGTGGTTTCGCAGCGGTACCCGTCAAAGGCATAGGGCCCGGGCAGGTTGCCGATCGCCTGGCCTGGCTCGAGCCCGATGGTGAAGGGCCAGACGGAATAGGCCCCGCCGTCGATGGCGATCTTCGCGTCCAGCGCCAGCAGGCGGCCGCGGGCATCAGCATAGGCGGTCAGATCGTAGTGGTGCTCGCGCGAGTTGGCGCCGGCGGTCAGGTGCTCGCGTCGGTCCTCGATAAAGCGGAACGGCCGCTTGTAGGTCAGCGCCAGCCAGGCAATGCAAAGCTCTTCCTGCTGCAGCACGCATTTGTAGCCGAAGGCGCCGCCCACGTCCGGCGAGATCACCCGAACGCGCGCCTGGTCCAGGTCCAGGCAATGACTCAGGATGGTCCGGATCATATGCGGCACCTGGGTGGCGCTGTACACCACCAGCTGGTCGAACTGGTGGTCCCAGTAGGCCAGCACCGCCTTGCCCTCCATCGGCACCATGCACTGGCGCGCCAGGTTGACCTTGCGGTGGACGACGACGGATGCCTCGCGCTGGCGCGCCTCGAAGTTCTTGTCGACATTCAGCGTCAGGAAGGTGTTGTCGCGCCAGTGTTCGTGCACGCGCACCTCGCCGGCGAGCTGGCGGGCCTGCGCCACGTCGGTCAGCGCGGGCAGCTCGTCGAACTCGGCCGCCACCTGCTCGGCGATGTCCTCGGCTTCGGCGCGCGTGGGGGCAAACGCCATGGCAACGGGCTCGCCGACAAAGCGCACCTTGCCGCTGGCCAGCGGCGCCTGCGCCGACGGCTGGTAGGACGGGAACGCCGAATCCGCGACGATGTCCCGCGCCGCCGCCATGTCTTCGCGCACGATCACCGCTTGCGCGTGGCGCGCGGGCTTGGTCACGGACAACAGCCTGGCATGCGCCACGGGGCTGCGCAGGAATGCCACCTCCTGCAGGTCCGGCATGGCAATGTCCGCGACAAAGCGCCCCTTGCCGTGCAGGTGCCTGGCGTCTTCCTTGCGCGCCACCCGGGCTCCCACGCCCTGGCCGCGCCCTGCCTCTGAATGATCCGGTTCCGTCGAACATGTCATGGTTTTGTCCGCCCTGATGACGCCGTCTGATGATTCACGCAAGCGCTCATTCGCGCACCCCGATGGCCGCCAGCCCTTCTGCGCGCGTGGTGACCGTCGCATATTTCTGTTCCATGTCGAACAGGTTGGCTTCGTGCGGTCCAAGCGCCCGGTCGCCGACGCAATCCGACAGCACCAGCGGCCGGAAGCCGTACTGCATGGCGTCCACCACGCTGGCGCGCACGCAGCCGCTGGTCACCGCGCCGGCCACCACCAGCGTGCGCACGCCGCGCTGCGTCAGCCAGGCGGCCAGCGACGTGCCGAAGAATGCCGACGGCACGGTCTTGCGCACCACCAGCTCGCCGGCCCGGGGCGCCAGTTCTTCGACGATGGCGCTGTTGCGCGCGCGCTCCTTCAGCGACAGCATGTTCGGCACCTTCATGGAGAAGATGTTGTGGTCCGATCCGTCGTCTGCAAAGACGATGCGGCTATGCGCAATCGCCCAGCCTTCGCGCCGTGCCACGGCCAGCAGCGGCACGGTGTTGGCGATGGCCTCGCGGATATTGCCGCCGCCGAACACCTCCGGATCGGCAAAGCCGTTGACGAAATCGACCACCAGCAGCCCGAACGGGCCCGCCAGTTCCAGGTCGTTGCCGAAGCCCTGGCGCTGGTACGCGCCGATCTCCTTGTCCATGGCTACTTCTCCTCCGGGTAGCGGAACCCGTCCGTGACCTTGCCGCGGGTCACCACATCCACGCCGTCCAGGCGGACGGTGCAGTTGCGCACGGGAATATCGATATGGCAGGCCGTGGTGCGGCTGCCGCCGGCTTCGTTATTGGGGCCGAGCGAGAACAGGAAGTTGCCCTCGAAGGCGCGCGCGTCCATGCCGATGGTGGCCTCGCGATCGTACAGCCCCAGCGTGGACCAGTGCGCGCGCGGCTGCAGCCCCCAGCCGATATGCGAGATGGCATAGGCCTGCGGGTCGTTGAAGGAGGCCATGTACTCGCTCAGCAGTTCGGCGTGCAGGCCGCCTTCGATGCGCGTGGCGAAGCCGCCCTCCACCGTCAGCGTGACCGGCTCGGTGACGTAGGTCTTCTGCGGCAGCAGGATGTCGCCGCGCTCCAGCACGATGGTGCCGTTGGCAGCGCCTTCGTTGGGCCAGGTCAGCGCGAAACCGCTGGGCCAGTGATCCCAGCGCCCGGGCTCGTCGACAAAACCGTACTCGCTGATGGCCGGGAACTCGCCCAGCGGGCAGCGCAGGTCGGTGCCGGCCGGCGACACCACATGCATTTCCTTTGCGCGGGCGAGCCGCTCGGAGGCGGCCTTGACGCGCTCGCGGTCGGCCTCGCAAGGCACCAGGCGCACCAGCACCTCGGGCGGCTCGACGGCCAGCAGGATCCTGGTGCCGCCCTTCAGGATGTCGTGCTGCTCGGGGGAGAACAGCAGCGTCATCAGGTCCAGCACCAGGTCGCTTTCCCTGAGCGCGGCAATCGCGGCACGGTTGCCCGTGAGCGGGGTCGTGCCCAGGTAGGCCAGCGCGTCGCGGCTCAGCGCCTTCTCGCCGTTGACGGGCGGCAGGTCGAGCCGGTTGACGATGGCACCCATCGCCTGCGTGGCGATCAGCGCGGTGGAGAGCGTCTGCGGGTGGGTAGCGGCACTGGTCAGGATGGTGACGGTCTGTCCCGGCTCCAGCCGGGACAGCTTCAGCACCTTGCGCCAGGCCTCGATCATCTGGTGGTCACTTACCGGCATGTCGGCTCCTTGAGGGTCATCGCGTCAGCGGCGCGCCGAGGAAATCCCCCAGCGCCGCGTAAAAGCCCGCTTCGTCATCCCACGGGATCATGTGGCCGGCGCCGGCAACGTGGCTGACCAGCACCCCCGGCAGCAGCGTGCGGATCTCCGCCACGTCTTCAGCGCGCACCACGTCGCCACGCCCGGCGGTCACCAGCAGCGTCGGCACGGTGACCCGGGGCATGTCCGCATGGATGTCGTCGCGATGGAAATCCTCGAAGCTGCGCACCACGGCGTCTTCGTTGCAGGTATGCAGCCATTCGGCGCGCAGGCGCAGCTGTTCGTCGGTCCAGGTCGGGCAGAAGCGGCGCATGCCTTCCACATCGGTGCCCTGGCGCGACAAGCGGATGGAATCCACATACCACGGCAGTTGCGCGGGATATGCGCGGCGCCCGGGCCCCGACACCGGCGGATCGACCAGCACCAGCCTGGCCAGGCCGTCAGGCCGGCCCGCCGCGGCGCGCACGCCGATGCGCGCGCCCATCGAATGGCCGACCACGCTGTAGCGGCGCAGGCCGAGCGCCTCGGCAAGGGCCACCACGTCGCGGGCCTGGGCGTCGAGGCTGTAGTCCAGCCCGGCCTCGGCCGACGACAGGCCACGCCCGCGCACGTCCAGCACATAGGTATCGAAGCTGGAGCCAAAGCGCTCGCCGACGAAGCCCCAGGTGATTGCCGGGCTGGTGATGCCCGGCACGATGATCACGGGATCGCGCGCGGCGCGTGCGCCGTCACTTCCGCCATAGCGCAGGTAGTGCTGGCGAATGCCGTTGGTATGGACGTGGCCGCCATAAAGGAAGGTGGTCATGGCATGCCCTCAGTAGGCGCCCGACAGCAGCGCGCCGGCGCCAGGCACGACCGGCTCCAGGTCCAGCGCCTTGAGCATGGCGTAGGTGGTGGCGATGGCCGCGGTGATGACCGGCTTGCCCGTCATGGCCTCCACCTTTGCCACGGCCGGCAGCGACGGCATCTGCACGCAGGCCGACAGCACGATCGCATCGACATCCGCCAGGTTCATCTGCGACACGATGCCCGGCAGCCGCGCCGGGTCGTGGCGGCCCACTTCCAGGTTGTCCGGGATCTCCAGCGCGCGGTAGTCCACCACCTCATAGCCTTCGTTGCGGATGTAGTCCACCACCAGCTCTGTCAGCGGCTTCATATACGGCGCCACCACGGCGATACGGCGGGCGCCGATCACGCGCAGCGCATCCACCAGCGCACCGGCACTGGTGATGACCGGTGCGTCGCCGCCATTCTCGATGGTGTGGGCCTTCAGCCGCTGCTCCGACTTGCGGTGATAGCCGTGGCCCATGGCCATGATCGCGACCAGGCAGGCGTAGCCGAGCACGTCGACGCGGGCGTCGCTGAGCTCCACCGCGCAGCGGTCGGATTCGGCATCCATGGCGGCCAGCTCTTCCTTGACCACCTTCTTCATGCGCATGCGGCTGGAGTGGAAGGTAAAGCGCTCGGGGCGGATCTGCTGGCGCGCCAGCAGCATGGCGGGAATCTCGGTTTCCATGGTCGTATTCGAGCTGGGAACGATCTGGCCGATGCGAAAGACTTTTTGCATGAGGGTCCTCGGATTGTACGGTTACAGCTTGAGCAGGCGTTGCGCGTTGCCGTGGCAGACCAGCGCGCGCGTGGTGGCGTCGAGCGGCGCGTCTTCGATGAACTTCGCCGCGGCTTCAGTGGATTCGTACGGATAGTCCACCGAGAACATCACCGCCTCCGGACCAAGTTCCGCAATGGCGCCGGCCAGCGCACCGTGCGAGCACACGCCCGAGGTGGTGATAACGATGTTGGTGCCGATATATTCCGAAGGCGCGCGCGCCAGCCGGACGCCGTGCGAATAGACCGCAAAGCGGCTGTCGAAGCGCCAGCGCTGGTACGGCAGGCCCTCGCCCATATGGCCGAGGATGATCTTCAGACGCGGGAAGCGGTCGAACACGCCGCCGAACAGCAGCCGCAGCGCGTGCGATGCGGTCTCCACGCCCCACCCCCACGCGGCACCGGTCAGCTCGGGGTGGCCGGCCAGGACCTGCGGCTGGATGAACGCATCGGTCGGGTGCAGGTACATGGGCACGTCCAGCGCCTGCATGCGCGCCCAGAAAGCATCGTACGCAGGATCATCGTAGTAGCGCCCATGGGTATGCCCGTTCACCAGCGAGCCCTTGAAACCGAGCTCGCGCACGGCGCGCTCCAGTTCGCACGCGGCCTGCTCCGGGTCATGCATCGGCAGCGCGGCAAAGCCGGCAAAGCGCGTCGGGTGGCGCGCGATCTGCGCGGCCAGGAAGTCATTGCTCTCGCGCGCCCGCGCCACGGCAAGGCCGGCATCGGGCTCGCCCTGCACGCCCGGACCGGTCTGCGACAGCACCGTGATATCGATGCCGGCGCGGTCCATCTCGGCGAGGCGGTCCTCGTCGAAATCGGCGAGGCGGCGGCCCAGCTCGGCAAACACCGCCGGATCGATATGCTGCGTGAACGCCTTGGAATAGACCTGGAATCCCGGCGTCATGAAATGCTCTTCGAGGGCGATCTTCTTCACTTTGGTCATGCTGGTGGGGGCTCCTGATTGGTGAAATCGCTTCGCTGCGGGCGCGTCCTGCATGGCATGCGGCGTGCGCCAATGCAATTACTCAGTACACTGATTAGTTTCGGATTCTAGTCAGCGAAATTCCAAAAGTCTAGAAGCGGCGCGGAGGGTTAACACCTATAACGATGGCCATATACCCTCAGTACACTGAGCCCAGATGCTCAGTATGCTGACGATATTAAAAGACCATTTAAATAGGCGATTTCGGGCACTCCGGCACATTGTGGACTGGCCCACATTTTGCTCAGCATACTGCGCTTCTCATCAGCATACTGACTGATGCACCGGAAGGATGCGGCGCTGCACTACGCGAGGGACCGACAAGCCCTGGCCAGCGGCGCCGGCACCGCCGGGACGAGCAGACATATAGAGACAATAGCTACACCAAAGGACCCCCGCCATGACGATCAGCCTGACTCGCAGCGAGACGCGCGCCCCCGCTTCCGGCATGACTGCCGAGGAACGCAAGGTCATCCTTGCCTCTTCCTTCGGCGCCCTGATGGAGTGGTACGACTTTTACATCTACGCCGCACTGGCGGTGTACTTCGGCGCACTGTTCTTCCCCAAGGGCAATGAGACTGCCGCTTTCCTGGCCAGCCTGGCCACCTTCGGCGCAGGCTTCCTGATACGGCCGGTGGGCGCGCTGCTGTTCGGCCGCCTGGGCGACCTGATCGGGCGCAAGTACACCTTCCTGGTCACCATCCTGCTGATGGGTGTTGCCACCGTCGGCGTCGGCGTGCTGCCCACGTATGAGCAGATCGGCATCACCGCCACCGTGCTGCTGGTGTTGCTGCGGCTGCTGCAAGGCCTGGCGCTGGGCGGCGAGGTCGGCGGCGCGGTCACCTACGTGGCCGAACACTCCCCCGTGCACAAGCGCGGCCTGTACACCAGTTCGCTGCAGACCACGGCAACCCTGGGCCTGCTGTCCTCGTTGCTGGTCGTCTACCTGCTCAAGAGCTTCCTGACCGAGGCCGAATTCCGTGACTGGGGCTGGCGCATTCCGTTCATCGTGTCGCTGGTGATGCTGGTGATCTCGGTCTACATCCGCGGCAAGCTGCACGAATCGCCGGTCTTTGCCCGGATGAAGGCTGCCAACACCACCTCCAAGGCGCCGATCCGCGAGAGTTTCACCAACTGGAAGAACCTCAAGTCCGTGCTGCTGCTGTTCGTGGTGGCGGCGGGCCTGGGCGCCATCTTCGGCACCGGCCACTTCTACTCGATGTTCTTCCTCAACAAGACGCTGCATGTGCCGCTCGAAACGGTCCACATGCTGATCGGGATCGCGCTGGTCGTGGCCACCCCGTGCTACCTGCTGTTCGGCTGGCTGTCCGACCGCATCGGCCGCAAGTACATCATGATGGCCGCCTGCCTGCTGGCGGCGGTGTGCATCCAGCCGGTGTTCAAGGGCCTGACGCACTATGCCAATCCGGCACTCGAGCAGTTCCAGCAGCAAGGCGCCGTGCAGGTGACGGCCGGCGACTGCAAGGCGCGCCTGTTCGGCGAGCCGGTGTCCGCCTGCGACAAGATCCGCGGCTACCTGACCGACCTGGGCGTGGGCTACACCTTCGTGCCGGCCACCAATCCGGCGCAGGCCGAAGTGCGCATCGGCGACCGCACGCTGCAGGGCTTTGACCGCGACGCCATCAAGGGCGCCCTGGTGGCGGCCGGCTGGCCGGAGCGCGCCGACCCCGCGAAGATCAACACGCCGATGGTATTCGTGCTGCTGCTGGTCCCGATCCTGTTCCTGGCCATGGTGTACGGGCCGATGGCGGCCTTCATGGTGGAACTGTTCCCGGCCCGGGTGCGCTACACCTCGCTGTCTCTGCCCTTCCACCTCGGCGCCGGCTGGGTCGGCGGCATGCTGTCCTTCGTGGTCACGGCCATGAACGTGGCCAGCGGCGACGTCTACTTCGGCCTGTGGTACCCGGTGATCATCGCCGGCCTGGCCTTCGTCATCGGCATGCTGTTCGTGCCAGAGACGCGCGGCCGCGACCTGGCCACCTGAACCGCGCAACCGCGCGCGGCTGAAGGGCGGAGAGATCCGCCCTTTTTCCCGGCCAATTATTCAGCATACTGAGTTTATCAGCGGGACCGCGGTGCAGCGATGGCGCCGCGGTCTGCCGACGCAGCCATCGCAATCATTCGAATCCTTCGCGTAGACAACCTGGAGCCCCTGATGTCCACCTCTCGCATCCTCCGCACCCTCGCCGCGTCTTCGGCCCTGCTGGGCATGGCTGCCGCCACGCCCGCACTGGCCGACGCCAACGGCGTGAAGATCGGCGTCATCACCGATATGTCCGGCTCCTATGCCGACCTCTCCGGCAAGGGCTCTGTGCTTGCCGCGCAGATGGCAGTGGAAGAGTTCGGCGGCAAGGCCCTCGGCAAGCCGGTGACAGTGCTTTCCGCCGATCACCAGAACAAGGCGGATATCGCCTCGTCGCTGGCGCGGCGCTGGTTCGATACCGACGGCGTCGACATGGTGATCGACTTCCCCAACTCGTCGACGGCGCTGGCCGTGCAGGAAGTTGCGCGGCAGAAGCAGAAGATCGACATCGTCTCGACCGGCGGCGCCATGGCGCTGACCAACCAGAACTGCTCGCCCACCGGCTTTCATTGGGCCTGGGACACGTATTCGGTGTCGTATCCGCTGGTGCGGCGCATGATCGACCAGGGCCGCAACAGCTGGTACTACATCACCGTGGACTACGCCTTCGGCCAGTCGCTGGAGGCAGATTTCCGCAAGGCCGTGGACGCCGGCGGGGGCAAGAACGTGGGCGCCACCCGGCATCCGCTCAACGCCAGCGATTTCAGCAGCCCGGTGGTCGCCGCCTCGGCTTCCAAGGCCAAGGTCGTGGTGCTGGCCAACGCCGGCAATGACATGATCAACGGCGTCAAGGCGGCCGGCGAATTCGGTCTGATCAAGGCGGGCCAGACGGTGATCACTCCCTCCACCTTCATCACCGATCTCAAGAGCCTGGGCCTGAACGCTGCGCAGGGGCTGACCTATGTCGACCCGTTCAAGCTCGACCTGGATGGCAAGTCGAAGGACTTTGTCGAGCGCTACTACAAGCGCCACAAGGCCTATCCCACGCACGGCCAGATCGGCGTCTATTCCGGCGTGCTGCATTACCTGAAGGCGGTGGAAGCCGCCAAGACCGTGGAAGGCCCGGCCGTGGCGGAAAAGATGCGTGCGCTGCCCGTGAACGATGCCTTTGTGCGCAACGGCAAGGTGCGTGTCGACGGCCGCATGGTGCATGACATGTACCTGGCCCAGGCCAAGACGCCGGCCGAGTCCAGGGGCCCGTGGGACCTGGTCAGGTACATCGGCACGATCCCCGGCGACGAGGCCTTCCGTCCGCTGTCGGCCAGCGAATGCCCCCTGGTAAAGAAGTGAGCGCGCCATGCCTGACACCGATGCAATCCTGCAGACGCGGGGACTGACCAAGGCGTTCAAGGGCTTTACCGCGGTCAGCGATGTCAGCCTGTCCGTGCGGCGGGGCTCGATCCATGCGCTGATCGGCCCCAACGGCGCCGGCAAGACCACCTGCTTCAACCTGCTGACGAAGTTCCTTGCCCCTTCGTCCGGCTCGATCCACTTCAACGGCACCGACATCACCGCGCTGCGGCCGGCCCAGATCGCCCGCATGGGGGTGATCCGCTCGTTCCAGATCTCGGCGGTGTTCCCGCAGCTGACGGTGCTGGAGAACGTGCGCATCGCGCTGCAGCGCAGGCTGGGGACCTCCTGGCATTTCTGGCGCGGCAAGCGTTCCCTGTCGCGACTGGACGCGCGGGCGATGGAGCTGCTGGATGCGGTCGGCCTGGCCGGCTTCGCGCACTTGGGCACGGCCGAGCTGGCCTACGGGCGCAAGCGCGCGCTGGAGCTTGCCACCACGCTGGCGACCGATCCGGAACTGATGCTGCTGGACGAGCCCACGCAGGGGATGGGCCATGAAGACGTGGAGACTGTCACCGCGCTGATCAAGCGCGTCTCCGCCGGGCGCACCGTGCTGATGGTCGAACACAACATGAGTGTGGTGTCGTCCATCGCCGACCGCATCACGGTGCTGCAGCGCGGCGCGGTGCTGGCCGAGGGGACGTATGACGAGATCTCGCGCAATCCGCAGGTAAGGGAAGCCTATATGGGAACCACCGAAGAACCCGAAGACCGCCCCGCAGCCGCGGCGGCGACCACCATGGAGGCATCATGAGCCTGAGTGCCTCCCCTGCCCTCGAACTGCGCGGCCTGCACGCCTGGTACGGCGAGTCGCACATCCTGCATGGCGTGGACCTGGCCGTCAACCCGGGCGAGGTGGTGACACTGCTCGGCCGCAACGGCGCCGGACGCACCACCACGCTGCGCGCCATCATGGGCCTGGTCGGCACGCGCAAGGGTTCGGTGCGCGTGCACGGCCAGGAAACCATCGGCATGAAGACGCACCGCATCGCGCCGCTGGGCCTGGGCTACTGCCCGGAAGAACGCGCGATCTTCGCCAGCCTTTCCTGCGAAGAGAACCTGTTGCTGCCGCCGGTATTCGAAGGCGCTGCGGGTGCCGTGGGACTGCGCGAGCCGATGACACTCGGCGAGATCTACGAGATGTTCCCCAACCTGCATGAGCGGCGCAAGAGCCAGGGCACGCGCATGTCGGGCGGCGAGCAGCAGATGCTGGCAGTGGCGCGCATCCTGCGCACCGGCGCCAGCGTGCTGCTGCTGGACGAGATCTCGGAAGGCCTGGCGCCTGTGATCGTGCAGAAGCTGGCCAGGATGATCGCCATGCTGCGCCGCCGCGGCTACACCATCGTGATGGTGGAGCAGAACTTCCGCTTTGCGGCCCCGCTGGCGGACCGCTTCTTCGTGATGGAGCACGGCCGGATCGTGGAGGCGTTCGCCGCCGATGAGCTCGAACGAAAGATGCCCACGCTCGGCGCATTGCTGGGCGTTTAAGGAGATTTTCCATGGAACTGTTTGGAGTGCCCCTGCCCGCGCTGCTGAGCCAGTTGCTGCTGGGGCTGGTCAACGGATCGTTCTACGCGATCCTGAGCCTAGGGCTGGCCGTGATCTTCGGCCTGCTCAACGTGATCAACTTTGCGCACGGCGCGCTGTTCATGCTCGGCGCGGTGCTGGCCTGGATGGGCCTGAACTACCTCGGGCTGAACTACTGGCTGATGCTGGTGCTGGCACCGGTGGTGGCCGGGGCGCTGGGCGTGGTGCTTGAACGCACCATGCTGCGCCACCTCTACCGCTTCGACCACCTGTACGGGCTGCTGCTGACGCTGGGCATCTGCCTGCTGATCGAAGGCGCGCTGCGCTCGGTCTACGGCGTCTCCGGCCTGCCCTATCCCACGCCGGAAGCATTGTCCGGCGTGAGCCACCTGGGCTTCATGGTGCTGCCCAACTACCGCGCATGGGTGGTGCTGGCGTCGCTGGCGGTGTGCTTTGCCACCTGGTTCATGATCGAGAAGACCCGGCTGGGCGCCTACCTGCGCGCCGGCACGGAGAATCCGCGCATGGTCGAGGCCTTCGGCGTCAACGTGCCGCTGCTGGTGACGCTGACCTACGCTTTCGGCGTGGGCCTGGCGGCGCTGGCGGGCGTACTGGCCGCGCCGGTGATGCAGGTCTCGCCGCTGATGGGCCAGAACCTGATCATCACGGTCTTCGCCGTGGTGGTGATCGGCGGCATGGGTTCGATCCTGGGCTCGATCTTCACCGGCCTTGGGCTGGGTGTCTTCGAGGGCATCACCAAGGTCTACTACCCCGAAGCCTCCGCGACGGTGGTCTTCGTCGCCATGGTGTGCGTGCTGCTGGTGCGCCCCGCCGGGCTATTTGGAAAGGAAAAATGATGGCAAGCGGAAATATGGCAAGCGCAAGGCGCGCAACCTTGGCCTACGGACTGCTGCTGGCGGTCCTGCTGCTCGCGCCCTGGCTGGGCGCCTACCCGGTGCTGGTGATGAAGCTGCTGTGCTTCGCGCTCTTTGCCTGCGCCTTCAACCTGCTGCTGGGCTACACCGGGCTGGTGTCGTTCGGCCATGCGGCCTTCTTCGGCGGCGCCGCCTATGCCTGCGGCTATGCAATGAAGTTCCTGCAGCTGACACCGGAACTGGGCCTGCTGGCCGGCACCGCGTTCGGGGCCCTGCTCGGCCTGGTGTTTGGCGCACTGGCGATACGCAGGCAGGGCATCTACTTCGCCATGATCACGCTGGCGCTGGCGCAGATGTTCTACTTCTTCTGCGTGCAGGCGCCCGCAACCGGTGGCGAAGACGGGCTGCAGGCGGTGCCGCGGGGCGACCTGTTCGGCGTGCTGCCGCTGGCGTCGGACCACACCATGTACTACGTCGTGCTGCTGATCACCGCCGCGGCCTTCCTCGGCATCATGCGCATCGTCAACTCGCCGTTCGGGCAGATCCTGCGCGCGATCAAGGAGAACGAGCCGCGTGCCATCTCGCTGGGCTATGACGCGGACCGCTTCAAGCTGCTGGCGTTCGTGCTGTCATCGGCGCTGGCCGGGCTGGCGGGCGCGCTCAAAACCCTGGTGCTGGGTTTTGCCACGCTCACCGACGTGCACTGGATGATGTCGGGCACGGTCATCCTGATGACCCTGGTCGGCGGCATGGGCACGTTGTCGGGCCCGCTGGTCGGCGCGCTGGTGATCGTGGCACTGGAGAACAAGCTGGGCGATGCCGGCAACGCGCTCGCGGCCATGACCGGCATCGGCTGGTTCGAAGCCCTGGGAGAATCGGTCAGCATGGTGACGGGGCTGATCTTCGTGGTGTGCGTGCTGACGTTCCGCCGCGGCATCATGGGCGAGATCCTGGCTCGCTGGCAGGCCCGCCCGTCGCTGCAGGCCGCGGCCCCCGCGGTCGGAGCGGCCAGGCCCGGCGCGGCCAACCCCGGCCAGGGTTAACCAGAATACTTCGTGCCCAAAACATCAGTACACTGATCTTATATGCTCAGCATACTGACAAATTATATTCACGGAGATCGCCATGGCATGGATTGAAATCGACGCCGCGCACGGCCTGCAGAACGACGAGGTGATGCCGCTCACGCTGGGGGACCGCCAGCTCGCCGTCTATCGCAGCGACGATCAGTACTTCGTCACCGACAACGTCTGCACGCACCAGTACGCGCTGCTGTCCGACGGCTACCTGGAAGACGGCTGCATCGAGTGCCCGCTGCACCAGGCCCGCTTCGACATCCGCTCCGGCAAGGCCATGTGCGCGCCTGCCACCAGCGACATCCGCACCTACCCGGTCAAGTTCGAAGACAGCCGGGTGTGGGTCGAGCTTTGAAGGAGCCGAGCATGCCGCAAGACACGCCCATCCTGATTGTCGGCGCCGGCCAGGCTGGCGCGATGGCCGCTGCCGAACTGCGCAGGCTCGGCCATCGCGGCCGCATCGTCATGGCCGGCGGCGAGCGCCATGCACCGTACGAACGCCCGCCGCTGTCCAAGTCCGTGCTCGCCGACGCCGCGCAGGACGGCAAGATCGGCGTGCACCCCGCCGGCTTCTATGCCGGGCAGGAGATCGAACTGCGGCTTGGCGCCACGGTCACCACGCTGGACCCCGCGCACGGCGTGGCGCACTGCGCCGATGGCGAGGCCATTCGCTACGCCGCCTGCCTGCTCGCCACAGGCGGCAATGCGCGCGTCCTGCCCGCGCTGCCGCCGGGCACGCCCCACGTGCACTACCTGCGCACGCTCGACGACGCCGCCCGCCTGCGCGATGCGATGCAGCGCGCGCGTGAGGTAATTGTGATCGGCGGCGGCTTCCTTGGCCTGGAAACGGCCTCGACCGCGGCCGGCCTCGGCCTCCAGGTCACGCTGATCGAAAGCGCCGACCGGCTGCTCGGCCGCGCGCTGCCGCCTGAGCTTGGCAGCTGGCTGGCGCAGCGCGTGCTTGCGCAAGGCGTTGAGCTGCGGCTCGACTGCGGCATCGCGGCCCTGGTGCCGCAAGCCGATGGCGTGCAGGTCCGGCTTGCGGATGGCGCGGCGTTGCAGGCGCCGCTGGTGGTAGTCGCGATCGGGCTGACGCCCGAGGTGGCGCTTGGCACCGCCGCCGGCCTGGCGCTGGACCCCGCCAACGGCGGCATCCGGGTCGACCAGCAGGGCCGCACCAGCGCGGCCGGCATCTATGCCGCGGGCGACTGCTGCAGCCAGTACCAGCCCCAGTTCGGCGCCCACATGCGGCTGGAATCCTGGCAAAGCGCCAACGAGCAGGCGCGCATCGCCGCCGCGGCCATGCTGGGAGTGCAGGCCGAACCCGCGGCGATGCCGTGGTTCTGGACCGACCAGTTCGGCTGCAACGTGCAGATGCTCGGCGCGGCCACTCCCGATACCCGCTATGCCTGGCGCGGCATCGCCGCCAGCGACGCGCCCTCCCCCAGGTTCATGCTGCTCGGCACCCGGCACGGCCGGCTCAGCCACGCCATTGCCATCAATGCCGGCGGCGACTTGCGGCCGTTGCGCGCGCTCTTCGGCCATGCCGTCGAAGACCTGCTGCCACGGCTGTGCGACGACGCCTTGCCGCTGCGACAGCTGGTGCGCGACCTCCCGACGCCAGCGGCCAGCCCCACTACATTCTGAAAGGACTCCCACATGTACCAGACACAAGCGGTGATCCAGCACACGCTGGGCAAGAAAGACGCCAGCCTGGCCGACTGCCGTTGGCCCGAAGACAGCCTGCACTACATCCCGGACTGGGTCTACACCAGCAAGGAGGTGCATGACCTGGAGCTGCAGAAGATCTTTCGCGGACGCTCCTGGAACTACGTCGCGCTCGAAGCGGAGATCCCCAACGCCGGCGACTACAAGCGCTCCTATGTCGGCGCGACGCCGGTGGTGGTGTCGCGCGCCGAAGACGGCTCGGTCAACGTCTTCGAAAATCGCTGCGCGCACCGCGGCGCCGAATTCTGCCGCCACAGCCAGGGCAATGCGAAGGAATTCGTCTGCCCCTATCACCAATGGTCCTACGACCTCAAGGGCAACCTGCAGGGCGTTCCGTTCAAGCGCGGCGTCAATCGCGCGGGCGGCATGCCCAAGGACTTCCGCAACGAGGACCATGGCCTGGTCAAGCTGAACGTGGCCACGCGCAACGGCGTGGTCTTTGCCTCATACGCGGCTGACATGGAGAGCCTGGAAGACTACCTGACGCCGGAGATCCTCAAGGACTTCGACATCGTCTTCAACGGCAAGCCACTCAAGGTGCTCGGGTACTACAAGAACGAACTCCCGTGCAACTGGAAGATGTACCACGAGAACCTCAAGGACCCGTACCACGCCACGCTGCTGCACTCCTTCCTGGTGGTGTTCGGGCTGCTGGTGGCGGGCAATGAAAGCGCCATGATCGCCGACCCGGTGCACGGGCGGCACGGCACCATGGCGTCGGCGAAAAAGGAAGACAAGTACGCGGCCGTCAGCGACGAGAACAAGAAGGAGATGCGCTCATACCATGAAGGCATGCGCCTGGAAGACGAACGCTTCCTGGAGTATGTGAAAGAGTTCGATTCGCCGTGGTCGGTGACGATGCAGACGATCTGGCCGAACCTGATCGTGCAGCGCGAAATGAACACCCTCGGCGTGCGCCAGATCGTGCCCAACGGCCCGGACAGCATGCTGATGCTGTGGACCATGTTCGGCTACGAGGACGATACCGAGGAGATGACGCAACACCGCCTGCGCCAAGGCAACCTGATGGGCCCCGCAGGTTTCCTGGGGCTGGAGGACAACGAGGCGATGAAGTTCGTGCAGGAAGGCGTGCGGCGCTCCAGCAGCGACCTCAACGTGCTCAAGCTCGATCCCGGCCAGATCGGCACATCCAGCTCCCTGATCTCCGAATCCGCCATCCGCGCGATGTACCAGTATTACCGCGGCGTGATGGGGTTCTGAAGGACCAAACAACGGGATTTCCCGAACATGAAACCGATGAACTACTCCCTGTATCGCGAAAGCGCGCTCGGTGCCGCACGCGCCATCGAGCTGCGCCTGGAGATCGACGCCTTCCACGCAGACTACTGCGCCGTGCTCGACGCCGGCCTGGTCGAGCAATGGCCCCGCTTCTTCACCGAAGACGCCCTCTACCGGATCACCGCGCGCGAGAACGCCGAACGCGGGCTGCCGGTGGGGCTGGTCTATGCGGAGGGCATCGGCATGATGCGCGACCGCGCCTCAGCCATTGCCAATACCCAGATGTTCGCGCCGCGCTACAACCTGCACCTGGTGACCAACACGCGCGTCAGCGACGAAACCGCGGACGGCGATATCCTGGCACAGGCCAACTACATGCTGCTGCAAACGCTGGTGGAGGGCCCCACCACGATCCACCTGGCGGGAACCTACTACGACCGGTTCCGACGCCAGGGTGGCAGGCTGCTGCTGCGCGAGCGGCAGGTCGTCTACGATACCACCATCATCGCCAACGACCTGGTCTACCCGGTCTAGGCCACTTTCCCGCGGCGGGCCTTGCGCCCGCCGTCGGGCTTACATGCTGCGCAGCACGGTGCGGCTGTACTGGTTGTTGGCTTCCACCAGCGTCGCCAGCAGGTCCATGAACACTTCGCGCTGAGCGGGCTTCAGCGGCGCCAGCATGCGCTCCTGCGCACGCGCCATGTCGGCACGCAGCGCCGTAACCACGCTCTTGCCTTCCCGCGTCAGGTAGACATGGCGGGTGCGCCGGTCGGCGGGGTTGTCGCGGCGCTCTACCAGCCCGCGCTCCTCGAGGCGGCGCACGACGTCGGCGGTCGTGGTCCGGTCCAGGCCGACCTCCTGCCCGAGCGAAGTCTGGTCCAGTCCCGGCAGCACCGACAGCACCGTCAGGATGGCATATTGCACGGGCGTGATATTGGGCGACTTGCACTCCTCGAAGAACATCGCGACGTGGATCTGGTGCAAGCGCCGCACCAGGAACCCCGGACGGGCCCAGAGCAATTCCTTTGCCGGATCGGCATCCGCCACCTCATTGCTGCCGCTCGTTGGGTTGCGTTTCGCTCTCGCAGACATCGCTCTCACCATTTTGTATGCACACTGACAGTATATATGAGGCAGGCGAGAGCGAGCCGCCTTGCGGTGCCAGGTTCAGCGTGCACCAGCAGCAACCAGGATTTGCTCGATCTGCGTATAGCCGCGCTGGCGCGCATGCTGCAGCGGCGTGACGCCGTCGCCGTCGGCCAGGTTCACGTCGGCGCCCGCCTTGACCAGCAGGCGCACGATCTCGGCATGGGCCTGCCCGCCGTTGCCAAGGATGATGGCCTCTAGCAAGGCTGTCCACTTGAGCTTGTTGACATGGTTCACCGCCACGCCGGCCGCGATCAGCGTGCGCACGGTCTCGACATGGCCGCGCTCGGCGGCGGGAATCAGCGCGGTGCCGCCGTAGCGGTTGGTGCTGCGCAGGTCCGCGCCGTGGGCCAGCGTCAGGCGCAGGATCTCGTTGTAGCCGCGCGCGCCGGCGTACAGGTAGGGGCTGTCGTGGATGGCATCCTTCGCATTCACGTCGGCGCCGGCATCGATCAGGACCCTGGCCGCCTGCACGCGGTTGTGGTGCGTGGCCAGCAGCAGCGCCGTGCGTCCCTGCGCATCGCGGTCATCGATGCTGGCGCCCTGGCCAAGCAGTGCGGTGACCTGCGCGGCGTTGCCGCTGGCCGCCGCCTCGCGCAGTTGTTGTTCGGGCGGGCCGCCGGCGGCGGCCGTGGTGGGTGTCAGCATGGCAATGACCAGGGCAAGGCAGATGGACAGGCGCGCCGCCAGCATGTTCTTTCCTCCGTGCGGATGCGTCAGGTGTAAGGGGATATCGATGCGGTCCGGCGCATTCTGTCATGCCGGCCACGCCGCGCGAAGTTAAGGATTCGAATGCGCGCCAGTGCCATCGCCAATAGCCGGTGCTGCACGCGCACGGCCCAAATACGCCTTATAACAACCGACGCCACCATGCCGGCGCGCGCTGGCCTATATTCCCGAGGCCCGAACCATCGTCCGCCTGCACGGGCCAGGCCTCAATGGAGACAACGCGTGTCCACGACAGAAGCCTATCTGCTTGATTCCATCCGCCTCGCCATGGAGAACGTGCGCGAACGCAATACCTGGCCCTTTGGCGCCGTGGTCGTCAGGGACGGCGAGGTGCTGGCCCGCGCGGTAAACGAGGTGGAGGCCAACTGCGACCCGAGCGCACACGCCGAAATGCAGGCGGTGCGTGCCGCCAGCCGGGCGCTGGGCAAGCCGGACCTGAGCGGCTGCACGGTGTACGCCAGCGGCTACCCCTGCTCGATGTGCCTGTCGGCGATGTACCTGGCCGGCGTGAAGGCGGTCTACTATGCCTACTCCAATGAAGACGGCGAACCCTACGACCTGTCCGCCGAGCGCGGCTATAGCGAGCTGGCCCGGCCGCTGGAGCAAAGGGAGATGACGCTGGCCTACGTGCCGGCGCGCGACGAGGGCATCGACCTGTACGAGGCGTGGCGCGAGCAGCAGGACCGATAGACGCCACCATGCGGCGCAAGCGGTGCAGCCGGTGCAAGGGGCGGGAGGCTGCCGCCCCGATTGCACGGCATCGGCATGGCCATCACATTGTCATCGTGACAGGTTAATAGTGAATCACGATGACGGCGGTGCGACGCCCGGTCACATGTAACGGTGAGCCGTTGCACGGAACCGCGTGCCGCCGGCCTCGTCAAACGAATTAGTCGCCGGAGACAGGATGCCGCGCTGCAGCATTTCACCGCGGTGCAGCACATGCACGCGGCATGTGCCGCATCGTCTCCAGGACTTTTTTTCTTCTTCCCGCGCCGGCGCTGCTGCGCCGCGCAGACTCCCAGCAAACGCCCCCCTCTAGCCAAGGAGACGAACGTGCTGAGCCCGCATGAACTTGCCACACTGCTATTGTTGAGCGATGGTCCGGATTCCCTCGATTCCAGCGATTCCCGCCAGATCGATCCCATCGACCTGAAGGCACTGGTCGAAAAACAACTTGTACAACTTGAGGTCCTGCACGGCTGCCGGCAGGAGCCGCGCATCACCAGCCACGGCTACTCGATGCTCAAGGCAATGGGGCGCTGACGCCCCGGAGCCAGCCCGGCAGCACCACGCGCCGCAAGGCGCACCCGGAACACCACGGAGCCCACGATGACGGTGCGCCCAGCAATTGGCGCCGACAGCGCGGCAGATACCGACTCGGCGCGCCGCCGCTTCCTGCATGAGCTGGGAGGCCTGCTTGCCGCGGCCGGCATCGCGCCCGCCACGGCAGCAGCCACCCCTGCCGCCTGCCTGCTGACGCCTGCCGCCACCGAAGGCCCCTTCTACCTTGACGACGCCCTGGTGCGCGCCGACATCCGCGACGACCGGCCCGGCCAGCCCTTGCGGCTGCGCATCCGGGTGGTGGACGCGGGGCGCGGCTGCACACCGGTGCCGGGTGCGCTGGTCAGCATCTGGCACTGCGATGCCGACGGCAGCTACAGCGGCGAGGGCCGCGGCAACCGCCAGGCGCGCTTCCTGCGCGGCGTCCAGCCCACCAGCCAGGACGGCGTGGCCACGTTCATGTCGATCTATCCCGGCTGGTACGCGCCGCGCGCCATCCATATCCACTTCAAGGTGCTGCTCGGGCGGTCGGAAGCCCTGACCAGCCAGCTGTACTTCAGCGATACCCTGAACCGCGAAGTGCTGGGCAGCCACCCGGCCTACCGCGCGCGCGGCGTGCCGTCGCGCGCCACCACGCAGGACCCGATCGCAGGATCCCACCCGAACCAGATGCGCGTGCGCCAGGCCGCCGATGCAGCGGGGCTGCTGGAGGCCGAGTTCACGGTTGGCATCGCCCGCACCTGAGCCGCCCAGTCCCAAATCCGCGGCATCGGCCGGCTCCGCCACAAAGTGCGCAGGCCCACACCGCGCGGGTAATCCCTAGATTGTGGTTCCCTGTCCCTTTCCTACCATGAAGGGAATCACGGGCCACCTGCACGCCCGTCCCTGCCGCGCGGCCACTGGCCCGGCATGCTCCAGATTTCCCGACTTTTCCGATGTTCGCGTCAGTGGCGAGTTGTCTCGGCCCCCGTGGCCGGCGCTCGTGGGTAGTCACACACACAGCAAATGGAGGCGGTCATGGCATCCAGGACAAGGAAAGCAGGCGCGGCAAAACCTGAAACGGAAACCAAGCCAGGCGTTTCCCGGCGCGGCTTCCTTGGCGGGGCCGCCGGTGCGGCCGCGGGCGCCGCGGCAATGGGCTTCCCGGCCATCGTCAAGGCGCAAGGCCCGGTCACGATGCGCTGGCAGAGCACCTGGCCCACCAAGGACATCTTCCATGAGTTCGCCGGCGACTTCGTCACCAAGGTGAACGACATGTCGGGCGGCGACCTGAAGATCGAGCTGCTGCCCGCGGGCGCGGTGGTCAAGGCCTTCGACCTGATCGACGCGGTCAGCAAGGGCACGCTGGACGGCGGCCATGGCGTGATCGCGTACTGGTACGGCAAGAACTCGGCGCTGGCGCTGTGGGGCTCGGGCCCGGCCTGGGGCATGGACCCGATCATGCTGCTGGCCTGGCACAAGTACGGCGGCGGCAAGGAGCTGCAGCAGGAGATCTACCGCAGCCTGAACCTGGACGTGGTGTCGTTCCTGTATGGCCCGATGCCGACCCAGCCGCTGGGCTGGTTCAAGAAGCCCATCACCAAGCCGGAAGACTTCAAGGGGTTGAAGTTCCGCACGGTGGGGCTGTCGATCGACATCTTCACCGGCCTGGGCGCCGCGGTGAACGCGCTGCCGGGCGCGGAGATCGTGCCGGCGCTGGACCGCGGGCTGCTCGATGCGGCCGAGTTCAACAACGCCAGCTCCGACCGCGCGCTGGGCTTCCAGGACGTGTCCAAGATCTGCATGCTGCGCAGCTTCCACCAGCCCTCGGAGCAGTTCGAGATCCTGTTCAACCGGAAGCGCTATGACGCGCTGCCGGCCAAGCTCAAGGCGCTGATCGCCAACGCGGTCGAGGCTGCATCCGCGGATATGTCGATGAAGGCGATCGACCGCTATTCGAAGGACTATCAGGCGCTGCAGAAGCAAGGCGTGAAGTTCTACGCCACCCCCAACTCGGTGCTGCAGGCGCAGCTGAAGGTATGGGATGAGATCGTGGCGCGCAAGGAAAAAGAAAACCCGATGTTCAAGAAGGTCAATGATTCGATGAAGGCCTTCGCTGAGCGCTCCACCCGCTGGCAGAACGACACCAACGTCGACTACCGGCTGGCATCCAGCCACTACTTCTCCAAGCGCAGCTAAGCCGCGCCGGGACGCACGCCGTGCAACGCCTGCTGCTGGGCATCGACTGGCTCAGCACCTTCATTGGCCAGGCCGCCTCGTGGCTGATCATCGGGCTCACGCTGATGATCAGCTACGAGGTGTTCTCGCGCTATGCCCTGGGCACGCCGCACGCCTGGGTGTTTGATGCCAGCAATATGCTGTACGGCACGATGTTCATGCTGGCCGGCGCCTACACGTTGGCCAAGCGCGGCCATGTGCGCGGCGACATCCTGTACGGCTTCCTGTCGCCGCGGATGCAGGCGAGCATCGACCTGGTGCTCTACCTGGTCTTCTTCTTCCCCGGCGTGATCGCGCTGGCCTGGGCCGGCATCGATTTCTTCGAGGTCTCGCTGGCGCAGAACGAACACTCCTCCATCGCCGCCGAAGGCCCGCCCATCTACCCGTTCAAGGCGGTCATTCCCGTGGCCGGCGCGCTGTTGCTGCTGCAGGGCGTGGCCGAGACCATCCGCTGCATTCTGTGCCTGAAGAGCGGGCACTGGCCGCTGCGCGAGGGCGACGTCGAGGAAGTCGATGTCGAGCAGCTCAAGGAGATGGTGCAAGGCACCCCTACCGCTGAGCTGGCCGAGTCCCCGCCACCCCGCGACGACCAGCCTGGAGCCGGGCGATGAGGAAGGAACTGTGGTTCGGCGCTTCCCTGATGGTGCTGATCGTCGGCGCTGTGGCCTGGTTCATGCCCGCGCCGGCGGACTGGACCAACGGGCATCTCGGCCTGCTGATGCTGGCGCTGATCGTGGTGGCGATCATGCTGGGCTTCCCCACCGCGTTCACGCTGATGGGCATGGGCGTGCTGTTCGCCTGGCTGGCATATCGCGATGCCAACCCGGAGATCGCGGTGCAGCAGACGCTGGACCTGATGGTGCAGCGGGCCTATGCCGTCATGACCAACGACGTGCTGATCTCGATCCCGCTGTTCGTGTTCATGGGCTACCTGGTCGAGCGCTCCAACCTGATCGAGAAGCTCTTCCGCAGCCTGCACCTCGCGCTGGCGTGGATTCCCGGCTCGCTCGCGGTCGCCACGCTGGTGACCTGCGCGATCTTCGCGACCGCCACCGGCATCGTCGGCGCCGTGGTCACGCTGATGGGGCTGCTGGCCTTCCCCGCCATGCTGCGCGCGGGCTACAACACGTCGCTGTCGGCCGGCGCGGTCACCGCGGGCGGCTGCCTGGGCATCCTGATCCCGCCGTCGGTGCTGCTGATCGTCTACGGCGCCACCGCGGGCGTGTCGGTGGTGCAGCTCTATGCGGGGGCGTTCTTCCCGGGGCTGATGCTGACCGGTCTCTATATTGTCTACATCCTGATCCTGGCCAAGCTCAAGCCTGCGCTGGCGCCGCCGCTGCCGGAAGCCGAGCGGGTGGTGCCGCTGCCGCCGGTGGCGCGCACGCTGGAAGCCCGCGGCGCCACCCATGCCTTGCCTGCGCTCGGTGCCGGCCTGATGCGCGCGCTCAAGGGCCCGCGCAACGCCGACCTGCCGACGGCAGTGTTCGCGCGCCAGCTGGGCATCGTGCTGCTGCCAGCGATCGCCGTCGTGTTGGTGATGGGAACGATATACGGCGCGGTCACCGCGCCCGCCGCCAGCGTCGCGGTGGAAGCACCGCTGTCGCTGGGCGGCGCCGAGGAACGCAGCGCGGCACTCGACGACCTGCAGGCACCGCCGGTGGAAGAATCCGCTGCGCCCGCCGCACCGGCCGCCCCCGCCGCTGCTACCCCTGCACCCACGACCGCAGCGCAAGCCGGGGCGCAGCCAGCGCCGGCGGCGGCTGCGGTATCTGCACCCCGCTGGTTCTGGATCACGCTGGCGGCGGTGGCGGCGGTGCTGGTGTACTTCTACTGGCGCTTCAGCTTCGCGCGGCTGGAAATCTTCAAGATGCTGCTGTCGTCGTTCTTCCCGCTGGCGCTGCTGATCCTGGCGGTGCTGGGCTCGATCGTGTTCGGGCTGGCCACGCCGACCGAGGCCGCGGCGGTGGGCTCGCTCGGCGGCGCGCTGCTGGCGGCCGCGTACCGGCAGCTGAACTTCCGCGTGGTCAAGGAATCGGTGCTGCTGACGGCCAAGACCAGCGCCATGGTGTGCTGGCTGTTCGTGGGCTCGTCGATCTTCTCGGCCGCGTTCGCGCTGCTGGGCGGGCAGGCGCTGGTCGAGCAATGGGTGCTGTCGCTGGACCTGTCGCCGGTGCAGTTCATGATCCTGGCCCAGTTGATCATCTTCCTGCTCGGCTGGCCGCTGGAATGGACCGAGATCATCATCATCTTCATGCCGATCTTTATCCCGTTGCTGGACAACTTCGGCATTGACCCGCTGTTCTTCGGGCTGCTGGTGGCACTGAACCTGCAGACCGCCTTCCTGTCGCCGCCGGTAGCGATGGCCGCGTTCTACCTGAAGGGCGTGGCGCCGCCGCATGTCACGCTGAACCAGATCTTCCTCGGCATGCTGCCGTTCATGGGCATCCAGCTGATTGCGCTGGTGCTGCTCTACGTCTTCCCCGGCATCGGCCTCTGGCTGCCCACGGTGCTGTACCGCTGAGCGCGGCGGCACCCGTTTGCACCCGTTTCCTATACTGGTTGGCAATGCCAACCGATACCGACCTCGCCAGCCTTCCCGTCGACACCGCATTCCGCACCGACATTCCGGGGCGGCTGGACCGCCTGCCATGGTCGCGCTGGCACTGGCGCGTGGCGATTGCGCTGGGCGTTGCCTGGGTGCTCGATGGCCTGGAAGTCACGCTGGTGGGCTCGGTCGGCGCCGTGCTGGAGCGCCCCGATACGCTGGGCCTGACCGCGACGCAGGTGGGCTGGTCGGGCTCACTCTATATCGCCGGCGCGGTGCTGGGGGCGCTGGTGTTCGGGCGCATGGCCGACCGGCTCGGGCGCAAGCGGCTGTTCCTGGCCACGCTCGCGGTCTACATGGTGGCGACGCTGGCAACCGCGTTCTCACCCGGCTTTGCCTTCTTTGCGGCCTGCCGCTTCTGCACCGGCCTTGGCATCGGCGGCGAATACGCGGCCATCAATTCCGCCATCGACGAACTGATCCCGGCGCGCGTGCGCGGGCGCGTCAACCTGGCCATCAACGGCAGCTTCTGGCTGGGCGCGGCGCTGGGCGCCGGGCTGAGCCTGGTGCTGCTCGATGCGCGCGTGTTCGGCCCCGTCTGGGGCTGGCGCGTCTGCTTCGCGCTGGGCGCGGTGCTGGCCGTGGCAATCGTGCTGGTGCGCAAGCATGTGCCGGAGAGTCCGCGCTGGCTTGCCACCCACGGCCGGCTGGAAGAGGCCGAGCGCGTGATCGCCGCGATCGAGGCCGAGGTGCGCGCCCGCCACGGCCCGCTGCCGCCGGTGGCACCCGATTGCGTCGCGGTGGCCATGCGCCGGCGCGCCGCGCCGGGCGTGGGCGAAGTCATGCGCCTGCTGTTGCGGCGCTTCCGCCGCCGCAGCGTGATCACGCTGGCGCTGATGGTGGCGCAGGCCTTCTTCTACAACGCGATCTTCTTCACCTATGCGCTGGTGCTGACGCGCTTCTATGCCGTGCCGGAAGCGCGCGTGGCGCTGTATATCTTCCCCTTTGCGCTGGGCAACGCCCTGGGGCCGCTGCTGCTTGGCCCGCTGTTCGACCACATCGGGCGCCGGCGCATGATTGCCGCCACCTACGTGCTGTCCGGCATCGGCCTGACACTGACCGGCTGGGCCTTCGTTGAAGGCTGGCTCGATGCGCGCGCCCAGGCGCTGTGCTGGTCGGCGGTGTTCTTCCTGGCCTCGGCCGCGGCCAGCTCCGCCTACCTGACTGCCAGCGAAGTATTCCCGCTGGAGATGCGCGCGCTGGCGATCTCGGTGTTCTATGCCGTGGGCACCGGCACCGGCGGCTTTATCGCGCCGGTGCTGCTGGGCGCGCTGATTGAAAGCGGCAGCCGCGAAGCCGTGGCGGCAGGCTACGGCTTCGGTGCGGTGCTGATGATCGTCGCCGGGCTGCTGGCATTGCGCTTCGGCATCGACGCCGAACGCCGGCCGCTGGAGCAGATCGCACCGCCGCTCGCTGCCGATGACTAGCCGCGTGATCGCATCGCGCGTCAACAGCCATCACTGCCAGATTCAACACCTTCACCAGCGTTATCAAAACCCCATCAATGTGTGCCGCATTCGTCGTGCACGGCATGCCATGTTACTGCCGTATTAAGCAGTGCTACAGCCTCCCCTTACACATTTTTACAGCAAGGGACGAGGCAACTGACTAGCCTTTAACTCACACGCGGTGGCCTGAGTGCATGAATCTTTGCGTCAGCGGGCTGCCACTTCTTGGCCATTGAGTGGCCATTGTTCAACTCTGCCCGGATGAAGCCGGGCTAATCCACGGGCCGCTTGTCGGCCCGATTGCAAGGTGCGCCGATACGGCCTGGCCACATCGCGCGTGCTGCAGACAACAAGCTGAATTGGGGACATGCAAGCCGGGCATCGCGCGACAGCCCTTGCGCGACGCTACCCGCTTGCCTGCGAATACGCTCGACCGACTGCACCATGTGCAGCCGGCGGGGATGCTTTTTGACTTTGCTTGCCGGAGAAGACCACCATGGGCGACCAGCACAATAATCCGCCACCCAGACAACACCCGCTGACACCGGCACCGCTGCGCCAGCCCCACGGCGACGGCCTGGTGCAACGCCCGCAACCCGTTCCCGTGCCGCTGTGGCATATCGTGCCCCGCATGGCGGGCTACGGCGTGGTGCTGTTCATCATCTGGGCCGTGCTGACAATCATGTTTCCAAATGTGTTTACGCGCTCGTCGGAGCGGGCCGTGGTGAACAGCCCGGTCAGCCTGGTGACGTCTCCCGTGGAAGGCATCGTGATGAAGCAGATGGTGGCCGCGGACCAGCCGTTCTCGGCCAACCAGGCGCTGATGATCGTGCAGAACCCGAACATCGACCGCTCGCTGCTGGTCGACCTGACCGGCAAGAAGCTCGACAACCAGCAGCGCCATGACTCCGCCAAGGCGCGGCTGGAAAGCAACCGCCGGCTGATGGCCGCCACCGAGCAGGACCTGCAGCGCTACAACAGCGCTGCGCAACGCGAGCACGGGACGCGCGTACGCGCCCTGGAGGCGCGCCTGGCATCGGCCAGGGCACAGGAAGACCAGCAGCAGGAAGTGGTCAACCGCAACCAGAGCATGCAGTGGGCCGGGGCCGTCAGCGAGGCCTACACCAATGCCTCGCGCTACCAGCTGTCGATGCTCTCCAATGCCAAGGCAGCGGCCAAGGCCGAGCTGGATAACGCCGTCGGCGTGAGCGAGGCCGCGCGCAACAAGGTCTATGCCTCGTCCACCGACGGCCCCAGCGCCACGCTGGCCCAGCGGCGCCAGGTACTGGGCGCGGAATCGGCACAGCTGACGGCAGAGCTGGAACAACTGGAGGCCTATGGCAAGTCGGTCGACGAGATGATCGCCACGGAACAGGAACGCCTCGAGCGGCTCTCGAACCTGGAGATCCGCTCGACCGAACCCGGCACCATCGAAGACCTGATCGCGCAGCCCGGCATGCGCGTGGCCGCCGGCGCCACCCTGGCGCGCGCCAGCAACTGCGCGCAGACGCGCGTGGTGGCGGTGTTCCCGCGCAGCCTCAGCGACAACCTGCTGCCCGGTGCACGGCTGAACGTGCATGTCGACGGCGTGCCCACGGCGTTGCCGGCATCGGTGGCAGAGGTGCTGCCGCGCGCGCCGGACGGCGACCAGGCGCGTTACTTCGTGCCATTCCCGCCGATCGAGAAGAACGAGATCTATGTGATCGCCAAGCTCGACCGCCCGCTGGGCAACGTGGCCGGCAAGGCTGGAGCTGCTTCAGGGACAGCAGCACGGGCGGCGGCAGGGCCAACGCAGTCCGGCCATTGCGGCATGGGCCGCTGGGCGCGCGTGACGCTGAACCAGAGCTGGCTGGGCCAGCTGCGGGCATCGCTGACATAACCGCCGACGCAGGCAAAGGAGACCCGGATGCGACTGCCGATCCCGACTGCACGCCTGCCCCGCCTGGTTGCCGGCGCGCTGCTTCCCGCCGTGCTCGCGCTGGCGCCAGGCGCGGCGCGCGCTGCCGAGCCAGCCCAGCAGACGCTGCTGGCCGACGGCTGCAGGACGCTGGCCGAGCGCGTCAGCCGTGAAAGCGGCAACGGCCCCTTGTTTCTCGCCAGCTATGAGCCGGCGCCGGGCGGCGAGCCGCTTGCCCCGGCGTTGCGCAATGCCGCCTTCGTCTACGACAACGCGCTGGCCGGCATCGCGCTGGTGGCCTGCAAGCGTCCCGCCGAAGCGCGCCGCATTGCCGACGCCGTGCTGCAGGCGACCCGCCAGGACCGCCACTTCCGCGATGCGCGCCTGCGCAACGCCTACCGCGCCGGCCCGCTGCCGGCCGGACCGGTGCCGCTGCCAGGCTGGTGGGACGAACCCAGCAAGCGCTGGTTTGAAGATGCCTACCAGGCCGGCACCGCCACCGGCAACGTGGCCTGGGCCGCGCTGCTGCTGCTGGCCGTGCATGACGCCACGCGCGATGCGCGCTACCTCGATGGCGCCGCCGCGCTGATGGGCTGGGTGCATGCCACCGTGCCCGACACGGGCGCGCCCGCCGGCTATATCGGCGGCTTCTTCGGGCATGAGCCGAAGCAGACCCGCCAGGGCTGGAAATCGACCGAGCACAACGTCGATACCTATGCCGCCTTCAGCTGGCTCGCCAGCCAGCGCAACGATCCGCGCTGGCGCGATGGCGCGGCGCGCTCGCGCGGCTTTGTCGGCGCCATGTGGCAGGCGCGCGAGGGCCGCTTCATCATCGGCACGCGCGACGATGGGCGCGCGCCAAACGCCGGCCCGTCCGCGCTGGATGCGGTGCTGTGGCCGCTGATCGCGATCCCGGATCCGCCGCAGGACTGGCGCCGCAACCTGGCGTGGGTAGAGGCCAAGCACCGCGCCGGCGCGGGCTACGGCTTCAAGGGCGGCCCCGACGGCATCTGGACCGAAGGCACCGGGCAGGCCGCGCTGGTGCTGCAGGCCACCGGGCAGGCGCAACAGGCGCAGCCACTGTGGCAGCTGCTGCTGTCGCAGCGGGCGCCGTCCGGGATGCTCTACGCCACGCCCGAGGCGCGCATCAGCACCGGGCTGTCGATCGGGCCCACCTCGACCACGGAAGACTTCCACTACTTCCACCTGCCCCACCTGGGCGCCACCGCATGGGCCGTGCTGGCCGCGGCGCGCTGGAACCCCTTCCGTCCGGGCGGATGCCTGGAGCCGTCCTGCCCGCCGCCGGCCATTGCGGCCGCGGCACCTGCAACCGCCCCTACCAACACCGCCGCAAAGGAGTGACGATGTTCGCCCTGTTTCTGGAAAACCAGACGCTGCTGGTCATCAACGGCGGCGTGCTGCTGGCGATGGTGCTGCTCTCGATGCTGTGCCGGCATGACCGGCCAGCGGACCGTGTGCTGTTCGGCGGCGTCACTGCCTTGCTGCTGGCGGTGTACCTGACCTGGCGCATCCGCGAAACACTGCCCGACTGGCAGATGACCTTCGCCAGCGTGTGGGCCCATGTGTTCTTTGCCTTCGAATGCATGACGCTGACCTATACGCTGCTGTCGATCGTGGTGCTGGCGCGCACCAGCAACCACACCCCCGACGCCGACGCGGGCGAGGCCGCCTTGCGCCGCGCGCAGCAGGTGCCGCCGGTGGACATCTTCATCGCCACCTACAACGAAGGCCTGGATATCCTGGAGAAGACTATTGTCTCGGCACTGGCGATCGACTACCCGGACTTCCGCGTCTGGGTGCTGGACGACACCCGCCGCGACTGGCTGCGCGAGTTCTGCGAAGGCGTCGGCGCGCACTACGTGACGCGCCCGGACAATGCCCACGCCAAGGCCGGCAATCTCAACAACGGCCTGCGCCACAGCGCCGCGGCCGGCGGCGCGCCCTACATCCTGGTGCTGGACGCCGACTTCGCGCCGCATCGCAATATCCTGCTGCGCACCGTGGGCCTGTTCAGCGATGCGCGCGTGGGCGTGGTGCAGACGCCCCAGTTCTACTACAACGCGGATCCGATCCAGTACAACCTGCGCGCCACCGAATGCTGGGTCGATGAGCAACGCGCCTTCTTCGACGTGATGCAGCCGGCCAAGGACGCCTGGGGCGCGGCGTTCTGCATCGGCACCTCGTTCGTGGTGCGGCGCGACCTGATCGACCTGATCGGCGGCTTCCCCACCGGCACGGTGACCGAGGACATCCACCTGACCTACCGGCTGCTGCCGCACGGCTATATCACGCGCTGGCTCAATGAGCGCCTGAGCGTGGGCCTGTCCGCCGAAGGCCTGCCCGAGTACATCAGCCAGCGCAGCCGCTGGGGGCTGGGCACGATCCAGGTGGCGCTGACTGCGGACGGGCCGCTGCGCGGGCGCGTCTACACCGGGATGCAGCGGCTGCACTACGTGCACGGCCTGTTGCACTGGCTGTCGCGGCCGTTCACGCTGATGCTGCTGGCAGGGCCGCTGCTGTACTGGTACTTCGGCGTCTCCACGCTGTACGGCGAGCCGCTGCAGTTCCTCGCCTACGGCCTGCCGGCGCTGGTGGCGTACTGGGCGTACAGCATCTGGATCACCGGCCAGCGCGCGCTGCCGATCTTCACCGAAGTCACGCAGATCGTGGCGGCGCTGGCCGTCACCGCATCGCTGGTGAGCGCGATGTTCAAGCCGTTCGGGCGGCCGTTCAAGGTGACCAACAAGGGGCTGGACCGCTCCAAGCTGGTGATCCACGGCAAGTTCGTTGCGCTGTACGCGGGGTTGCTGGGCTTCTCCGCGCTGGGACTGGGCCGCGCACTGGTGGTGGACCCCGATGCGCAAGGGCTCGCCTTCAACACGATCTGGACCGGGGTGGCGCTGATGCTGTACCTGGCCTCGCTGCTGGTCTGCGTGGAACTGCCGCGCCCGCGCAAGGAAGAGCGCTTCCCGCACCGCGCGGCAGCGCTGCTGCGCGTGAATGACAAGGAATACCGCGTGACCACCAGGGATCTTTCCTGCAACGGCGTTGCCGTCACCACGCCGCTGGCGCCGGCCTTCCCCGCCGGCACCGAGGGCGCGCTGTGGCTCGCGCAGACCGGCTGGATCCCGTGCCGCGTGGTGCGCCGTGACGGCCAGTTGCTGGGCATCGCCCTGAACGCCGGCATGGCGGCACGCCACGCGCTGATCCGGCTGCTGTTCACCGATCCCGCACACAACATCGCCCAGCAGGGGCAGCCCAAGCTGGCGCTGTCGCGCTTTGTGCGGCGCGCGCTGCTGGGCTGAACCATGCCAGATAACAATCACCACTCTCCGGAACCATCCATGCGAAGCTTGCCACGCCCCCGTACCCTGCCCCCGCCGCGCCTGCTGCTGCCCGGCGCACTCGTGCTGGCCCTTGCGGCCTGCACGCTCGAGCCGCAGTACCAGCGCCCCGACGCGCCGGTCCCGTCGGCGTGGCCGGAGGGCGCTGCCTACCGCACCCCGCAGGCCGGTGCGGCACAGCCGGGCCAGCCGGCCCAACCCGCCGGTCCTTCGGCCGCGGACCTGGGATGGCGCGATGTTTTCGTCGACCCGCAACTGCGCCAGCTGATCGAACTGGCGCTGGCCAACAACCGCGACCTGCGCATGGCCACGCTTGCCATTGACGAAGCGCGCGCGCTGTACCAAATCGAGCGCGCGGCGCAATTCCCCACGGTGGAAGGCAATGCCGGCATGGTCTCGCAGCGGCTGCCGCAACGGCTGCGCGCGGCGGGCCAGTCGCCGCAGATCACCACCTACAACGCCGGCATCGGCTTCACCGCATTCGAGCTTGATTTCTTCGGCCGGGTGCGCAGCCTCAAGCATGCCGCCCTCGAGGAATACATGGCCACGGAAGAAGCGCGCCGCAGTGCGCAGATCAGCCTGGTGTCCGAGGTGGCCAACGCCTACCTGACGCTGCTGGCCGACCGCGCGCTGCTGAAGCTGTCGCAGGACACGCTGAAGACGCAGCAGGACGCGGCGGAGATGGTGCGGCGCGGGCGGCAGGTCGGTGCGATGGCGCAACTGGACCAGCATCGCGCGCAAACCCAGGTGCAGACCTCGCAGGTGGGCGTTGAGCAATACACGCGGCAGGTAGCGCAGGATGAGAACGCGCTGTCCTTGCTGATCGGCGGCCCGTTGCCGAAATCCGTGACCGATGCCGGCGCGGCAACTGCCAACGCCAACGCGGCCGCGCAAGATCCGCTGGACGCGCGCACCCTGGTGAGCGAGTTCCCCGAAGGGCTGCCGTCCAGCGTGCTGGTGCGCCGCCCCGACATCCTCAACGCCGAGCACCGCCTCAAGGCGGCCAACGCCAATATCGGCGCGGCGCGCGCGGCGTTCTTCCCGCGCATCTCGCTGACCGGCGCGCTGGGCGTGGCCAGCAGCAGCCTGGCGGGGCTGTTCTCCGGCGGCTTGGCATGGGTATTCGCGCCGCAGCTGACCGTGCCGATCTTCGACGCGGGGCGCAATCGTGCCGGGCTGGATGCGGCCAATGTGCGCAAGGACATCAACATCGCCAACTACGAGAAGACCATCCAGACCGCGTTCCGCGAGGTCGCCGACAGCATGGCGGCACGCGCCACCTATGAGCGCCAGGTGCAGGCGCAGGAAGCCCTGGTGCGCGAAGGCAGCGAGACCCGGCGGCTGTCGGAAATGCGATTCAAGAACGGCGTGGACGACTACTTCGGCGTGTTCGACGCGCAGCGCCAGCTCTACACCGCGCAGCAGGCGCTGATCACGTACAAGCTGGCCGGCCTGACCAGCCGCGTATCGCTGTACAAGTCGCTGGGCGGCGGCTGGCGCGAGGTGACCGAGGCCGCCCCGGCGGCCAATGGCGGCGCACGCCAGGCACCCGCCGCGCGGCCGCAAGCCGCGGCACAGCCCCAGGCGGCAGCACGGCCTCAAGCCGTGGCGCAACCTCAGCCCGTGGCACAACCTCAGGCCGTAGCGCGGCCCCAGGCCGCCGCACAGCCTCAAGCCGTGGCACCGACTCAGGCCGCCGCCCAGCCCCAGGCCGTGGCGCAACCTCAGGCTCCGGCGCAATCCCCGGCGGCGGCACAGCCGGCACCCGTCGCGGCTACGCCGCGCTGAGCCGGGGCGTGCAGGACCCAGGCGCTGGTCAGAAGTACTTCAGCCAGCGCCAGTCCCGCCGCCTTGCCTTCAGCGCCGCGAACCAGCGCACCGCCGGCCACAGCACCAGGGCCAGCACGGCCGCCCCCAGCCACAGCTGCCAGACGTGGTCGAGACCGAACACCTTGCCCTGGTTCAGGCCCCAGCGGTGCACGCAGGCCTGGTACAGCCCCTGCAGCACGTAGAGGTGCAGCAGGTAGAAGAACATCGGCACGGCGCCGAACACGGCCAGGCGCCGCGCGATCCAGCTGCCTTGCGCACACTCCAGCCACGCCAGCAGCAACCAGCCCACACCCAGCGTCAGCAACAGGAACAGCAGCGACGGCGGGTATTTGGTGACGTTGAAGAAGCTCATCGCGGTGTGCAAGGCGTCGTTGCCCGCCAGCCACTTCTGCTCCTGCCCGTAGCCGTTCAGCGCGCGCAGGACCGCAAAGCCTGCCAGCGCCGCCAGCCCGCATCCGGCCAGCCGCCGCTGCCGTACCCCGGCAGGCACCATGGCGGCAAACCACGGCCCCGCCGCATAGCCCAGCGCAATCACGCCGATCCACGGCAGCACCGGGTATGAGATGCGCACCCTGAAGCCATCAGCCACCTCGATCCAGGTGCGGTCGTGCAGGATGGCCCAGGGCACGTGCCAGGCGCTGTCCACCGGGAAATGCAGCGGGCTCAGCAGGTTGTGGCCGGCCACCAGCGCAATGCCCGCGGCAATCAGCACCGCCCGTGGCAGCCACACCAGTGCCGCCAGCGCCATCATGCTCAGGCCGATGGCCCAGATCACCTGCAGGTAGATCACCTGCGGCGGCAAGGTCCCGGTCCAGGCAAAGCCGACCAGCGTCACCTCCAGCAGCACCAGGAACACGCCGCGCTTGAGCAGGAAACCGCTGACGGCGCGCCGGTCGTGGCCGGCGGCACCGTAGAGCCACGCCGATACGCCGGCCAGC
The DNA here is from genome assembly GCF_054072015.1 of Cupriavidus sp. CP313. Taxonomy (NCBI): domain Bacteria; kingdom Pseudomonadati; phylum Pseudomonadota; class Betaproteobacteria; order Burkholderiales; family Burkholderiaceae; genus Cupriavidus; species Cupriavidus sp. CP313. The sequence goes on along the minus strand of NZ_JBSVZB010000036.1, from coordinate 16,228 downwards.
CAGATGAAAACCGGTGCGCACAGATGCGCGGCGAGCCGGCTGAAGAAAAGTGCCGGGGAGGTCGTGGCAACATCCATGGGATCGGCCACCTGGACGTGCAGGAAGAACATATCCCGCACGTGGTCCAGCAGCATGATCAGGATCACCAGTCCGCGCAGAGCGTCGATGGACAGCAGCCGGCCGCCGGCCGGCCGCGCGACCGCGGCAGAAGGGAAGACTGTCGGAGAGGACAGAGGCGCGGCAGTGCGCGCCTTGGCTGGCAGCATCGTCAATAGCTCAGTTGCACGCCCAGGCGCACGGTGCGGCCCGCGCCCGGCGCAATCCACAGGCTGCTGTACGAGCTGGCGTAATAGGTCTTGTCGAACAGGTTGCCCAGGTTGAGCGACACGCGCACGTTGCGGCTGTATTGCCAGTAGCCATGCAGGTCCACCAGCACATAGGCTGGCAGCGAGAAGCTGTCCTGCACATCGCCCGGACGCCGCCCCACGTAACGCAGGCCGGCACCAACGCCATAGCGCTGGCCCACCGGCGCGGCATCCTCATACACCGCCAGCACGCTGCCGCTGGTGCGCGGCACGTTGGACAGCGGCGTGCCGGCGGCAAGTCGCGTGTCCTGCGTGATCTCGGCATCGGTCAGCGCAAAGCTGCCCGATACGCGCCAGTGGGTGCCAAGCTGCCCGGCCACGTCCAGCTCCAGGCCGCGGCTGCGCGCTTCGCCGGCGGCGATATAGAAGGACGGATCGGACGGGTCGGCGGCCAGCACATTGCGCTTGCGGATCTCAAAGATGGCCAGCGTGGCGCCGGTGCGGCGGTCCTCGCTGTCGAACTTGATGCCGGCCTCCACGGCGCGGCCGCGTTCAGGGTCGAACGGCCGGCCCGCGGCGTCAGCGCCGGCATTGGGACGGAATGACTGGCTGGCATTGGCAAACAGCGACACGTTCTGGCTGGCCAGGTAGCTGACGCCCACGCGCGGCGACACCGCATTCTGGTGCTGCGTGGTGCGCGTGCCGCGCAGGCGGTCGTCCAGCGACTGGTCGAAGGCGTCGAAGCGCACGCCGGCCAGCACGCGCCAGCGCTCGCCCAAGCTCAGCTGGTCCTGCGCGTAGGCGCCGATATTGCGCTGGCGCTCGTACGTGTCCATGTTCCACGGCATCGGCGGCGCCGGCTGGCCATAGGCCGGGTCGTAGATGTCAATCGCGTACGGCGCCGCGGCGCTGGGGTTCTTGCGCAGGATCGCCATGGTATTGCCAAAGCGGTAGGCATCCACCCCCATCAGCAGTTCATGCCCGACCGGGCCGGTGCTGAACTTGCCGGTCACGCTGGCCTGCAGCGAGACATCGTCCGACTGGAAGTCGCGGTAGCGCCGCTGGCGCCAGAGCGTGCGGCCATCGGCGGCCAGTGAAGTCGCCTCGCTGCTATGCCCCGTCAGCGCGCCGCCGCGGTACGACAGGCCGAGCCTGCCCTTCCAGTTTTGATTGAACTGGTGCTCCACGCTGAGCTGGTGCGCCTGGCTGTCCAGCCGCATGTCGCCGTCGCCGGGCTCGCCCAGGAAGCGCGAGCGCGGGATGCGGCCCAGCTGGCCGTTGACGGCCACCACGCCGCGGTCCATCGGCGTGGTGTAGCGCTGGAATTCGGCCGCGTACTGCAGCACGGTGTCGTGGCCCAGCGTCCAGGTGAACGACGGCGCCACCAGGTAGCGCTGGCTGTTGATGTAGTCGCGCGTGCTGCCCTGGTGGTCGGCCACGGCGATCAGCCGGCCGGCCACGTTCTCGCCGAGCGGGCCGGTGACGTCGGCCGTGACACGATAGCCGTCACGCGTGCCAAGCTCGAAGCCATAGCGCTGCGCGGGCCGGAACTGCGGCTGGCGCGTGACCACGTTGAAGGTGCCGCCCGGCTCGCTGGTGCCGTACAGCGATGACGTGGGGCCCTTGAGCACTTCCACGCGCTCGATGGTGGCCGCGTCCATCGGTGCGGTATAGCCGCGGTTGGCAGCAAAGCTGTTGACCAGGTAGCCCGCGCCGGTGTTCTCATGGCCGGTGAAGCCGCGCATGGCGAAGTTGTCCCACAGCCCGCCGAAATTGTTCTGGCGCGCGATGCCGCTGACATAGTCGAAGGTCTGGTCAAAGCGGGTCGCGGCGATATCGTCGAGCATGGCGCGCGGCACCACGCGCACCGACTGCGGGATCTCGCGCAACGGGGTGTCGGTGCGGGTCGCGCCGGAGGCTTCGCGCGGGTTGTATGATGCGGAGGCCGTGCCGACCACCGACACCGCCGGCAGCGTAATATCGGAGGCCTCGGCGGTATCCGCCGCCTCGGCCAGGCCGGACATCGCCAGCATCAGGGCGGCCACCGGCCGCAGTGAACGCGCCTGGACCGGGCGCAAGTCTGGCACAACAGGCAGGAACGAAAACGGCGCGCGGCGCCGGGCACGGCTGGGCTGCGCAAGCAGCATAAGGAACACCCCGAAAAGACGAGTCGCCGCGGCGGCCATCCGACTGGCAAACCGCAGCGACTCACTAATGATAATAATTTCTCATTAAGATTTTAGGCATGGAACGCATGACCCGTCAACGCGGCGCCGTCATCGACGCGCTGCGCGAAGCCGGCCGGCCCCTGAGCCCGGCCGAGATCCTGGCCGCGGCACAGCGCCAGGTGCCGTCCCTGGGTCTGGCCACGGTCTATCGCAACATCCGCACCCTGCTGGACGATGCGCAGGTGCATGCGGTGGAACTGCCGGGCCAGCCCGACCGCTATGAACTGGCGGGCGAACCCGGCGCCGTGACGCACCGCCACTACTTTCAGTGCCTGACGTGCGATCGCGTATTTCCGCTGGAAGGGTGCCCCGGGCACATGGAAGACATCACGCCGCCGGGCTTCGAGGTGGAGCACCATGAGCTGACGCTGCTGGGCCGTTGCCCGGACTGCGCCAGCAAGCCCGGCAAGCGGCGCAAGGCGGCGGCGCGGGACCACTGAGCAGCCCCGTGCTCCGGGCCTGGCCAACTGTACTGAGCCATCGGCCCGCACCTGTATATGGCGCCCGTGCCGCGCTTGCCGCATGATGCGGCAGCATTGCACAGGCCACGCCATCAAACAGGATCCCCAAATTGCCGCAAACCCCCGCCCACCGACGCTCGACCCTGATCGCCGTGCTGGCCCTGACCGGCTCGATGGCGTCGCTGTGCATCGGCACCTCGTTTGCCAAGAGCCTGTTCTCGGCGCTTGGGGCGCAGGGCACCACGGCGCTGCGGGTGAGCTTCTCGGCGCTGATCCTGCTGTGCGTCTGGCGCCCGTGGCGCATCCCGCTGACGCGGACCAACGCGCGCGCGATCGCGCTGTATGGCGCAGCGCTGGGCGCGACCAACCTGCTGTTCTACATGTCGCTGCGCACCATCCCGCTGGGGCTGGCGATCGCGATCGAGTTCACCGGGCCGCTGGCGGTTGCGGTGCTGTCGTCGCGGCGCGCGATCGATTTCCTGTGGATTGGCTTTGCGGTGGCCGGGCTGCTGCTGTTGCTGCCGGTGGGCGATGCCGCCGGCACGCTGGATCCTGTGGGCATCGGCTATGCGCTGGCCGCGGGGGTGGGCTGGGCGCTGTATATCGTATTCGGGCAGATGGCGGGCAACGCCCACGGCGGGCAGGCCACCTCGCTGGGGCTGACCATGGCGGCCCTGGTGGTGCTGCCGTTCGGGCTGGCACATGCGGGCACCGCGATGTTCAGCCCGACGCTGCTGCTGTTCGGGCTGGCGGTGGGCATCCTGTCGAGCGCGATTCCCTATTCGCTGGAGATGGTGGCGCTCAAGCGCCTGCACCGGCGCACCTTCGGCATCCTGCTGAGCATGGAGCCGGCCATGGGCGCGCTGGCCGGGCTGGCGTTCCTGCATGAGCAACTGAGTGCGGTGCAATGGCTGGCGATCGCCAGCATCATCACGGCCTCGGTCGGTTGCACCATGACCTCGCGCGGCAAGCGCGAAGCCAGTTGACCGTTGGGATCAGGCCGCGCTGAACCAGTCCGCCGGCAGCCGCAACTCGCCGCGCGCCGGCTGGCCAAGCGCCAGCGTGACTTCATGCAGGTAGCTGTCCTCCGGATTGCGGCGGCTGGCAAAGCCGAAGCCGCGCAGGATGGCCAGCATGCGGCGGTTCTCGCTGAGCACGTCGCCGCGCAGGGTGCGCAGGCCGCCCGCGCGGGCCAGCTCGCACAGCTTGGCGATCAGGCGCCGCCCCAGTCCCTGCCCTTGCCAGCCGTCGGCAACGACCACGGCAAATTCCCCGACCTGCCCGGACACCACGTATTCCGCGCTGGCGACAATGGCTGATACACCATCTTCGTCGGGCGCCTCCACCACCAGCGCCACGCCGCCCGGCCCGGGCGCGGCCAGGCCGTCGACAATCTGGTCCACCACGCGCCCGCCGGTCAGGAAGCGGAAGTAGCGGCTTTCACGCGAGAGCCCGTCCACCAGCGCGCGCAGCGCCCCGCCATCCTGTGGCCGCGTGCGGCGCAGCGTGACCTGCACGCCCCGCCCCACCGTCCAGCTTTCCGCCTTGCCCCTGCGGGCTTCGCTTTGATCATCCATCCTGGCACCATCTGGATTCAAAATTCGTAGTCAGAGTATAGGAGATAACCTGACTTTTGCAAATGAAGTCAGCGTGCTATGCTTGCCGGCATCATGACCTTCAATGCGTCCGACCTCCGCCACTGCTCGATTGCCGCCACGCTGTCGCTGATCGGCGAAAAGTGGACGATCCTGATCTTGCGCGACGTCTTCCACGGCGTGACGCGCTTCGACGACTTCCTGCGCCGGCTGGAATGCTCGCCCGCGGTGCTGTCCGCGCGCCTCAAGACGCTGACCGATGCCGGCCTGCTGCGCAAGGTCGGCTACCGCGAGCCCGGCGAGCGCGAACGCTTCGAATACCGCCCCACCCGCGCCGCCGTGGAGTTGCTGCCGGTGCTGGTCGGCCTGATGCAGTGGGGCGACAGCCACATGGCCCCGTCCGGCGAAGGCCCGGTGCAGATCCGCTCGCGCGCCAGCGGCAAGCTGGTGCGCGCGGCACTGGTTGACGAGGACGGCGCGGAAGTATCGCCGCGCGATATGCGGATCGCTCCCGTCAACGCCCACTCCCCGGCTTCGGACCAGTAGCACCGACCACGGTGCTGCATAGCACCAGCGCAGCCCACCGCACTGCACCATGAGTGTGCCACCAGCCCGGCGGCCGCCCCACCACAGCGCATCCCCGCATCACTCCGCCGCACCTCAGCGCAACAAACCCCCATTCACCGTCACATACCGGCCTGGCACACCCCTTGCGTAACAGGGTACGGGCCCGTCAACGGCGACCGGCCCACCCCACATACGCAGCCCCTATCCCATGTAGTGGCTGTCAGGACAACGGCGTCCCCTGAACTGGCCTGAACGGCCTGGTTTGCGGGACGCCATTTGTTTTTGGAGCCAAGGACGATGACCGCCAAAGCCACCCGCATCGAGCTGCTGAGCTTTAAGACCCCGCAGATGCGCGCCTTCCACCTGACCTGGATGGCGTTCTTCGTCTGCTTTTTTGCGTGGTTTGCCTGCGCGCCGCTGATGCCGGTGCTCAAGGGCGAGTTCGGCCTGACGCCGGGACAGATCGCCAACATCAATATCGCGGCGGTGGCGGTGACCATCCTGGTGCGCCTGGTGATCGGCCCGATGTGCGACCGCTTCGGCCCGCGCAAGACCTACACCGGCCTGCTGGCGCTGGGCGCGCTGCCGGTGCTGGGGGTGGCGCTGGCACAGAACTACGAGACCTTCCTGACCTTCCGCCTGCTGATCGGCGCAGTCGGCGCCAGCTTTGTGATCACGCAGTACCACACCTCGGTGATGTTCGCGCCCAACGTAGTCGGCACCGCCAACGCGGCTGCGGCAGGCTGGGGCAACGCCGGCGGTGGCGCCGCGCAGGCCATCATGCCGCTGCTGCTGGCCGCCGTGCTGATGCTCGGCGCCGACCACGCGTTCGGCTGGCGCTTCGCCCTGCTGGTGCCGGGCGTGCTGATGCTGATCATGGCCGTCATCTACTGGCGCTTCACCCAGGACTGCCCGGAAGGCAACTATTCGGACCTGCGCGCCCGCGGCATCGCCATCACCGGCAAGGACGGTGGCAAGGGCGGCGGCTGGGCCAGCTTCCGCGCCGCCAGCGCCAACTATCGCGTGTGGCTGCTGTTCATCACCTACGGCGCCTGCTTCGGCGTGGAGATCTTCATCCACAACATCGCCGCCTCGTATTACGTGGACCGCTTCGGCCTGAGCCTGAAGGCCGCCGGCATGGCCGCCGCGAGCTTCGGCCTGCTGGCGCTGTTTGCCCGCGCCCTGGGTGGCTGGCTGTCGGACAAGGCGGCGCGCCGCCGCGGCCTGGACGCACGCGCCACGCTGCTGTTCGTGCTGATCCTGGGCGAAGGCCTGGGCCTGCTGTGGTTCGCGCAGGCCGGCAGCGTGACCCTGGCCGTGGTCGCGATGCTGCTGTTCGGCCTGTTCACCCACATGGCCTGCGGCGCGACCTACGCCCTGGTGCCCTTTATCGACCGCAAGGCGCTGGGCGGCGTGGCCGGCATCATCGGCGCGGGCGGCAACGTTGGCGCCGTCGCCGCGGGCTTCCTGCTCAAGGGCCTGGGCGACCTGCAGCACACGCTGTCGGTGCTGGGCGTCCTTGCCACCATCGCCGCACTGTGCGCCATCGCCATCCGCTTCAGCGCCGAGCACAAGGCCCAGGAGCAGGCGCTGTACGACAGCGCGCTGGCCAACTGAATCCCCTGCATCGCCCCCACAGCACAACAAGCAGCAAAGACTGACTACGGACAAGGAAAGCATCATGAAACTGATCATCGTCGGCCACGGCATGGTGGGTCACAAGTTCCTGGAATGCCTGGCGGAAGCCGGCGCCCAGAACGTGGAAGTGACCGTGCTGTGCGAAGAACCGCGTCCCGCCTACGATCGCGTGCACCTGTCCGAGTTCTTCGCCGGCAAGTCGGCCGAAGACCTGTCGCTGGTGCCCGCGGGCTTCTTCGAGCAGCACAACAACATGCTGCTGCGCCTGAATGCCCGCGCCGTGGAGATCGACCGCGCCGCGCGCACGGTGAAGGTATCGACCGGCGAGACCCTGTCCTATGACAAGCTGATCCTCGCCACCGGCTCCTACCCCTTCGTGCCGCCGGTGCCGGGCAAGGACCGCAAGGACTGCTTTGTCTATCGCACCATCGAAGACCTGGAAGCGATGCGCGAATGCGGTGCGCGCTCCAAGACCGGCGTGGTGGTCGGCGGTGGCCTGCTCGGCCTGGAGTGCGCCAAGGCGCTGCGCGACATGGACCTGCAGACGCATGTGGTGGAATTTGCGCCGCGCCTGATGGCGGTTCAGGTCGACGAAGGCGGCGGCCGCATGCTGCGCCAGAAGATCCAGGGCCTGGGCGTGACCGCGCATACCGGCAAGAACACCGTTGAAATCGTCGACGGCGAAGACGGCACGCACCGCATGGTGTTTGCCGACGGCACCCACCTCGACACCGACATGATCGTGTTCTCGGCCGGCATCCGCCCGCGCGACGAACTGGCCCGCGCCAGCGGCCTGGCGGTGGGCGAGCGCGGCGGCATCGTGGTGGACAACCAGTGCCTCACCTCGGACCCGGACATCTACGCCATCGGCGAATGCGCGCTGTGGCAAGGCAAGATCTACGGCCTGGTGGCGCCGGGCTATGACATGGCCCGCGTCGCCGCGCGCCACCTGCAAGGCGAAAGCGCGGAGTTCGGCGGCGCCGACATGAGCACCAAGCTCAAGCTGATGGGCGTGGACGTGGCCAGCATCGGCGACCCGCACGGCACCGTGCCGGGCACGCGCATTTACCAGTTCAGCGACGACCGCAAGGAGGTCTACAAGAAGCTGGTGGTGTCCGACTGCGGCAAGTACCTGCTGGGCGGCGTGCTGATCGGCGACGCCAGCGAGTACGGCACGCTGCTGCAGATGATGCTGAACAAGATCGAGCTGCCCGAGTCGCCCGAGTTCCTGATCCTGCCCGACAGCAGCGGCAAGGCCAGGCCCGCGCTGGGCGCCGACGCCCTGCCCGACACCGCCCAGATCTGCTCGTGCAACAACGTCTCCAAGAGCGAGATCTGTGCGGCCGTGTGCGACGGCGCCACCAGCATCGGCGCGCTCAAGACCTGCACCAAGGCCGGCACTGCCTGCGGCGGCTGCGTGCCGCTGGTCACGCAGATCATGAAGGCCGAGATGAAGAAGCAGGGCATGGCCGTCAACAACCACCTCTGCGAGCACTTCCCGTACTCGCGCCAGGAGCTGTATCACCTGGTGCGCGTGGGCAAGTTCAAGTCCTTCGATGCGCTGCTGGAAGCGCATGGCAAGGGCATGGGCTGCGACATCTGCAAGCCCGCGGTGGGCAGCATCCTGGCCTCGTGCTGGAACGAGTTCGTGCTCAAGGAAGAGCACGCCAGCCTGCAGGACTCCAACGACTACTACCTGGCCAACATCCAGAAGGACGGCACCTATTCGGTGGTGCCGCGCATGCCGGGCGGCGAAGTCACGCCCGAGGGCCTGATCGCGGTCGGCCAGGTGGCCAAGAAATACGGTCTCTACACCAAGATCACCGGCGGCCAGCGCGTGGACCTTTTTGGTGCACGCGCCGAGGAACTGCCCTTCATCTGGGAAGAACTGATCGCCGCCGGCTTTGAGTCCGGCCATGCTTACGGCAAGGCGCTGCGCACGGTGAAGTCGTGCGTGGGCTCCACGTGGTGCCGCTATGGCGTGGGCGATTCGGTGGGCCTGGCGATCGAGCTGGAGAACCGCTACAAGGGCCTGCGCGCGCCGCACAAGATCAAGTTCGGCGTGTCCGGCTGCACCCGCGAATGCGCCGAGGCGCAAGGCAAGGACGTTGGCGTGATTGCCACGGACAAGGGCTGGAACCTGTACGTGTGCGGCAACGGCGGCATGAAGCCGCGCCATGCAGAGCTGCTGGCCAGCGACCTCGACCACGACACCCTGGTGCGCTACATCGACCGCTTCCTGATGTTCTACGTGCGCACCGCCGACCGCCTGCAGCGCACCAGCGTCTGGCGCGACAACCTGGAAGGCGGCCTGGACTACCTGAAGGCCGTGGTGCTGGACGACAAGCTGGGCATCGCCGCCGAGCTTGAAGCCGAGATGCAGCACGTGGTCGACACCTACGAAGACGAGTGGAAGATGGCCGTGACCGATCCCGAGACGCGCAAGCGCTTCCGCCACTTCGTCAACAGCGACCGCCGCGACGACAACGTCGCCTTCATCGAAGAGCGCGGGCAGATCCGCCCGGCCACGCCGGAGGAACGGAAATTGCATCGTTCCCGCCTGAGCCAGATTCCCGTGGTTGCCATGCCCGCAAAAGCAGCCTGACCGTGCCCGCAAACAAGGAGAACGTGATGAGCCATCCCCACCATCCTGAGACCTGGACCGCCGTCTGCACCGTACGCGATATCGTGCCCAATACTGGTGTGTGCGCGCTGGTGGACGACAAACAGGTCGCCGTGTTCCGCATCGGCCGTGGCGACGAAGTCTACGCCATCGACAACTTCGATCCCAACTCGCAGGCCGCGGTGCTGTCGCGCGGGCTGGTCGGCAACCTGGGCGAGCGCCTGGTGGTGGCTTCGCCGATCTACAAGCATCACTTCGACCTGCGCACCGGCGAGTGCCTGGAAGCCCCCGAGCATTCGGTCAACGCTTACGCCGCACGCGTCTATGACGGCAAGGTCTGGATCGCCGCCGGCGTGGCCGTGAGCGAGGCCGAGGAAGAACTCGCCGCCTGACACCGGCGCCCATTTGATGTTCCCCCTGTCCTCAAGCCACGCCAACGGAGATGCCGGCATGACGCCTTCCGCCAACCCCCAAGCCCGCCCGCGCCTGGTCGTCGTCGGCAACGGCATGGCCGGCATGCGCACCGTCGAGGAACTGCTCAGGCTCGCCCCGGACCTGTACGACATCACGGTGTTCGGGGCCGAGCCGCACGGCAACTACAACCGCATCCTGCTGTCGCCGGTGCTGGCCGGCGAAAAGTCGGTGGCGGACATCATGCTGAATACGCGCGAGTGGTACGCCGAGCGTGGCATCGAACTGCTTGCCGGCGATCCGGTGGTGGCCATCGACCGCCCGCGCCGCATCGTGCGCTCGGCCTCCGGCCGCGAAGTGCGCTACGACCGCCTGCTGCTGGCCACCGGCTCCAAGCCCTTCATCCTGCCGGTGCCGGGGCACCAGCTCGACGGCGTGATCGCCTTTCGCGATATCCAGGACGTGGAGACCATGCAGCAAGCCGCGCGCGACCACCGCCATGCGGTGGTGATCGGCGGCGGCCTGCTCGGCCTGGAGGCGGCCAACGGGCTGCTGCGCCAGGGCATGGACGTGACCGTAGTTCACCTGCCCGACAGCCTGATGGAGCGCCAGCTCGACAAGCCCGCTGCCACGCTGCTCCAGAGCGCGCTCGAACGCAAGGGCCTGCGCTTCCTGCTGGGCGCGCAGACTGCGGAGATCCTCGGCACGGACCGTGTCACCGGCGTGCGCTTCAAGGACGGCAGCGAGATCCCCGCCGACCTGGTGGTGATGACCGCGGGCGTGCGCCCCAATATCGAGCTGGCCGCCGGCGCCGGCCTGCACTGCGAGCGCGCCATCGTCGTCGACGACACGCTGCAGACCTACGATCCGCGCATCTACGCCGTGGGCGAGTGCGTGCAGCATCGCCAGGCCACCTTCGGCCTGGTGGCGCCGATCTGGGACCAGGCGCGCGTGTGCGCTGCCCATCTCGCCGGCGCTGGCCATCGCCACTACGTGCAGCAGGCCACCGCGACTAAACTGAAAGTGACCGGCGTCGACCTGTATTCCGCCGGCGACTTCATCGGCAGCGAAGGCAGTGAAGACCTGGTGCTGCGCGATCCGCGCCGCGGCGTCTACAAGCGCCTGGTGCTGCAGGACGGTTACCTGGTCGGCGCCGTGCTGTACGGCGACGTGCAGGACGGCCCCTGGTACTTCGACATGATCCAGCGCCGCACGCCGGTGGGCGCGCTGCGCCAGCGCCTGCTGTTCGGTCAGGCGCAGTGCGAAGCGCTCGCCGCATAAGCATCACCGTAAGCCATATAACGCCCCCGCACGGAGAACGCGTGAACCTGTCCGACATCCCGGTCGTTTCGGCTACCCCGACCATCACCACCGCCACCACCTGCCCGTATTGCGGCGTCGGCTGCGGCGTGCACGCCACCGTGCGTGCCGACGGCCAGGTCGAGATCGCGGGCGACGCGCAGCACCCGTCCAACTATGGCCGGCTGTGCGTCAAGGGCTCGGCGCTGGGCGAGACGGTGGACCTTGAAGGCCGCCTGCTCCACCCCAAGCTGCGCGACGCGGACGGCAGCCTGCAGGAAGTCTCGTGGGACCGTGCGCTGGACACCGTGGCTCAGGGCTTCTCGGACATCGTCCGCCGCCACGGCCCGGATTCGGTCGCGCTTTATGTCTCGGGCCAGCTGCTGACCGAGGACTACTACATCGCCAACAAGCTGATGAAGGGCTTCATCGGCAGCGCCAATATCGACACCAACTCGCGCCTGTGCATGTCGTCGGCCGTGGCCGGCCACAAGCGCGCCTTCGGCGAAGACCTGGTGCCGGGCAACTACGAAGACCTGGAACTGGCCGACCTGGTGGTGCTGGTGGGTTCCAACACCGCGTGGTGCCATCCGATCCTGTTCCAGCGCCTGTCCCAGGCCAAGGAAGCGCGCCCCGAGATGAAGATCGTGGCGATCGACCCGCGCCGCACCGCCACCTGCGAACTGGCCGACCTGCACCTCGCGATCCGCCCGGGCACCGACGTGTGGCTCTTCAACGGGCTGCTGAGCTACCTGGCGCGCGAAGGCCGCACCAACGCCGCCTTCGTCGCCGCCAGCACCGCGGGGCTGGACGAAGCCCTGCAGGCCGCGGACGCGGACTGCGCCGATCCGGCTGCCGTGGCCCGCGCCTGCAAGCTGAACGTGCAGGACGTGCTGGCGTTCTACCAGCTGTTCGCGGAGACCGAAAAGACCGTGACGGCCTTCTCGCAAGGCGTCAACCAGTCGTCGGCAGGCACCGACAAGGTCAACAGCATCATCAACTGCCACCTGCTGACCGGCCGCATCGGCGCCCCGGGCATGGGCCCGTTCTCGCTCACCGGCCAGCCCAATGCAATGGGCGGGCGCGAGGTCGGCGGCCTGGCCAACATGCTGGCCGCGCACATGGAGCTGGCCAATCCGCTGCATCGCGACGTCGTGCAAAGCTTCTGGCAATCGCCGGTGGTGGCCGACCGCCCGGGCCTGAAGGCGGTGGAACTGTTCGAGGCCATCGAAGCCGGCCGCGTCAAGGCGGTCTGGGTGATCGCCACGAACCCCGTGGTGAGCCTGCCCGACGCCGACCAGGTGCGCCGCGCGCTGGCCAAGTGCGAACTGGTGGTCACCAGCGACATCATTGAGCGCACCGACACCAACGCCGCCGCGCACGTGCTGCTGCCCGCGCTGGGCTGGGGCGAGAAAGACGGCACCGTTACCAACTCGGAACGGCGCATTTCCCGCCAGCGCGCGTTCCTGCCCGCGCCTGGCGAGGCGCGCGCCGACTGGCAGATCCTGTGCGACGTCGCGCGCCGCATGGGCTTTGACGGCTTCGACTATGCGGGCGTGCATGAAATTTTCGACGAGCACGCGCGCCTGAGCGCCTGGCGCAACGATGCCGCACCGCGCGTGTTCGACATCGGCGGGCTGGTCGGCCTGGACCAGGAGCACTATGACGCGCTGGAGCCCGTGCAATGGCCGCTGCCCGCGGGCGCACCGGCCGGCGCCGGCACGCAGCGCCTGTTTGCCGACGGGCGCTACGCCCATGCCGACGGCCTGGCCCGCTTTGTCGCCACGCCGCCGCGCGCGCCGGCCCACGCGCCCGACGACGATTTCCCGCTCATCCTCAACACCGGCCGCGTGCGCGACCAGTGGCACACCATGACGCGCACCGGCAAGTCGTCCAAGCTGGCCGACCACCTGCCCGAGCCCTTCGTCGACATGCACCCGCAGGACGCGCTGCTGTCCGGCGTGGGCGAAGGCAAGCTCGCACGCGTCAGCACGCGCTGGGGCGCGATGGTGGCACGCGTGCGCCATGGCGGCGGCATCCCGCGCGGCAGCGTGTTCGTGCCGATCCACTGGAACGGCCAGTTCAGCTCCGACGCGCGCGTCGGCGCGCTGGTCAATCCGGTGGTGGATCCTGTATCCGGCGAGCCCGAGTTCAAGCACACGCCGGTGCGGGTGGAGCCATTCGGCGTGAACTGGCACGGCTTCGTGCTGAGCCGCGGCGCGCTGCCCGCGGAAGCGCTGACCTACTGGACGCGCGTGCAGGGCCGACAGTTCCAGCGCTATGAATTCGCCGGCCGCGACACCGTGGCCGACCGCACCGCCTGGGCCCGCGCGCTGCTCGGCGTGACCGACCCGGACGCCGACTGGCTCGAGTATGAGGACCGCACCGCCGGCGTCTACCATGCGGGCTATGTCGTCAACGACCGGCTTGAAGCGTGCGTCTACGTGTCGACGCGGCCCGAGCTGCCCTCGCGCGCGTGGCTCGCCGGCCTGTTCGGCCGCGAGCGGCTGGAAGACGCCGACCGCATCGGCCTGCTGCTCGGCCAGCCGATGGAGAAAGGCGCCGACACCGGCCCGACGGTGTGCTCGTGCTTTGGCGTGGGCCGCAACACCATCTGCGACGCGGTGCGCAAGCACGACCTGAAGACGCCCGCGGAGATCACCGCCTGCGTCAAGGCCGGCGGCAACTGCGGCTCGTGCGTGCCGGAACTGAAGAAGCTGCTGGTGGAAGTGCGCGTGGCCGAAGTCGCCTGAGCGGTGCAGTGGCGGGGCAACCGGGTTAGCATAGCTGCCCGGATCCGGCAGGCTGCCCGCAGCTTCCCCGGATCGCCCCGACCCGGAGCGAGCCTTGACCACTGCACCGAACCTGCGTTTCTCTGTCTTTATCGCCACCAGCCTCGACGGCTTCATCGCCCGCGCCGACGGCGACCTGGACTGGCTGCTGTCCGCCACCACCTCCAGCGATGACCACGGCTACGCCGCCTACATGCAGTCGGTCGACACGCTGCTGCTGGGGCGCAATACCTACGAGAAAGTGCTGACCTTCGACCCCTGGCCCTATGCCGGCAAGCGGGTGATGGTCATGAGCAACACCCTGGCGGCCGACGCCGTCCCGCCAGCCCTGGCCGACGATGTGCGCCTGCTGCGCGGCACGGTGCGCGAAGCCGCCGCGGCACTGGCCGCAGCCGGTGCGACCAGTGTCTATGTCGACGGCGGCAAGCTGATCCAGTCCTTCCTGGCCGATGGCCTGATCGATACGCTGACAATCACCCGCATCCCGGTGCTGATCGGCCATGGCATCGCGCTGTTCGGCGATGCCGGACACGACATCCAATTGGCTCACCTGCGCACCACCACCTACGAGAGCGGTTTCGTGCAAAGCACATACCGCGTGGTCGCCACGCACGGCCAGCCGGCCTGATCTTTCATCAGGGATTAGGCACCCTTCACGAGAACCAGATTGTGGTCGCTGCGGCATGCCCCCATGCTAGCCGCGCAACCCCGACAAGCCGCCCCGGACTCACGGTGCGGCACCAATCTGGAGACAGCAATGAAGGATGCGAAGTATTTGCACGCCGGGCCACGATGGCTGGCGGGCGTGATGGTGATGGCCTCGGCGCTGGCTGGCACAAGCGGCGCGGTGGCGGCTGACGCCTACCCCGGCAAGCCGATCACGCTGGTCGTCCCCTACTCCGCCGGCGGCCCGACCGATGTCGTGGCACGCACACTGGCGCAGGCAATGTCGCAGGATCTCGGCCAGAGCGTGGTGGTGGAAAACCGCACCGGCGCCGGCGGCACCGTTGCTGCCGCCTTTGTCGCCCGCGCACAGGCAGACGGCTATACACTGCTGATCCACCATAACGGCATGGCGACCGCGCCGGCACTGTACAAGAAGCTGTCCTACGCGCCGCTGAAGGATTTCGAGTATGTCGGCCAGGTGGCGGACGTGCCGATGACCCTGATGGGCCGCAAGGACCTGCCAGCCAAGACCGTGCCGGAACTGATCCGCTACGTGACGCAGAACAAGGACAAGGTGTCGCTGGCCAATGCCGGGCTGGGCGCCGTATCGCAGCTATGCGGCGTGCTGTTCGAGCAATCGGTCCACGTGAAGCTCAATGCGATCCCTTATCAGGGCGCCGGCCCCGCGCTGACCGCGCTGCTGGGCGGCCAGGTCGACCTGCTGTGCGACCAGACCACGGCCACGCTGCCGCATATCCAGGCCGACCGCGTGCGCCTGTTCGGCGTGACCACGCCGGCGCGGATCAAGGCTCTGCCCAGTGCGCCAACGCTGCAGGAAGGCGGTCTCAAGGGCTTTGACGTCAAGGTCTGGCATGGCATCTACGCGCCGAAGGGCACGCCGCCCGCTGCGGTGGCGCGGCTAACCAAGGCCCTGCAGAAGGGGCTGCAAGATCCCGTGGTGATCAAGAAGCTCGATGGCCTGGGCGCGGAAATCGTGCCGGCCGACAAGCAGACGCCGGAAGGCCTGCGCACGCTGCTCAAGGCTGAAAGCGACAAGTGGCAGCCGCTGCTTAAGTCGATGCAGATCGAAGCCGATTAAGCATTTGGTTGGGTATGCCGCCTTTGCGTGCTCGACTCCGCGGCGGCATTCAATTTCCGCATTTGCTCACTGTTAGCCGATGATGCCGGTCTTTTGGCGCCACATTTGCGCATGTTTGATCGGCACTCCCACAAAACCTCAATGGTGGAATCCGAGGAGGATTCGCACGCGAAAGGCTGGGTTCGCGAGGATGCCGGTTTGGAGCTTAGCGCCATGGGGTCGTCTTGTGGCCCTTGGCGGGGGTGGTTGTTTCGCCGGCGTAGCCGGCGAGTCACTTTTGTTGCTCGGGCAAAAGTGACTCGCCCCTTTGGGGGCGAAACCAGGGGCTCTCCAAGGACCACCCACCCGCAAATCTGCGAAGAACTTCTTTATCCGTCGCTACCGGCTTGGTATTACGCCGGAGCGGCGGCGAGCCATTGCATTTCCGCCGCGCCAAAGCAAAAACCCCCAGCCTTTGGGGCTGGGGGTTCTGCGGTATAAGAGCCTGGCGATGACCTACTTTCACACGGGTATCCGCACTATCATCGGCGCGGAGCTGTTTCAC